>JAIFMG010000218.1 GCA_020048645.1 Bacteroidota bacterium | reverse complement strand
AACAAAAGTACGTAGTTACCTAATTGCAATTTTATAAAAGCCAATGCCTGGTATTCAATGATTTGTAAGTTACGATTTCCAAGTTGGGTTATGTTAAACAGCAGAATTAGTCCCGAACTTAATGCTAGTAATCAGACAAATAGTAAATTTGCGGTGCATTGTTCAACCAATACATCCATTCTTATGAAAAGGTTTTTTGCAATTGTGGCACTGTTGTTCGCGAGCCTGTCCGCCTTCAGCCAAACAGAATACGGGGTGGCTTCGTACTACAGCGACTACTACGAGGGAAGAAGAACCGCGAGCGGCGAGACCTTTCGCCAGGCGGAATTGACGGCAGCGCACAAAACCCTCCCTTTCGGCACGCTTGTAAGGGTCTATGCCCCAGACGGAAGCTCTTCCGTTGTCGTAACCATAACAGACAGAGGCCCTTTCACCAGAGGCCGGGTCATTGACCTGAGCAAGGCAGCCGCCGAACGCATCGGCCTGGTACGCCGCGGGCTCATGCCCGTTACAGTGGAAGTCCTCGAAAACCACACCGCCGAGACCTACGTCAAATGACGCCAGGAAACAAAAATTTTGCATAACAACGGCCCTGCCCTAACTTGGCAGGGCTTTTTGTTTTGCCATGACACTTCCGAGCCCCACAAAAAAGATCCGCAAAAGCATGAACCGCCAGACCGCCACACTCCTGATCCTGCTCGGCATGATGGCTACCGCGGCCAAAAGCCAACACGAAACCGGAACCGCCTCATTCTACCACGACTGGTTCGACGGCAAGACCACCTCCAACGGCGAGACCTTCCGCCAGAGCGAAATGACGGCCGCCCACAAGAGCCTGCCCTTCAACAGCCTGGTCGAGGTCACCCGGCTCGACAACGGCAAGAGCGTCATCGTGCGGGTCAACGACCGCGGGCCCTTCATCAAAGGCCGCGTCATCGACCTCAGCCGCGCCGCCGCGCAAGCCCTCGACATGGAGCGCAAGGGCCTCGCGGCCGTCAGCCTGCGCGTGCTCGAAAGCCCCGGGCGAGCCGCGCTGGCCGACCGACAGACCGCCGCGCCGCCCGCCAGCCGCCCCAACACCAGCGCCCCTGCCGCCGAGCCGCCCCGGGCCGCGCCCGCCACGGCCAACGCGGCCACCCCAGCAACTGCGCCCGCCCCAGCCGACGCCTTCGCCCACCTCCAGGACGCCATGCTGCGGCAGCGGGGCATCCTGCTCAACGCCGACATGGAGGCCCTGCCCCTCGAAGGCTACGCCTGGCAACTGGCCGCCTACGCCGAGCCGTACCACCTCGAGCGGCACCTCCGGGCCCTCATGCCCCGCCACATGGCCCTGGTCTTCGTGGACGAACGCCCCGTCAGGCCGCTGCACAAGGTCATGGTCGGGCCCTTCCCCACCGTCCAGGCCCTCGACCGCTTCCTCAACCAGTGGGCAGGCCAGCCCTGCGCCACGCCCGGAGGGCTGCTCGTCAACCTTCAGGCGCTGCGCCCTTGAGCCACCGCCTCAACGCCGGCACCAGTCGAGCGCGGCCTCCCGATCCTCGAAGTAGCGGTCGGCGTAGGTCTTCGCTTCATTCTCTTCGAAAAGCTGCTCGACGCTCAACTGCGTGATGAGCTCGCCGCTGATGACGTGGGCGAACTTGCGCAAATTGGTGCCGTTGAGCTTGGACAGCAGGAGCGCGTTGGCCTGGGTCTGCAGCTCGGGCTCGATGGGAAACCTGAAATCGAAATCGACTGCCAAGACCGAGCGCGTGCCATGCTGGAGGTAAGTGTCCAGAAGGTCCATGCTCTCGGCCATGAACTGGTCAACTGTCATTTCCCCGGTGGTGGCTTTCCAGTGGTACATGAAGATCGAGCTGCCCGGGTCAAGCTCGATCTTCTTGAACGCGTTTTCCTTGATCGTGATCATGGTCGGTTGGCTTGGTGAATTGCTTTTAAAAATAAGAAAACCCAATGTGCGATTTTACGCAGTTGGGCGAGATTGGTTCGCGGGGTATCCCTTTTTCGGATTTTTTGCTCGATGTCCGAGCACGATCCGAAGATTTCATCAGAGCGTTTGGTCCTTGGGGCATCTTGGTGGAAACGGACGCCAAGGGCAGGGATTGGAGGGAAGGACGATGACAAATAGCTGGAAATCAACAACCTTCAGTTGCCCTTTTGTCCTAGCCCAGGGTTTTCACAACAACAAACGAACAAGCCGTTCGCCTTGGCCTCCAAGACGCGGGCGGCGCGGTGGTCCGGGAAGGGCCGCTCAGTCCTGGTCGTCCTGTTCTTCCTGTTCGTCGTCTTCCTCGTTGTAGCGCTTCTTCGGCTTCTTGGCGGGCTCCTTGCCTTCGACCACCAGCACGATCTCGCCCTTGATGGCCTCGCGGGCCTCGAACTCGGCCAGGAGCTCGGCCAGGCTGCCTCGGAAGGTCTCCTCGTGGCGCTTGGAGATCTCGCGCGAGAGGCTTGCCCGGCGGTCGGGGCCCAGGTGCTCGGCCAGCTCGGCCAGGGCCTTGAGCAGGCGATGCGGGGCCTCGTAGAAGACCATCGTCCTGGGCTCGCCGGCCAGGGCCTTCAGGCGGGTGAGGCGGCCCTTCTTCGGCGGCAGGAATCCCTCGAAGGCGAATCGGTCGGTGGGCAGGCCCGAGTTGACCAGGGCGGGGACGAAGGCCGTGGCGCCGGGCAGGCACTCCACGGGCACGCCCTGCTCGAGGCAGGTGCGCACCAGCAGGAAGCCGGGGTCGGAGATGCCGGGCGTGCCGGCGTCGGAGACCAGCGCGCCGCTCTGCCCGTTGGCGATGCGCTGGGCGATCTGCTCGACGGTCTTGTGCTCGTTGAACTTGTGGTGCGAGAGCAGGATGTTCTCGATCTGGAAGTGCTTGAGCAGGAAGGACGTGTTGCGCGTGTCTTCCGCGAGCACGAAATCGACCTCCTTGAGCACCCGCAGGGCGCGGAGGGTGATGTCCTCGAGGTTGCCGAT
Organism: Bacteroidota bacterium; assembly: GCA_020048645.1. Classification (GTDB taxonomy): domain Bacteria; phylum Bacteroidota; class Bacteroidia; order Bacteroidales; family UBA6013; genus UBA6013. Next base: position 24,419 of record JAIFMG010000218.1, on the reverse strand, counting down.
GGGCGTGGGCACGATGTAGAGTCGGTTCATGGCGGCGCGTGTTGGGGCTTGGGCCGGGGCCTGGGCCGATGGTTCGCTGCCAAGTTAGCGATTTCGCAGCCCATCGCGAAGGCCCTGGCGTCCTGCCGGTCTGCCGCCGATGGGATTCCAGATTGAATATTTCCGTTTATATTTTTGAAAATCAACAAAAAAAAGAATTGACTTGAAGCATGGCTTGAAAACTCATCCCCCCGATCTGAACAGCCCGGGGCGGAGACGAAAAGGGCCGCCCGTCGTGCGGGCGACCCTTTCGTCAAGGCCATTGGGGCCGAGGCTCAGTCGATGGCGATCTGGCGAGGGCCTTTCCTCCTGGCTTCCTCGCGCTTGGGGATCTCGATGAAGAGGATGCCGTTCTCGTGGCGGGCCTGGATCTGCTCCGGGTCGATGACGTCGGGCAGGGTGAACGAGCGGGTGAAGCTGGAGTAGCAGAACTCGCGGCGCATGAGGTTGTCGCCTTTGTGCTGCTCGGACATCTCCCTCTCGGACGAGATGGTCAGGACGTTGTTCTCCAGGTCGATCTTGAAGTCGTCCTTGGCCAGGCCCGGGGCGGCCACCTCGATGTGGAATCCGTCGTTGGTCTCCCTGACATTGACCGCGGGCACGCTCACGCCGGTCTTGTTGCCGAAGGGCAGGCTGAGCCAGTCTTTGCCGAAGAAGTCTTCCACGAGGCTGGGGAAGTAGCTGTTGTCTCTGAAGCGGGTGATCATGGTAGGGTCCTCCTGTTTATTAGGGGTTCGACAAAAGATTTAGTTGGGTCAGACGATGTTGATGTTCTGCGGGCCTTTGGGCTTCTGCTCCGAGCGCTTGGGCAGGCTGACGCGCAGGACGCCGTTCTCGTGCTTGGCGGCGATGGCCTCGGTGTCGATTTGGTCGGAGAGGTTGAAGACGCGCCTGAAGCTCGAGAAGTCGAACTCGCGGCGGATGTAGCGCGGGCCTTGCTCGGGCGCGGGCTTGCTGGCGCTGATGGCCAGGGCCTTGTCGTTGAGGTCGATGCGGAAGTCGCCCTTGTCGAGCCCCGGGGCGGCGATCTCGATCACGAAGCTGTCCTCGCGCTCGTAGAGGTTGTAGAAAGGTTCGCGGCGCATGGCCAGTTGGTTGACGCCTTGGGCGAAGTCCTTGCCGAAGATTTCGTCCATGAACTCGGGCCAGATGAATTTGGATGTGAACATGATAGTGTCCTCCTGTTTATGTGTTGGTTGAATTTGTTTTTGCAAGATTGACTTGTCTGGAAGAGGATTTTCAAACCGCGTGCCGATGCCCCGCGGGGGCATTTCCCTGCCTTTTTGCCTTCTATTCGTCTTTTCGGGATGACAATATTTCCGACAGGCCCACTTTTCGCATGGCAATATGTCAGCCGCGGTGGGATTCGTCCCAAAGTGCTATCTTGCGGGTCGATACGAACCCAAAAACGCGACGCGCATGGAAATCAAGGAAATCACTGTGGAAGAGCTGCATGGGATGCTCTCTTCGGGCCAGGACTTCGTGCTGCTGGACATCCGCGAGGACTACGAGCGGGCGCTCTGCCGGATCGAGCCGAGCCTGCACATCCCGATGTTCGACCTGCTGACCAGCCGCTCGGCGGAGCTGGACCGCTCGCGGCCGGTGGTGGTCTATTGCCACCACGGGGTGCGCAGCCTGAACCTGGCTCGGCACTTCGCCAAGCTGGGCTGGACCAACCTGGTCAACCTGCGCGACGGCATCGACGCCTGGTCGCGCCGCGTGGACCCGAGCGTGCGGGCCTATTGAAGGCAGCTTCCGTTTTTCGTCCCAAAACCTCCCCACTATGGAATTCATCCGAAACCTGGCCATCCTCCTGCTGGTGGTCTTCGGTCTCCGGCTCATCTTCCGCGAACTGGTGCCCTGGCTGCTGCGCCGGGCCATGCGCAAGGCCCAGGAGCGCCTCATGGACCAGATGGGCGGCGCCGCCGGCCCGGAACCGGATCCCCTGCGGCCCGAGCCGCCGGGGCCCAAGGGCAGGCGCCCTACCATCGACAAGTCCTCCGCCGAGGACGTGGACTTCGAGGAGATCGACAAATAATCCCCCGTCGGAATCCTTGACTTTCGCCGCAAAAACGTATTTTTGAGGGGCACAAGCCCCTGCGCGCATACCGATTCCCCTAGCATGAAATGGATCTGGAAGCCCTTTTCTGAATGGAAGAAGCACTTCTCCTCGCTCCGGTTCAAGATGAGCGCGGCGATGGTGGCCATCACCCTGCTCTTCGTGTCCATGGCCCTGGTCTTCCTCTTTTTCCAGAGCCGAGCCTCGCGGCTGGCCAGGCTTTCCTTGCCCCTGGACAAGGTCTCCCTCGAAATGGCCCGAATGAGGCAGGCCGACATGCGGTTCCTCCTGGTGGACATCTACGACCTCAACTACTACAAGGACGGGTACAGCGAGGCCTTCGAGATGGTCCGCCAGCACCACTCCAACTCCCTGGCCATCATAGGGCAGATCGCCCAGGCGCCCATCCTCGCGACCGACGAGGCCGCCTCGCTCCGCGAGAAGATCGACCTGCTCGAAGACCAGATGTGGGCCTACGCCCAGAGCTTCGAGTCCCTGGCCAGAGCCGTCCGCGAGCGCGGGCTGCTCAGCCACGGCATCGAGGGCGAGCTCAACGACTACGCCGCCGAGCTGGCCTCCCTGGCCGAGCAGACCGGCGAGCCGCAGGTCGTCGAGATGGTCGCCAACCTGCGTTCGGCCGCCCACCAGTACCTCCTGCGCCGCAGCAAGGAGAACCAGTCCGAGATCTCCCGCCTCTGCGAGACCTACCGCGAGGAAATCCTCCTGGCACAGGAGCTCCCCGACTGGTCCGCTGACACCGCCGCACTCGACTTCGGCCTCGACCCGCCAGAGCAGGCGATCGAGGAACCCGCACAGGCCCCCTTCGAGGGAATCGCCCAGGAGCTGGACCCCATCGGCCAGGCCCCCTTGCCCGGCGCCGGGTCGTCCGCCGCCATCGGCAGCATCGACTCCGACCTGCGCATGAAGCTGGCCACGGGCTTCTCCGGCTTCTCCGAAATCTCGCAACGCCTTTTCAACAAGGACAAGGCCATCGGCCTGCAAGCCACCGAGGGCTACCGCGGACAGGTGGCCGAAGGCTTCCTCATCTCCCAGCAGTTGATGGCCGAATGCAGCCAGGAGGTCGCCGACCTGCTCGAACAGCGGGTGCGGGACGCCCGCCTGGGCATGTTCATCGCCTTGCTGGTGGCCATCCTGGTGGCCCTGGCCATCCTCTATTCCATCTTGCGGGCCGTCAGACATCCGCTCGGGCGAGTCCACGAGTTCGTCCGACAACTGGCCACCGGAGCCATGCCCCAGAAGTTCAAGCTGCAGAGCGACGACGAGATAACCGACATGCTCAAGTCCCTGAACACCTTCGTGGACAGCCTGCGCCAGAAGTCCGAGTTCGCCAGCGCCATCGGCCGCGGCGAGCTCGACGTCGAGCTCCGCACCCTCGGCCAGTTCGACGACCTGGGCGCCTCCCTCCAGGAGATGAAGGACAGCCTCAACAAGGCCCAGAGGGACCAGCTCGCCCGGCGCGAGGAGGACCGCCGCCGAAACTGGAACACCGAGGGCGTGGCCAAGTTCAGCACCCTGCTCCGAGAGTACAACGACGACGTCGAGAGGCTCTCGCACAACGTCCTCAAGAACCTGGTCAAGTACCTCGACGCACACCAGGGCGGCATGTTCATCCTCCAGGACGCCGAGGAGCGGGAGCCACAGCTCGACATGGTGGCCACCTTCGCCTACGACCAGCGCAAGTTCTTGCGCCGCCAGGTCGATCTCGGTGAGGGCCTGGCCGGCATCTGCGCCCTCGAGCGCAAGACCATCCACCTGACCGAGATCCCGCCCGACTACCTCTACCTCGAGTCCGGCCTCGGGCAGGCAGCCCCCAGGGCCATCCTCGTGGTGCCCCTCCAGCACAACGGGCAGCTCTATGGCGTGGTCGAGCTGGCCGCGCTCGCCAACTTCGAGCCCTACCAGGTCCAGTTCGTCGAGCAGATCGCCCAGACCATCGCCGCAACCCTGGCCACCGTCAAGGTCAACATCCGAACCGCGCGGCTGCTCGAGGAATCCAAGAAGCAGTCGGAGGAGCTCGCCTCGCAGGAAGAGGAGATGCGCCAGAACATGGAGGAGCTCCAGGCAACCCAGGAGGAATCGGCCCGGAAGGAACGCGAGCTTTCTGTCTTCCAGAGCCTCATCAACGAGAACCTCTTCACCATCGACTACACCCCCTCCGGCGAGGTCATCAAGGTCAGCGAGCACGTCGAGCGCGTCCTCAAGGTCCCCCGCGAGCAGTTCGTCGGCAAGCATTTCCGAGACTTCATCGACATCGACGAGGAGGACCTCGAGGAAATCGACCTCATGTGGAGCAAGCTCCGCAAGGGCGAGCCCATGCAGCGCCTCTTCAAGAAGTTCTACAACGAGCGCTTCTACTGGTTCGAGGAAATCTTCACCCCCGTCAAGGACGAGTTTGGCCAGATCCGCCACGTCCTCTGCATCGGCTACGACGTGACCAAGTTCATCAAGATGCGCTCCTGAGCGGGCGGGGAGCTGCGGCAAGGGTTTGGAAATATCGCTCCGCGAAGCTAAATTGCCGAAAAAAAGACGATGGAAAGCGAGGACAGCTTGAGGCAGGAAGCCCTGGAGGCCATACGGCGGAAGGACGAGAAGATGCTGTTCTTGGCTTCGATTCCGCTCGACGAGGAGCTCTGGCAGGAGATTCTCAAGCGCACGGATTTGGAGCAACTGGCCCTGAGCCGCATCCCGAACCTGGCGATTCCTGGCGCCATCGACCAGTTGGCCAAGCTCCAAAAGCTTATGCTCGACAAATGCGAGCTGCCCGAGTTCCCCGAGGCCCTCTTCGGCCTCAAAAACCTGGAAGGCCTGCTCTTTTTAGGCCTGGAAGGCAAGAGCTTCTCGACCATCCCGAATGGCATCGCTCGGCTGGGCAAGCTCCGGAAACTTGTCATCGCCCAGTTTCCGCTCGCGGCTTTTCCAGAGGCGATCCTGGGGCTTTCGCGACTCGAGGAGCTCGAACTGCCCAACAGCGGCATCGGCAGCCTGCCGACGGGCATCTCCCGGTTGGAGAAGCTTCGAACCATCAACCTGTCTAGCAACAAGTTCAAAGGGTTTCCGAAAGAGTTGGTTGAGCTGAAAGGACTTGAGCGCATCGATTTGAGCTACAACACGATCCATGAAATCCCGTCGGATGTCGCCAAACTCTCGGAGCTGTCGTTCTTGGGCTTGCAAAAAACGGGGCTTTCCAGTTTTCCGCTCGAAGCGTTGTCCTTGAAGGGTTTGAAACTCATCCATTTGGCCAATAACAACATAGGTGAACTACCTTTCGATGCGGCTCGGCATCCCTATGATGCGCTCATCTTGCATGGCAATCCGATTGGCAAGCCGCTAAGATGGTTTTTTTCTATTCCGAGGCGACAACTCCGTCCGCGTTTTTCGTCCGACCTGCTTTCCGATTTAAGGGGGGCAATGGAGAAGGATTTCAAGATCCGCCCTGAAAATGAAGGCAAAGACAGTGGTATTAAGGAGCACGTCATCATCGCTGAAGACCAAGAAGCGAAGCCCAATGTCGTTCTGCGGGTTCGACTTGACCCGTATGAGTCTCCCAGTCATGATTTTGCGCCCCAGCATCCTGAACCTGATTCCTCCGGCCCTTCCCTGATTCGGGTTTATGCCTTTTTTTATGGCGATGCCGCCCTTGCCACCCAGGTGCGCAAATGGTTAGAAGGCTGGTTCAAGGCACAGTTCGAGCCGAATGGGCTGGAAGCCCTCGCGCGCTTTTTCTCCTTCGTCTCCCCTGGATATGAGATCCGGTCGCACTGGATCGACTACAACAAGTTGCTTGAGCTCAAAAAGGCCCAGGAGAACGTTTACCGCTTTTTTGACCTCAAGGTCCCCGTCAACGACCTGCTCGCCTACGCCGGGGCTGAGCGCGGCGAGTGGGAGAACCGGTGGACCGCGAAAAACGAGCTCGCCTGGGTCCAGTTGGTCAACTTCAAGATCTTCAAATTGTTTGAACTGGAACTTTCGGAAAGGGTCAACATCCTGCTGGGCAACAACGGCTTGGGCAAGACGACTGTGCTCCAGGCCCTGGCCCTGGCCTTGGTGCCCATCGACAACAGCGAGGAGCCCAAGAAGCTCAAAGAGTACATTCACTTTGGCCACGACAGGGCGGAAATCCGGCTCTTGTGGGACGAGCAGACCCGCCGCGACCGGATGATCTTCGAGCAGGGACGGCCCGAGGACATGGTGCAATGCCCCCAGCCGCCCTACCTGATCCTGGCCTACGGCACCCACCACCGCAGCCACGAGGACCTGGGCCTGGCCCGCGAGCTTGTCCACGGCACCGGGGCGAACCACGCCACCCGCACGATCTTCGGCGAAGACATCAGCATGGCCGATCCGCTGCACCTGCTCCAGGAGCTCAAGGACACAATGCGCCTGGAGCCTGAGCGCGCCCCGGAAATCCGGCTCGCCATCGACCTTCTGCTGGAAAGCCTGAACGAGTTCCTCGCGCTGGCCGAGCAAGCCGGGGAAGTCCGCATCTACGAGGATCCGGCCAGGGGCTTCTACTTCCGCGACCGTCACAACGAGCGGCTGCTGCTTCGGCACCTGAGCGAGGGCTACAAGGCCCAGGCCCTGCTCATGTCCAACATCCTGGCCCGGATGCTGGCCGCCCGCACGGCGCTCTTCGGCCCAGGCACCAGGCTCGGCAAGGACTACTTCGCCCGGGTTCCGGCCGTCATCCTCATCGACGAGTTCGACAGGCACCTGCATCCCAGTTGGCAGCAGAAGCTGGTCTCGGCGCTCACCGCGAAGTTCCGCAAGGCCCAGTTCGTCCTGACAACGCACAATCCGTTCGCGGTGCAGGCGGCTGTCGGCGGGGTTTCCCACCAACTGAAAATATCCGAAACCGGGGCTTTGACGGTGGAAAGGGTCTTGATCACTCCGAAAAACATCATCGGCATCATCCGGGAATATTTCACCACCAATTTTTACGACCCCAACACGCAAAAAGACTTAGAAACATTCCAAGATTACCTCGATCGGATTGACGAGGGGGAAATTGAGCTCGTCGAGGACAAGGTTTTTCTGGGATTGATAGAAAAACTTCAAAAAATGGGAGACGAAATGCAGGCGGTTGTAGCGTCGCAGATTATCCCGCTCAACAAACGCCTGACGAAGTTGGGCCTCAAAACGATCCAGCCATGATGGAGATGACCCGCGGCAAGGCCCCGCAGGCCTTGACTGTAATCAAACAGGACGCGACGGCCAAGTATCTGGCTGGCGGTAACTTCGATTGGCGCACTGCCTGGGATGCCATCATCGCCAGCCTTAGCGAAATGACCGATGGGCACTGCTCTTTTTGTGATGATTCTTTGTTTCCGAAAACAGGGGAAAAGGGGGAAGTCGAACATTTCCGGCCAAAGTCAAGCCACAAGGAATTGGCTTACGAATGGTCAAACTTGTTCCTCTGCTGTGGGCGGTGCAATATGACAAAAGGCGTTCGATTTGATGAAGGTTTGCTCAAGCCTGACGAACCAGATTACAAGTTCGAAGACTGGTTTCGCTACGATCTGGCGGAGGGTATCCTGAAGCCTGTCAAACTGGGCAATCCGGACTGGAAAAGGGCGGAAACCACGATCGAAATCTACGGATTGAACAAGGAGGACAAAATCAAGAGAAGAAAATACGTGTGGGACGAATGGATGAGCGGCAAAGATGTCCATCCTTTTCGGTTCATGCGCGCGGCGGATCGCTAACTCCTTGCTAAGGCCCAGTTGCGTTCGAACAGGCTGTATTCAGATGGCATGTTTGCAGGTTCGCAAGCGGCCGAATCTCGCAGGGATGCCATTTCTGTTTTGGTTGATGTGCCAGGATTTCATCCGGGTTCGTCCGCATGGAACCCTGTGGGGTTCTGGTTTTCGGTGGTTCGCCGTTCCCCGGATTTCATCAAATTCAATCCCTTCGGGATGGTTGGAACAGCCGGATTTTGTGGGAAACTGGTGCTTGGGATATTCCACCATCGAAAGCCGCTAGGCGTCAGGCCCCGCCCGCCCAGAGGGCCAGGCCCACCAGCACGGCGTAGCGCCCGGCCTTGCCCACGAACATCCAGCCGAGCACGGGCCGCCAGGGGGCGCCCAGCCAGCCCAGCGCCAGGCCCAGCAGGTCGCCCACGCCGGGCAGCCACGTCAGCGCGGCCGTCCAGGCGCCCCGCCCGTCGAGCCAGCCGCGCAGGCGCCGCGCCCGAGGGCCTCCGTCGGCGAGGCCCTTTCCCCGCAGTCCGAGCCAGTAGTTGGTCATGCCGCCCAGGGTGTTGCCCGCGCTGGCCGCCGCCCAGGCCGCCCAGGGGTCGCCGCCCTGCCAGACCAGCAGCGCCAGCAGCCCCTCGGAGGCCAGGGGCAGCAGCGTGGCCGACACGAAGGACGCCCCGAAAAGCCCCAGCCAGCCCCAGGCCAGCCATGCCTGCATTTCCATCATGGATGCAGGAACAAATGCCCGTCCACCCTTTAGGCGTTCTCGGCCTCGAAGAAGCGGTGGACCAGGGCGCAGACGCGCTCTTGCTGGGCTTGCGCCAGCTCGTAGAACAGCGGCAGGCGCACCAGGCAGTCGTTGAAGCGGGCGGCACGGGGCAGGGGCCTGCCGTCGTGCTTGTCGCGGTAGTAGTCCGACTCGTGCAGGCTGAGGTAGTGGAAGACGGCCACCACGCGGCTCTCGCGCATGAAGTCGAGGAAGCGGTCGCGCTGGGCCAGGTCGCGGCAGACCAGGTAGAACATGTGGGCGTTGTTGGTGGCATAGCCCGGCAGCCGGGGCAGCTCGAGCCAGCCGCGGCGCTCGAGCGGTTCGAGGCTTCGCTGGTAGGCGTCCCAGATTTCGCGGCGGCGGCGCTGGATGTCGTCCAGGTTCTCGAGCTGGGCGAAGAGGAAGGCGGCGATGGTATCCGAGGGCAGGAAGGATGAGCCGAGGTCCTTCCAGCCGTACTTGTTGACCTCGCCGCGGTAGAACTCGGCCCGGTTGGTGCCTTTCTCCCAGATGATCTCGGCGCGCCGGCGCAGGCTCTCGTCGTTGACCACCAGCATCCCGCCCTCGCCGCTGATGATGTTCTTGGTCTCGTGGAACGAGAAGGCGGCCATGTGGCCGAAACTGCCCAGGGGCCGCCCGTCGTGGAAGGAGTCGATGGCCTGGGCGGCGTCCTCGATCAGGAAGAGGCCGTGCTTCTGGGCCAGGGCCGCCAGGCGCTCCATGTCGCAGGCCACCCCGGCGTAATGCACCGCGACAAGGGCCTTGGTGCGGGGCCCGATGAGCGGCTCGACCAGCTCGGGGTCGAGGTTCGGGTGCTGCTCCTGCGAGTCGGCGAAGACGATGCGGGCGCCCCGAAGGACGAAGGCGTTGACCGTGGAGACGAAGGTGTAGGTCGGGGCGATGACCTCGTCGCCGGGCTGGATGTCGGCCAGCAGGGCGGCCATTTCGAGGGCGTCGGTGCAACTGGTCGTCAGCAGGCACTTGCCGAAGCCGTAGCGCTCCTCGAAGAAGCGCTGGCAGCGCTGGGTGAACTGGCCGTTTCCGGAAATCTTGCCCGAATAGACAGCCTGGTAGATGTAGTGGGCCTCCTTCCCGGTCAGGTAGGGCTTGTTGAAGGGGATGCGTTCGCTCATCGGGGGGCTGGGTTGATGCTGCGCGGTAAAACAAAATGCCAGCCCCGGCGAGGGCCGGCGGGCTGGCACGAAGGTAGCACATTCGCGAGGAAGGCGCAAGCCTTAGTCCTTGCGGATGAAGAAGAAGGTCCCGTTCTCGTCCTCGAGGCCCGAGATTTTCCCGAACTTGGGCGATTGCGCGCCGCTCTGCGTAACGGCCTGCGTAACCTGGACCACGATGCGGTCGATGGGGATGCACGAGCGGTCGTTGTAGGTCAGGCTGTTGGAGAAGGTGCGGGTGAAGCGCGAGTTGTCGGAGGCCAGCTCGTTGCCTGCCGACGAGAAGACCTGCGATGAGCGGAAGCGCGTGGCCGAGACGTCGTTGCAGTCGCGGTCGGCCTCGGTGGAGCGCATGGCCTGGTAGAAGGAAGGCCCGGACTCGCAGGCGTCGGTGACCACGAGCGTGTGGGTCAGGTAGTTGGAGTAGGACTGCATGGAGGCCTTGAGGGCGTTGATGTTGAAGTATGAGAACTCGTCGTCGCGGTTGGCGTCGGCCGGGATCCAGTAGCCGGTCTCGTTGATGGACTTGCCGTGTCCGGCGTACCAGACCAGCAGCGAGTTGACGCCGTTGGTGCGGACCAGGTCTCGGAGCTCGATGGAAAAGAAGCGCTCCATCTGGGCCTTGGTCATGTCCTTCTTGTGGATGATGTTGTGTATCTCGTAGTTGGCCAGGGCCTCCTTCATCAGGACGACATCCTTGGCGGGCCCGTCGAGGCTGGCGAAGGAGCGGTAGTTCGAGTTCTCGATGAAGATGACCCAGGTCTTGCCCATGGGGTTGTCGGCCAGGAGGGTGGCCGCCGAGCGGTCCAGCTCGAAGGCGGCCTGGCTGAGGTTGCCGTAGATGTCCTCGGCCTCAATCCGGAGCTGGTTCTGGTTGGCGATGTCGATCTTGGCCGTGAAGCCGGGGTTGGTGGCGTCGGTGCGGAAGCTGGCGTTGACGCCGTTGATGGTGATGCGGGCGATGTGGCTCTCGTCCTGGATGCTGCCTTCGACGTGGACCTGCGGGTCGAGGGTCGGGAGCATGACCTTGCGGTCGTCGGAGGCGTAGGGGGCCACCAGGCTGATGACGGGGGCGTTGGTCTCGGTGCGGACGACTTCGAGGTCGAGCACGGTCGCGTTCTGGTAAACGTCGCGGACCTCGACCCGCACGCGGGCTTTCCCGGCGAAGCCGACCTCGGCGGTGTAGCGCCCGTCGGAGTCGATGGAGTTGAGGAAGTTCTGGCCATCGACCAGGACGGCCTCCAGGGGGCTGTCGTCGGCCACGCCGAGCTTGAGGATGCCCAGGCCCATGTTCTGGGGAATGAAGACGCGGGTGGCGTCGTGCCGGGGCTCGAAGAGCTCGACCACGGGCGGGCGCTGCTCGCGGTTGAGCTCGAAGAGGCGCTGCTGGGCCTGCTCGATGCGGGCCTTGGCCGCCGGGTTGTGCTCGGTTATCTCGACGATGCGCTCATAGTCCCTGATGGCCTTGGGGAAGTCGGCCAGCTCCTCGTAGGAGGCCGCGCGGGCGAAGAGGGCCTCGAAGTTGTCGGGCTGCAGGCTGGCGACCTTGCCGAAGTCGGTGACGGCGTTGGCGTGCTGGTTGAACTGCTGGTAGGCCATGCCCCGGAGGAAGAAGGCCTGGGCGTCGGCGGGGTTCAGCACCGTGAGCTTGGAGTAGTCGTTGATGGCGGCCGAGTAGTCGAGCTTGGCCTTGTGGACCATGGCCCGGGTGAGGTAGGCCTGGCGGTCGGTGGGGGCCAGGCGGACGCCCTCTTCGGCGTAGGGCATGGCCAGGTCGGGGTGGCCCAGGGCGAGCTGGGTCTCGGCCATGGCCCAGAGGGCGCGGGTCTGGGCGGGGTCCTTGCGGATGCTCTTGTCGAGCGACTCGAAGGCCGCCTGGGCCTGCCCGGCGCGCAGGTGGGCCAGGCCGTGGTAGAAGAGGTTGGTGGGGTCGGAGGCCTTCAGCTCCAGGAGCTGGTTGGCCGAAAGGCGGGCGGCCTCGGGGTTGCCGGCGGCCAGGTAGCCCTCCACGACCAGGCGCAAGGCAGGCTCGTTCTTGCGGTCGAGCGCCGCGGCCTGCTCGGCCAGCCGGGTGCAGTCGGCCCAGAGGCCCATGCGGAAGCACTGCTGGGCGGCCAGCACGAAGCCCTCGACGTCCTGCGGGTAGGCCTGGTTGAACTTGCGCAGGTCGTCGAGCGCCTGCTGCTGCTGCCCCATGCCCTGGAAGGCGGCGGCCCGGCCGAGCAGGGCCTCGGCGTTGGTGGGCTCCAGGGCCAGGGCCTGGCCGTAGGCGTCGGCGGCGGCCTGGTGGCTGCCCACCTCGGCGTAGTCGGCGGCGCTCTTGAGCAGCCCGCGCAGGTTCTGCGCCAAGGCCCCCGGGGCGCTCGCCAGGAACAGGAGCAAGGATGCCGTCAGGAAGATGATGAAGCGTTTCATGGTGGAAGTTTTTTTGTTTTTGGTAGCGCCCCGCGCCCCCGGGCCGCCCAGGGCGCCCCCGGGCCAGGGCCCCGCGCCCCTATGAACGCCAAAAGCGGGCCAAGCGCTTGCTCGGGCGATTTTTTTTTGCGCCCCCGGCCCCGCTTCCCTCCTCCCCAAGTTACGCCTTTCCTGCCTAAGCCGACGCCGGTTTCCACGGATATTTTTTTGGCCAGGCACAAAAGGTTTTTCTATTTTCTGAAAAAGACGTATTTTCCAGCCGAATTTCAAACCACCAATTAAACTATCAGGAACCATGGGTCTATTCAGTTTCATCAAAAGTGAATTGATCGACATCATCGAGTGGCTGGATCCAACCCAGAACACGATGGTGTTCCGATTCGAACGGCACGACAACGAGATCAAGAACGGAGCGAAGCTCGTCGTCCGCGAATCGCAGGCCGCCGTCTTCATCAACGAGGGCCAGCTCGCCGACGTCTTCGGGCCTGGCACCTACACCCTGCAAACGCAGAACATGCCCCTGCTCTCCACCCTCAAGGGCTGGAAGTACGGCTTCGACAGCCCCTTCAAGGCGGAGGTCTATTTCGTGAACACCAAGCGCTTCACCAACATGAAGTGGGGGACCCCCAACGTGTTCTACATCCGCGACCAAGACTTCGGCCGCGTCAGCCTGCGCGCCTTCGGCACCTACACCATGAAGATCGCCGACCCCGCCAAGTTCATCCGCGAGGTATCCGGCACCGATGGCGACTTCACCGTCGAGAGCATCAACGGCGAGCTCCGCAGCCTGGTCGTAACCCGCTTCATCGACGCCCTCGGCGAGAGCAAGCTCTCCCTGCTCGACTTCGCCCAGAACTACAAGGACCTCTCCGACTTCTGCCAGAAGCAGCTCGGCCAAGAGTTCCTCGAGTACGGCATCGAGATCACCAAGTTCCTGGTCTCCAGCATCAGCCTGCCCGAAGAGCTCCAAGCCAAGCTCGACCAGGGAACCGGCATGAACATGCTCGGCGACATGAACCGCTACGCCCAGATGAAAGGCGCCGACGCCATGAGCGACGCCGCCAAGAACCCCGGCGGTGGCGGCGGTGGCGGAATGGAAGGCATGATGGGCATGATGATGATGCAGCAGATGATGAACCAGCAGAAATCCGCCCCCGCGGCCCAGCCCGGCGGTGGCGGCGGCATGGCATCGCCCCCCCCGCCTCCCCCCAGCGTCCAGTACTACGTCTCCGTCAACGGCCAGCAGCAAGGCCCCTTCAACATCGCCGCCCTCCAGCAGATGTTCCAGCAAGGCCAGATGAACCCCCAGACCTTCGTCTGGAAGCAAGGCATGGCCGGATGGCAGGCCGCCGGCGAAGTCGCCGAGCTGGCCGGAGTCTTCCAGCAGATGGCCCCGCCCCCTCCTCCTCCTCCCCCCATGCCCTGAGCCTGAGCCAGCTTGAGGGGACCCCTGGCAAGGCCCGAACCCAACGAAGCGGCTTCCAAAAGGTCTTTGGAGGCCGCTTCCCAATTTCCTTCATACCAATTACGAATTACGAATTGGGAATTACGAATTAGGAATTACGAATTAGGAATTACGAATTACGAATTATCAATTATCAATTATGAATGAATGAAATATCATCTTTTTCTAATAGGCAACGAATTGTGGTGACAGCGAAGAATGCTAACGTTCTTGACGATTCAACATTCGTAGTTTTTCATCCGAAAGTTCGTAATTGTCAATTCGTAATTCGTAATTCCTCATTCGTAATTCCTCATTCGTAATTCGTAATTAAAAATTCGTAATTATAGATGAATTATGAATGAAATATCATCTTTTTTTAATAGGCAACGAATTGTGATGACAGCGAAGAATGCTAACGTTCTTGACGATTCAACATTCGTAGTTTTTCATCCGAAAATTCGTAACTCGTCATTTGTAATCGTCATTTGCAATTCGTCATTTGCAATTCGTCATTCGTAATTCGTAATTCGTCATTCGTCATTCGTAATTCGCAATTCGTAATTCCTCATTCGTAATTCGTAATTGTCAATTCGTAATTCCTCATTCGTAATTCGTAATTGTCAATTCGTAATTATCAATTCGTAATTCGTAATTGTCAATTCGTAATTCCTCATTCGTAATTCGTAATTAAAAAAATTCCCATGGACGCCAACACCGAAAAGCTCGGCAGTGAGATTTCCTGCTCCAACTGCGGGGGCAAGCTCACCTTCCAGCCCGGCACCACCGCCCTGGTCTGCAAGGCCTGCGGAACCACCAACCAGATACAGGTGGACCACGCCCGCGTGGCCTCGGCCACCCAGGAGCTCGACTACCACGCCTACCTCAACCGCGCCGCCGGGCAGGCGCCCACGCGCCCCGTCCTGGTCATGGGCTGCAACGGATGCGGCGCCAAGACCTCCATGGGCGAGAACGTCTCCTCTGGCCACTGCGACTTCTGCGGAGCCCCGCTCGTGGCCAAGCAGCCCGAGACCTTCAACCAGATGGCGCCCAGGGCCATGCTGCCCTTCGCCATCGAAGAGAACCGCGCCCACCAGGCCTACCGCACCTGGCTCGAAAAGCTCTGGTTCGCCCCCAACGACCTCAAGAAGTTCGCCCGCGACGAAGGCCGCCTCACCGGGGCCTACCTCCCGTACTGGACCTACGACGCCCGCACCGCCACCCAGTACACCGGCGAGCGCGGCGACGACTACCAGACCACCGAGACCTACACCGAAGACGGCCAGACCAAGACCCGGACCGTCACCAAGACCCGCTGGACCAGCGTCAGCGGGCGCGTCCGCCGCGACTTCGACGACGTCCTGGTGCCCGCCTCCGACTCCCTGCCCCGCAAGTACCTCGACGAGCTCGAGCCCTGGGACCTGGCCAAGCTCGTCCCCTTCGAGGAGCGCTTCCTGAGCGGCTTCAAGACCGAGATGTACTCCGTGGACCTCAAGGCCGGATTCGAGATCGCCAAGGACAAGATGGACGCCATCATCCGGCAAGACATCCGCGGCGACATCGGCGGCGACCACCAGCGCATCAGCTCCGTCTCCACCCAGCACAGCGGCATCACCTTCAAGCACATCCTCCTGCCCGTCTGGATCAGCGCCTTCCGCTACCGCGACAAGTCCTTCCGCTTCATGGTCAACGCACGCACCGGCGAGGTGCAGGGCGAAAGGCCCTACAGTTGGATCAAGATCACCCTGCTGGTGCTCTTCATCCTGGCCATCATCGCCCTCATCGTGTACATGGCCAACCAGTAGCCAGGCTTCCGCGCCCGGCCCAAGCAAAGCGCCAGCGCCCCCTCGACCGAGGAGGCGCTGGCGCTTTCGTTTTCAAAGCGCCGCGGTCAACGCTGCTTGAGCACCGCCAGGGGCTCGCCTTCGGCGGGAATCGGGCGATAGACGCCGTTGTACCAGACCGAGTCCTTGAGGATGTAGCCCTCGCCCCAGCGGTAGCGCACCTCCAGGGTGTCCATGTCGTCGGGCGAGAACTGCAGGTAGGTCCGCACCCGCTCGTCGCAGGCGCAGTTGTCGGTCAGCACGGTCAGCACCCGGAGGCCATTGAGCTGGTTGTCAACCCGGTAGCCATAGGGCATCTGGCTGGAGGCGTCGTAGCGCATCCGCAGCCGGCCGTCGCGCACGTAATAGACCCGCAGGGCCGAGGCGTCGTAGCCGCCCGGGGTGGATGGGTCGAGCAGGTCGGCGCCCTCGGGCGTCCGGAAGGTCAGGCTGACGGTCGTGCTGGTCGGAACCACCTGTACCAGGCCGTCTTCCTGGCAGGACCCAAGGAGCGAGGCCCCCGCCAGAAAGGCCATGGCAACCCAGGAGGGCCAGCCGAATCGGTGCTTCTGTTTCATGGTGCGATTGTTATTCTCCATCAGAGTTGCTGTTTTTGTTGAATATTGAATTTTGGACAAATTGATTTCCATTGCTTATTTCCGCAAAGGTAAATAGCCCGAAATTCAAAAGAGCATGGCAAAAACGGCTCGGAAAAATTTGACCAAAATCTGGACGGCTTTGCTGGGGTTTCGAGAGGTTGGGCCTCAAAAAGGGCAAAAAAAGACCAAAATCTGGCCATGATTTTCGCCCGGTTCGAGTCTGATTGGGCGCGAAAGAGCTTGGGAGCGACAAAATTCGCGTCCAGACCAAGGCCAGGCAGGCCAGCGGATGCCCGAAATTGAATACCTTGCGTTGGCCAACTGACCGGACCCCACCATGAAACCGCCTGCGATCCCCAAGCCCAACGGACTGGGCAGACCTTCTGTCCTTGCCGCCTTCTTGCTGCTGTCAGCCCTCGTCCTCGCTCCGGCCGTGTCGCGGTCGCAAAGCCGCTTCGCCCCGCTCCGCGAGGCCGCCGCCGTGCAGCCCGACAGCGTGGCGCGGGCCTTGGACTCGCTCCTGGCCCTGCCTGGCCCTGCCTACAGCCAAGCCGAGCTCGACGACCTGGAGGAGGCCCTGGTCACGGTCCTGCAAGCCCGGCAGCGCAACGCCGAACTGCTGCTGCTCGTGCAGCGCATGAAGGCCCGCCACCTGGCCAACGGCGACAGCGCCGCCCTTGCGAAGGACCTCTACCGCTCGGCCATGGCCTGCTTCCTGCTCAGCCAGTACGCCCGCTCGCAGGCCGACGCCCTGGAGACCATCAAGGTCGGCAAGGCCCTGGGCGACAGCACCAACATGGCCCGGGGGCACATGGTCCTGGGCCTCTGCCTGAAGGCCATGAAGCAGTACGAGAGCTCCATCGAGCACTGCCATGCCTCCATCGACATCGCGCGCCAGATTGGCGACGACCAACTGGTGGCCTACAACGCCAACACGCTGGGCTCCATCCACAAGCGCCTCGGCCAGCAGGAGCTTTCCCTTGAGCAGTACCAGAGCTCCCTGGCCATCAAGCTCCGCCAGGAGGACTGGAGCGGATGCGCCAACAGCTACGGCAACATCGGCCAGACCTACCTCGACCTGCTCCAGCTCGACTCGGCCCAGCACTACTCGAGCCTGGCCCTCCAGATGGCCGAACGGAGCGGCAGGATCCTCACGAAGACCCAGGCGCTGACCGACCTGGCGAACATCCACCGCCTGCGCGGCGACATCGGGCAGGCCGAGCGCCTGGCCCAGGAGGCCATCCGGCTGGCCGAGCAGATCCAGCATCCCCAGTCGCTGGCCTGGGCCCTCAAGGTGCTGGCCGACATCAAGCGGGCCAAGGGCGAGCACGAGGAGGCCTTCGAGCTGCTGCTCCGCCACTCCTTGATAAACGACTCCTCCTTCACCCTCGAGCAGGCCGAGGCCATCAGCCAGGCCGAGGCCCTCTACACCCTGTCCGAGCAGCAGGCCGAGAACGAGCTGCTCCGCGCCGAGAACGAGCTCAAGGACCTCCGGGCCAGCCAGCAGCGGAGGCTCATGGCCCTGGGCGCCCTGCTCTTCGCCAGCGTCGTGCTGGCCCTGGCCCTGCTCTTCCGCCAGAAGCTCAGGTACGCCCGGCAGCTCGAAAGAAGGGTGGAAGAACGCACCCAGGCCCTGCGCCAAGAGATGGAGCTCCGCGGCCAGAGCGAGCGCAAGTACCGCACCATCGCCGAGAACACCTCCGACGGCATCCTCTCGCTCGACGCGGGCGGGCGCGTCAGCTACCTCTCGCCCGCCCTGGAGCGCATGGCCGGCCTGGCGGAGGCCGAGGCCCTGGGCAAGCGCCCCGACCAGACCCGCCCGCCGCTGGCCGACGCCCGCTGGCTCGCGGCCCTCGACGAGGCCCGCGGCCAGGCAAGGCCCAACATCACCCTCGAGATCCGCCTGGAGATGCCCGACGGCTCCGTCCTCTGGCGCGAGGACGTGGCCACCTTCCTCCGCGAGGCCGATGGCACGCCCGCCGGCATCCAGGTCGTCTGCCGCGACATACGCCAGCGCAAGGCCGACCAGGAGACCATCCTCAAGCTCTCCATCGCCGCCGAGAACGCCAAGATCGGCATCGTCATCACCGACCGCGACGCCCGCGTCCGGCACGCCAACCCGCACTACCTGCGCATGTCCGGCTTCGAGGCCCGCGAGGCCCTCGGCGGGGAGCTGGAGCTGGTCCGCGGCAGCTTCAACCCGCCCGCCCTGCGCCAGGAGCTGCTCGAGTGCCTCCGCCTGGGCAAAAGCTGGGAGGGAGAACTCCAAAACCTCCGCCAGGATGGAGGGCGCTACTGGGAGCACGCCATCCTCTCGCCCATCCCCGAGCCGGGGCAGCCCCTGGCCAGCGCCTTCGTGGCCGTGCTGACCGACATCAGCCAGCAGAAGAAGATGCTCGAGGAGCTGGTCCTGGCCAAGGAGAAGGCCGAGGAGAGCGACCAGCTCAAGACCTCCTTCTTCAAGAACGTCTCGCACGAGGTGCGCACGCCCATGAACGCCATCCTCGGCTTCACCCAGGTGCTCGAGCACGACCTGGCCGTGCCCGCCCGGACCCGCAAGTACCTGTCCATCATCGCCCAGAGCACCCGCAAGCTGCTCGACATCGTCGAGAGCATGGTGCTCATCGCCAAGCTCGAGACCGGGCAGGCCACCCTCCATCCTTCGCGCTTCACCGTCGGGCCGCTGTTCGAAGGCCTGTTTGACGAGCTCGAGGCCAAGCGGAGCCGGGCGGGCAAGCCGCAGGTCGAGCTCCGCCGACTGCCCTCCGACCTGCGGGCCACGCTCGAGACCGACCAGGACTACCTCCGGCAGATCCTCGACATCCTGCTCGACAACGCCCTCAAGTTCACCGAGCGGGGCCACATCAGCCTCGGCTTCGAGACCCAGGGCCAGACCTGCGCCTTCACGGTCAGCGACACCGGGATCGGGTTCTCGCCCGACAAGAAGGCCTCGGCTTTCAAGACCTTCTCGAAGGTCTATGACCAGAGCAAGGTGCTCTACGGCGGTCTGGGCTTGGGCCTTTCCATCTGCGCCGGCCTGGCCCGCCTGCTGGGCGGGCAGGTCTCGGTCGAAAGCCAGGAGGGCCAGGGGGCCAGCTTCCGGGTCTGCCTGCCGCTCTCCCTGTCGGCGCCCCCGCTGGGCGCCTTGCCACCCGAGCACGGAGAGGCGCCGCTGGCCCAAGCCCGGCTGGCCACGCTGCTGGTGGCCGACGACGAGCCCAACAACCACATCTACCTCGAGGAGATCCTCGGCCATAGCGAAGGCCTGCGCCTGCTCCAGGCCCTCGACGGCAGGCAGGCCCTGCGCCTGGCCCTCGAGAACGAGGTGGACATGGTGCTCATGGACCTGAAGATGCCCGAGATGGACGGCTTCGAGGCCCTGCGCCAGATCAAGGCGCTCAAGAATGGCCTGCCCATCGTGGCCCAGACGGCCTTCTCCTTCAGCCGCGAGTCGTGCCTGGCCGCCGGATTCGACGGCTTCCTGGCCAAGCCTTACAACCAGCGGCAGCTCGACCAGTGCCTGCGCCAGCACCTGCCCAAGCTGTTCGCCCCCGAGTGAGCAGGGATTCGAAACGCAAAACCCGCCGGTGCTTTCGCGCCGGCGGGTTTCCTTTGGTTGCAGGGGCAGGACTTGAACCTACGACCTTTGGGTTATGAGCCCAACGAGCTACCAACTGCTCCACCCTGCGGGGACAAAGATAAGGCAATTGGATCCAATTCTCCAAAAATAATGGAAACTTTTTTTCCCAGACCACGGAAACTCGTCCTCAAGAACCGCCCAACCCATTGGCTATGAGGGATTCGCGCCAATCTTCGGCAAGGCCGTTTTTTTCGCTGGCGGCGCGGGTTTCCTGCCCGAGGGGGCTGATTTTTTTGAAAAACGCCTTTCGCGGGCGTCGTCAGCGGTTGGCCCCGGGGAGGTTGAAAAAGAAGGTGCTCCCTTTGCCCAGGCGGCTTTCGACCTTGATGCGTCCGCCGTGCAGCTCGACGAACTCCTTGCAGAGCAGGAGGCCGAGGCCACTGCCGCGCTCCTCGTCGGTGCCGGGCCGGGTGGGCGGAGCCTCGGCGCGGAAGAGCCGGGCCAGGGTCTGGGGCTCCATGCCGACGCCGCTGTCGCGCACCCAGAAGAGGAGGCTGTCCTGGTAGGGCCGGACTTCGAGCCGCACGGTGCCGCCGGCCGGGGTGAACTTGATGGCGTTGGAGAGGAGGTTGCGGAGGATGGCCTCCAGCATCATGCGGTCGGCGGTGAGGCTCTGCTGGGCGTAGTCGAACTCGAGCTTTACGCCCTTGGCCTTGGCGTTGAGGAGGTTGAACTCCTGGAAGTCTTCGAGCAGCTCGCCCAGGTCGAGGCGGTCGGGGCGGAAGGTCAGGCTTCCGGTCTGCACCCTCGACCACTCGAGCAGGTTGGTGAGCAGGTTGTGGCTCTGCTTGGTGAGCTTGACCATCTCGCTGGCCAGCTCGGCGCTGTCGCTGAAGCGGCCCTTGAGCACGTAGGCCTGCTGGAGCTCGGCCAGCATCATCATGGAGGCGAAGGGGTTGCGCAGGTCGTGCGAGATGATGGAGAAGAAGCGGTCCTTGGTCAGGTTGAGCTCGCGGAGCTTGGCGTTCTGGCGCTCGACCTCCTGCTGCGAGCGCTGGCTCTGGGTCTGGAGGCCGACCAGGTCGCAAAGGCGGCGCAAGTGGCTGGCCTGGGGCCCTTGGCGGAGCCCAGGTCCATCCTTGGGGTCGAAGATGAGCAGGGCCAGGAGCTCGCCGGAAGCCATGACGGGCAAGAGGTCCCAGGGGCGGCCGTCCTCGACGGGCGGCAGGAGTTCGGTCGCCCTGGCCACCAGCCACTTGGCCTCGGGGTGCTGTTCAAGCAGGAAAGGCTGGAGCCGCCATGGGGCCAGATGAGATTCCTTGGCCTGCTCCGCCAGGACGAATCGGAGGGCTCCGCCACCGGCGCGGTGCGCCTCGAGCAAGGCCACGCGGCGCAGGCCCAGGCTGGCGCGGGCATGCTCGAGCACCATCGCGCGGGCGTCGGCGCCCCGGGCGAGCAGCTCGCCGGAGGCCAGGGCCAATGCCCTTTCGAGGCGCAGCATGTTGAGCAGGCGCAGGCGGGCGAGCTGGCGCTCGTGGATGTCGCGCGAAAGGCCCTGGAAGCCGACGACCTGCCCGTCGGCCCCGCGGATGGCCTGTCCGACGGTGCTGTGCCAGCGGGGGCTGCCGTCTTTGTGGAAGACCCGGTAGCGGACCGTCCCGGCCGGCCCGGTGCCGGCCAGGGTGCGGCGCAGGTAGTCGTGGCAGGGGGGCAGGTCGTCGGGGTGGACCAGCGGGTCGAAGGCCTGGCCCAGCAGCTCGTCGGGCGCGTGGCCCAGCAGGCGCTCCCAGTTGGGGGGGACGTAGGTGAACCGGCCCTGGGGGTCGAGCTCGTAGAGGATGTCGTGGCCTTGCTCGACCAGGCGGTTGTAGCGCTCCAGACGCGCCTGGGCCACCTCCTGGCCCGAAAGCGGCGCGCAGGCGGCCGCGCGCGGCGACTTCCGCTGGCGCAGCCCGCGCAGCTCCTGGTGCCAAGGCTCATGGGCGCTTTGGGAGTGCCTTGCCAGGAATGCTTCCAGCTCGTCTTGTGGTTCCGTTTCTTCCATTTTTTTGCCCCTTGCCTTCAAAAGTAAGGATTTTCCCACCTGCCTGTCAAGATGTGGGGAAGGATTTTCCCCGGATGGGCCTGGGGTTGTTGGGGTTGCTTCACTTTTGCCCTGGAGCAAAAAAAAGGACGGGTAACCAATCCGTCCTTCTATCAACCTAAAATTTCCCATGAAATCACCCTGTCAACCCAAGGTGGGCAGGATGAGAACTAATGTTCGCTGCAAAAGTAGGGAATGCTTCCGTTAAGTCGTATTAAGCGAAGTTAAGAAAGACTAAAAGATGCTTTTTTATCGCATTGGCCTTATTCCTTTGTGCCACGATGCGCGCTCCCACGAACGCGCGATCCGATTTTGCCAAGCCGAAAGGGGCGTGGCCCCGCGACCGGCGCGGCCCAGCAAACCCACGCGTCGGGTCGTCCTGACGCGCCGGTCGCTGGCCCGCGTTCAGGGCAAAGTATCCTTCGCGCCTGGGCCTGCCAGCCTGCCGAGGACCCCATAGGCGGCGATGCTGGTCAGGAAACCGCCCACAACGCTGTTGAACTCGCCCAGAGCCGTGAACTTGTAAAGCCCCACGACGGCCAGCGCGCTGATGATGGAAGCGATGACGAAGGTCTTCGGCGAAGAGGGCACGCCCCAGATCGAGAGCAGCAGCGGAACCAGCACGATGGGCGCCCAGAACAGGTAGGATTGCCCCAGGATCGTGATCACGCTGCCGCCCGACAGGGTGAACAGGATCGTCAGCAGGCCCCCCGCGAGGGTAACGATCTTCAGCAGGCGCAATTCGTTCTTGATCGCGTTCTCGGGCAAGATCGGCTTCAGGAAGTCGTGCACGAAGGTGACGGCCCCGGAGTTCAGGAAGCTGTCGGAGCTGGACATGATGACCGACAGGATGGCCGCCAAGACGATGGGCTTCCACCACCAGGGCAGAACGAGGTTGACGATCTGCGGGAACACGACGTCGGGGTTGTCGCCCACCACGAGGTCGAGCGAATAGCCCAGCAGGCCGATCGAGGCGGGCAGGAAGATGAAGAGGGTGGAGAAGACGCCCACGCCGTAGGATGCCTTGATGACCTGGTCGAAGTTCCTGGAAATGAGCAGCCGCGAGAAGTAGGCCGGGGTCAGGGTCTCGCCGATGAACCAGAACAGGACCAGGGCCGCGAAAGCCAGCAGGGTCTTGTCGCCCAGGAAGGTCGTCTTGTCGGCCGGAATGTTGGCCAGGGCGGTCTCCAGACTGCCCACCTCGAGCAAGGCGAAGACC
This sequence comes from Bacteroidota bacterium, assembly GCA_020048645.1. Lineage (GTDB taxonomy): Bacteria > Bacteroidota > Bacteroidia > Bacteroidales > UBA6013 > UBA6013. The sequence continues at coordinate 1,503 of JAIFMG010000218.1, read as the reverse complement.
AGCACCGAGAGGATGCCGACGAACAGGACGAAGAACTGGATGATGTCGGTGCGCACCACGGCCACCATGCCCCCGATGGCGGAGTAGAACGTGACGATGGACATGCCGATGATGATGGACCACTCGGCCGACAAGCCGAAGAACTCCTCGAAGATCTTGGAAAGCGCCACGATCTGGCCCGCGACGATGCCGATGCTCACGATGAAGCCGCTCAGCCCCGTTACGACCTTGCCCACCTTGCCGTAGTTGGCCACCATGATGTCGCCGATGGAGATGGCGCCAGGGAACTTGTGGATGTGCGGCGCCACGAACCGGGCCACGAAGAACTCCTTGCTGCTGATGCCCAGGAAGCTGAAGGCCGTCACCAGACCATACGCGTAGGTGTGGCCCGCGTTCCCGATCGTGAAGCCGCCGCCGATGAAGGTCGCGGCGATGGTCAGGAAGACCGTAGGCGCGCCGTAGCGCTTGCCGGCGATGGCATACTCCTGTATGTCCTTGGGCTGGGTGTTGTTCCACAGGCCGTACACCAGAAGCACCACCATGTAAACTGTCAGAACCGCTATGTCGTATGCCTGCATTTTTTTGCGTTTTAGTTGAAAACCATCGAAAAAGACAAGAAAGCAGCCCGATGCCTGCCAAGCAGTCGGGGCATTTGTTTCATGCCTGGAAGGCATCGTGCCGCTATCGAAAATTACACCGTGCCAACTAGATTTCCAAATCTTTGAAGGCATTTTTTTGAGAATGTTGAATTTGCTGATTGGAAGCGGCTCTTGCCAAGTTGCGCTCAAACGTATGGGGAAATCCTTTTTCGAAATCATGTTGTGAAAAGTTGAGGCCTATGGCAAACAAGATTGAGCAACGATTTAGATTTCAATGCTTTGTTGCAAAAGTTCGATCAATCTGTGTCTTCAGCGTTCAGCTTCACCCAAATTCAACACTGTTCTGTCAACGGGTGTGCTTCACCTTAGGGCGCGGCCATCGCCGGGTTGTTGCGCCCCTTCTGGGCTGAGCTGTTGGGTGGCTCGCTCTCGATGGGCTTTACCCATCGCTAGGATATGTCGCCCCTTCGGGGCTTTCTCGGCAAAGCCCGCGCGTTCGACAAGGGGCGTAGCCCTGCCATCGTATGCCCAATCGCGTTCGGATATTCCACCTTTTGATAACAAGTTGCAATCCAAGGTAAAATACCCGAACCATCGAACCTAAGCTCAAGAAACACTAGCCTGCCCTGGGATTCCTGGAGCAATAAGGTTGCATACCCTTCACGGGTTAGAATTTCTACTAAGGTTATCCTTGCAGCACGGGTGAAAAGACCTTATTCTTGGGTAAAATCTTAATAGAAAATCAATTGGCTGAGTCTGAATAACCTTATTACCTTATTTTGCCCCATGAATTTGTAAGTAAGGGTTCAAAATTAAGTAAATTTCTAAAATTAGTTTTTGCTATTATTTTGGCCTCAACAAACACATAAGCACATAGTTTTTCCATCTGTCTATGTGTTTTAGA
>JAIFMG010000090.1 GCA_020048645.1 Bacteroidota bacterium | reverse complement strand
CATCAAGGCCATCATCTACATCCTGACCGGAAAACTTGATTTTACACGTGTCAATCCTTTTTGCGCTACCCACACACTCTTATAAAGAACCAGAAATTTGTACTTTTGGGACAATTCTTCACTTTTTCTTCAAACCCAAAATCAGTTTCACCATGAGAAAATTGCAATTTTTCGGACTCTTCGTCCTGGCCGCCCTGATGGCCACTTCGTGCGGCAAATCTGTCGAAGGAGAGAAGGCCAGCTTCGACGCCAACGTCAAGACCGCGCAGGAAGCCGCCCTCGACTTCCCCAGCTTCAAGACCGTCATCCAGGAGCAGATCGCCAGCGCCACGGCCGCCTTCGAGCAAGCCGCCACCGCCAGCGGCGAGGAGGCCCAGATCGAGGCCATGTCCAAGGCCAACCAGATGCTCAACACCGGCTTCATCGCCGACCTCGGCAAGGTCAAGGAGCTCAAGGACAAGATCACCGCCCAAGAGCGCGAGCTCGACGGCATGAACCTCCAGGAAGGCGACCGCCGCAAGGCCCGCCGAATGCTCGACGACTCATGGGAGGCCGTCCGCGGCACCGAGCGCATGCTCGGGGGCAGCGTCGCTTCCGTGAACGACGCCAACACCATGGCCGCGAAAGCCAAGAAGGACCTCGAAAAGCTCGTGGCCGACCTCGGCTCGCTCATCAGCGGCTTCGCCGCCCAGACCGCGCCCGGCGCCGGACAGGCCGACTCTACCCAGGCCGACTCCACCCAGGCCGCGCAGGTCGCCGAGCACACCTGCGAGTACTGCGAGAAGAAATACCCCGGCGAAAAGACCGAGTGCCCCCACTGCGGTGCCCCTCGCTAAGTCCGGACCCCGGAGTTTCCTCACAAGGCCCATCCCGCTCGGGGTGGGCCTTTTTCGTGCTCATGGCCAAGCCGCGCCCGCGGGTGGTGATTTGTATTTGTCACCTTTGAAATCAACTTGGAAAAAGATGTCAGGGCTACGCCCCTTTCGATGGTGCGGTGGTGGCCCGATGCTACGAAGATGCCAGGGCTACGCCCCTTTCGGATGCCTGGGCTTCGCCTAGGCCGCGCCCGCGGGTGGTGATTTGTATTTGTCACGTTTGAAATCAACTTGGAAAAAGATGCCAGGGCTACGCCCCTTTCGGATGCCGGGGCTTCGCCTAGAAAGCCCTGAAGGGGCGCGATAATCCGGCGATGGCCAGGCCCGATCGCGAAGCACACCGATCGCCAACGCCGTATTCTGCAAAGTTGCTTTCAATCGTGAAATGTTCGAACCACCCAACATAGCATCAAGAAACCCTTGCCAACCCTAGGATTCCTGGAGCAATAAGGCAATAAGGTTGTATCCATCATGGATTAGGATTTCTACTAAGGTTTTCATTTCAGACAGGCTGATAAGACCTTATTTTTGGGTATAACCTTAGTAGAAAATCAAATAGAGGTGCCAAATTAACCTTGGGCGCAGTCTAAAAAGGTAGAAAAATGCAATCTAATTTTGATTTCAAAAAAATTTCGTGCCCTTCGTGCCTTTCGTGGACAAATCCCCGGTTTTTATACTGGACTCAACCTTATTACCTTATTTAGACCCATGAATTTGTAAAGCAAAAGGGATGGGAATTAGGTTTTGTCGAAGAACGGCTTATTCAGCAAAACCGATTTGTCCGCCAAATCCGTATCATCAACGTCCACCTCGATCTAAATTTCGTCCGACGCTGGCCATTGGTATATTGCACCATCGAAAGCAGCTCGGTATTGAATCCGGGTGGATCGGAAAACTTTTCCCGGCACGTTTCAACGCAACCGATCAGGAAGCCGACACGGATTTGGGAACGGCCTAAACAACCCCCGGTAGGGCCCGCGACCTGCCCGGCGCCCTAGGCCGTGAGCCACCAGGCGATGTAGAGCAGGCTGGCCAGCCCGAGCACCGCCAGGCTGAGCCAACTGAAGGCCACCAGCCCCCGCGACGGGCGGTTCTCCAGCGGCACCTCCTCGGCCTGCACGGCCTTCAGGTTCAGGAAGCCCAGCACCGGCGCCGTCAGGAAAGAAAGCGTGGTGGCCAGGTCCACCATGAAGCGCATGCTGGTCATGAAGAAATGCGTCAGCACCCAGCTTCCGGCCACCAGCAGAGCCAGCCACGACAGCTCGAGCCCCCGGGGCGATACCCACGCGTCCACCTTGGGGAACAGCAGCCGCGTGGCCAGGGGCATCACCCGCGGGTAGGCGTCCAGGCAGGTCAGCGCGGTGCTCAGCATCGTGGCCAGGGCCGCCAGCGCGATGACCGGGTAGGCCCATGCCCCCAGGCCGCCCGTGAAAAGGTCGATCAACTGCCCCGCGAAGGCCGTCCCGTTGGGCGAGAACTCCTGCCCCGAGCCGTGCATGACCACCGCCCCCAGGCCCAGGAAGACCAGGGCCATCAAGGCCGTGCCCCAGTAGCCCACGTGGAAGTCCGCCAGCGACTCGCGCAGCTTGGGGCGGTAGCCCGTCTGCTCCTCGCGGGCAAGGGTCCAGGCCGAGTGCCACACCGAGATGTCGATGGCCGAGGGCATCCAGCCCACGAAGGCCACCAGGAAGGCCAGGTCGGCGCCCGTCCAGCCGAAGCTGCCGCCGGGGGCCGCCGCCGGCGCCGGATGCAGCAGCGCCCCCACCAGGGCCGCCACCGCAGAGACCGACAGCGCCAGCACGATGGCCTTGACCGTCTTGTCGATCAGCCCGTACTTGCCCCAGACCACCAGCACCGACGAGAACAGCCAGATGGCCAGCATCCAGTGCTCCAGCGGCAGGTCGCTGCCCGCGACCCGGGCCAGGATGCCCGCCGTGACGGCCGTCACCGCCGCCACCACGCTGAACATCGTCAGCAGGCTCAGCCCGAAGAACAGCCACAAGGCCCAGCGGCCCATGCGCTGGTAGCCATGCAGCAGGCTCTGCCCCGTGGAGGCGGCGTAGCGCGGCCCGAACTCGAAGAACGGGAACTTGAAGGCGTGGGCCAGCAGCACCACCCCCACCAGCCCGAAGCCGTAGTCGGCCCCGGCGCGGGTGGACTGGACCAGGTGCGAGACGCCGATGGCCGCGCCCGCCCAGAGCAGTCCTGGGCCGATGGCCTTGCGCCAGGGGCTGGCTTCCTTTTCATTTTTTCGCATGGTGCCTTTGGGTTGGGTTGGGGTTTTGCCTCCGCCTAGCGCGTCAGCCATTCCAAGGCCTCCTCCATGCTGGCGCAGGCCTTGACCGACGCCCCCGAGCCCGTGAAGGCCAGCAGGGCGTTCAGCAGGATCTTCTTCGGGCCGTTGATGCCCATGATGGCGCTGCGGCGGCGGTGCGGAACGATGGCCTTGGCGAATAGTTTGGAGCGCTCCATGGCCTCGCCGAAGACGCTGGCCCCGGTTACGTCGAACAGCAGGAGCTGGTCGAGCCCCTTGGTGATGCGCGCCTCGGAAAGCGCCAGCAGGCGGATGAAGTCGTCGGTCATGAGCTTGGTGAAGTCGAAAAAGAGCACCAGCTTCCCGCTGTGGCGGATTTCTCGGATCCGTTCTTTCATGTGTCGAGGGGCTTTTCGGGTGGTCGAAAAATAGTCCGAATCCGTATTTTTTCCAAACCTTGGCAGGAGATGCTGTCCTGGCCACGCCACGCCAAAGGCTGGCGGGCGGATCACTCCGCCTTCAGGGGCAGGAACAGCGAGAACTGCGAGCCTTGGCCGGGCTTCGACTCGGCCTGGAGGCGCCCGTTCAGCTTCCGGGCCAGGGCATGGCTGATGAGCAGGCCCAGGCCGGAGCCCTCCCGCCCCAGGGTGTCGGGCTCGCGCAAGGGCCTGGCCAGGTCGAACAGGCGGCCCAGGGATTCCTCGGGGATTCCCCTGCCCTTGTCGGCCACGGTTATCTTGAGGTCGTCGATCAGCTCGTCGGTGGTCAGGCGGACCTCCGCGCCGTGGGGCGAGAAGCGTATGGCGTTGGAGACCAGGTGGAAGAGGATGGTCTGGAGCATGTCGGCGTCGCAGAGCACCTGCGCGCGCTGGAGGGTCATGTCGTAGAGGGTTATCTCCTTGGCGATGGCCTCGCCGCGGAGCATGTTGAAGACCGTCGCGGCCACCTTGGCGGGCCGGCAGAGCTCCCACTGGGGCGCGAAGTCGAGGGTCTGTATCTTGGACCAGATGACCAGGTTGTCCACGAGCTGGTTGCCCGCCCGGGCGGCCTGGCGGAGCTGCTGGAAGCTCTCGAGCTGGGCCTTGGGGCTCAGCTTGGCGGCCTTGAGGGCGAGCTGGTCGGCCATGTCCTGTATCTGGCCGAAGGGCGCCTTGAGCTGGGTGGCCACCAGGGTGAAGAAGTGGTCCTTGGTCATGGATATGCGCTCGATCGCGCGGCGCTGGCGGATGATGGTGAGCTGGGCGCCGATGCGGGCCAGCACCTCCTCCTTCTGGAACGGCTTGGCGATGTAGTCCACGGCCCCGGCGCGGAAGCCGCGGAGGATGTCGCGGGTCTCGGAAAGGGCGCTGATGAAGATGACCGGGGTCTGGGCGTGCCGGGGCATGGCCTTGACGCGCTGGCATAGGTCATAGCCGTTCATCTCGGGCATGAGGATGTCGAGCAGGAGCAGGTCGGGCTGCGCCTTTTCGAGGAAATGGAGGGCCTGGGCGCCGCTCTGGGCGGCCAGGCTGCGGTAGCCGGCGGCCCCGAGCATGTTGCCGAGCACCTGGAGGTTCTCCGGGGTGTCGTCCACCAGCATCACCAGCGGCTTTTCGTGATGTTCGTTCATGGGTCTATCGTTTTGCAGACGTGGATGATTTCTTGGAGGGTGAGGTTGACCTTGTCCACCTGGTAGCTGGCGGCCTCGGCGGCGAGCCGGCGGGCCAGCCCGAGGCAGTGCGGGCAGCCGTGCCGCTCGGCCAGCTCGGCCATTTGCTGGGCGAAGGCCTCCACCTCGTCCATGATGGGCAGCTCGAGGCGCTGGAGGGCCAGGGGGAGCAGCCGCTCGCGGAAGACGCGGACGAACTCGGGGTTGCGCCAGGGCTTGGGGGCGAGGAGGGGCCGCTGCGCCTCCTTGCCGGGCCGCTCGTGGCTGAGGAAGCGCGAGAGGATGGAGGCGAGCTTGGCCTTGGAGTGGGGCTTGGTGATCTGGGCGTCGAACAGCGAGCGGATGGTCTCGGTCTCGGCGCGGAGGGCGTCGGCCGTGACGGCCACCAGGGGCAGGTGGCGCAGCCTGTCGTCGGCGCGTAGGGCCCGGGCCATTTCCTGCCCGTCCAGGATGGGCATCATCAGGTCGGCCAGCACCACGGCGGGCAGGGGCGAGGCCTTGGCCAGCCAGTCGAGGGCCTCGCGCCCGTCGGAGCACTCGTGTACGGCCAGGCCCATGCTGGCCAGTTGCTCGCGCATGACCAGGCGGTTCAGGACGAGGTCCTCGACCAGCAGCACCAGGGCGGGCCTGAACCGGACGGCCTCCCAGGCCACCTTGGCCGCCGGGGCCTCGGGCTTGTCGCCCCAGTCGAGCACCTCCACGCCGGGCAGGCGGACGCTGAAGGTGCTGCCGTGGCCCGGCTCGCCGTCCACCTCGATCTGCCCGCCGAAGAGGCGCACCAGCCGGCGGACGATGGCCAGGCCCAGGCCGGTGCCCTTGTGGCGCTCCTCGCCCTCGGTGCGCGCCTGCTCGAAAGGCTCGAAGATCAGGTCGCGGGCCGCGGGGTCGATGCCCACGCCCGTGTCGGCCACCACCAGCCAGAACGTGGCCGACTGGCCCTGCCCGGGCTGGTGGCGCAGGCCGATGCTGACGTAGCCCCTGTGGGTGAACTTGATGGCGTTGCCGACCAGGTTCAGCAGGATCTGCCGCAGGGCGACGGCGTCGGAGCGGACCATGCGGGGCAGGTCCGGGGCCAGGCGCATGTGCAGGCCGATCTCCTTCTGCCGGGCCTTGAGCTCGAACATTTCGCGCACCTCGGCCACGAGCTGGGCCAGGTTGACGGGCTCGGCCCGGAGGTCCAGCTTCCCGGCCTCGAGCTTCGAGAGGTCGAGGATGTCGTTGATGATGGAGAGCAGCGCCCCGGCGCTCTTGCGGATGCCCTGGGCGAAGGGGAAGACGGCCTCCTGCCCCTCGAGCTTCTGGGCCAGGATGTCGGCGTAGCCGATGATGGCGTTCAGAGGCGTGCGGATCTCGTGGCTGACCCCGGCGATGAACTCGCTCTTGGAGAGGCTGGCCTGCTCGGCCGCGGCCTTGGCCTCGCGCAGCTCGGCCTCCACGCGCTTGAGCTTGGTGATGTCCACCACGAAGGTGACCTTCTTCGGCCGGTTGTCCTGGTCGGTGATGTGGGCGGCGTCGGCCAGGATGTCGAGCGGGCGGCCGTCCTTGCCCCGCACCTGCCACTCGCCCCGGATCTCGGTGCGGTCGTCGAAGAACTTGTCGTGCAGCTCCGAGAGGATTTCCCGGCTGGCCTCGGGCACCACCATCAGGAACGACTGGCCCAGCAGCTCCTCGCGGGGGTAGCCGTAGAATCGGGCGTAGAAGGGGTTGACGTACTCGAAGACGCCCTCGGTGTTGGTGATGCAGATGCCGATGGGGATGCCTTCCAGGATGTCCTGGTGGCGGCGCTCGGCCCGGCGGAGCTGCTCCACCTCGCGCCGGACCGCCTGGTTCTCGGCCCTCAGGCGTTCCAGCTCGGGGCCGGCTTGTGCGTGGTTCGGGAAAATGTCTTCCATCTGGAGGGGGTTGGGAATGGGCTTTTGGGGGCAAGACGCAAGGGCAAGATAAGGCATTGCGGCGTCAAAAACAAGCCACTGGCGCGCAGGGCCGGATCGCTTCCCCGAAAGGGCACGTTGCGAAAAAATCACTAGCTTTGGCCACTCTAAACCCTCACAATTTTCACCACCATGAAAAAGAGTTTTCTCATCTTAACGACTATCGCGCTTATGGCTTCATGCAAAAACGAAAACGTAACCTCCTCGGCCGGGCCAGCCGAGGGAGTCGTTGTCGGACAGTACGACACCTACCCGGTTTACGAAGGCACGGACATGGACTTCAGCTACACCCCCGAGAAGACCACCTTCCGCGTCTGGGCGCCCACGGCCGAGGCCGTGACCCTGCGCTTCTACCAGAAGGGCGATGGCGGCGAGGCCCTCGAGGAGCTGCAGATGCAGGCTTCCGTCAAAGGAACCTGGACCCTCGAAGTGCCCGGCGACCAGCATGGCAAGTACTATACCTTCCAGGTCAAGCACCAGGGCCAGTGGCTGGCCGAGAACCCCGGCGTCAACGCCCGCGCCGTGGGCGTCAACGGAAACCGCGCCATGGTCGTGGACCTCGACCGCACCGACCCCGAGGGGTGGGAGCAGGACAAGCGCCCGCCCCTGGCCAGCTTCGCCGACATCATCCTCTACGAGCTGCACGTGCGCGACCTCTCGACCCACGCCAACTCCGGCATCACCCACAAGGGCAAGTTCCTGGGCATGGTCGAGACCGGAACCACCAGCCCCGACGGTTCCTCCACCGGCCTCGACCACATCCGCGACCTCGGCGTCACCCACGTCCACATCCTGCCCGCCTTCGACTTCCGCTCCATCGACGAGACCAAGCTCGAAGAGAACAAGTTCAACTGGGGATACGACCCCCACAACTACAACGTGCCCGAGGGATCGTACTCCACCGACCCCTACGACGGCGCCACCCGCGTCCGCGAGTTCAAGCAGATGGTCAAGGGCTTCCACGACGCCGGCCTCCGCGTGGTCATGGACGTGGTCTATAACCACACCTTCGTAACCGACGAGTCGCCCTTCAGCCTCATGGTGCCCGGCTACTACTACCGCCAGAACCCCGACGGCAGCCTGAGCAACGCCTCCGGCTGCGGCAACGAGACCGCCTCCGACCGCGAGATGTTCCGCCGCTACATGATCGAGTCCGTCAAGTACTGGGCCACCGAGTACCACGTGGACGGCTTCCGCTTCGACCTGATGGCCATCCACGACATCGAGACCATGAACCAGCTCGCCGCAGAGCTGCACGCCATCGACCCCAGCATCTACGTCTATGGCGAGGGATGGACCGCCGGCGACAGCCCCCTGCCCGTCGAGCGCCGCGCCCTCAAGCACAACGCCACCCGCCTCGAAGGCGTGGCCGTCTTCAGCGACGACATGCGCGACGCCATCAAAGGGCACTGGTACGAGGAGAAAGGCAAGGGATTCGTGGCCGGGCGCGACAGCCTCGAGGAGAGCATCAAGTTCGGCGTGGTCGGCTCCACGCAGCACCCGGGCATCAACTACGAGTGGGTCAACTACTCCAACACCGCCTGGGCCAACCAGCCCACCCAGACCATCAACTACGTCTCCTGCCACGACAACCACACCCTCTGGGACAAGCTCAAGTTCTCGGTCGAAGGCGCCACCGACGGGCAGCTCACCAAGATGCACAAGCTGGCCAACGCCATCGTCCTGACCTCGCAGGGCGTGCCCTTCCTGCACGCCGGGGTCGAGATGCTCCGCGACAAGCGCGGCGAGCACAACAGCTACAACCTGCCCGACTCCATCAACCAGATCGACTGGTCGTGGAAGGCCAAGAACGCCGACGTGCTCGACTACTACAAGGGCCTGATCGCCCTGCGCCGCGCCCACCCGGCCTTCCGGATGCCCACCCAGGAGATGATCCAGACCCACCTCGAGTTCTTCGGCATCGACAAGAACATCGTCTGCTTCCGCCTCAAGGACAACGCCAACGGCGACGCCTGGAAGCAGATCCTGGTCATCTACAACGGCAGCGAGCAGCCGAAGACCGTCCAACTGCCCGAAAGCGGCAAATGGACCGTCGTGGCCAACGGCGACCTTGTGGACATGAAGGGCATCCAGACCTTCCAAGGCAAGGAGTACAAGGTGGCCGGCACCTCCTGCACCGTCATCGTGGACGACGCCAGCCTGCGCTGAGCCGAGCCCGCCTGGCCCGCCCCCGACGAGCCCGCCCCCGGAACCAAAGGCCGAGGGCGGGCTTTTTTTGGGGGGCCTGGGCCGCCGCCCACGCCCGCGCAAAGCGCGCCCAGGGGTTCGACAGTCAGCAGAAATGCTAACTTCGCGGCATTCAAACCCATCTAGCTCCGCCATGATGCGAACCACCCTGAAAATTGCCGAGAACGTCGGCCCCGGCCAAAGCGTCGTGCTGTTGGCCTCCAAAGATTCCGATTTCAGCGCCTACCTCTCCGACAAGGAGACCGCGCACTGGATAAAGAAAATGGAACTCAAGGACCGGCAGGCCTCCTTCAACCACTTCGACAAGTGGGTGCTGGTCATGCTCCTGCCCGAAGAGAAGGAGCGCGAGTCGGCCCTGGAGTCGGCCCGGCGCTCGGCCGCCAAGCACCTGGGCCAGCTCAACGGCGAGAAGGTGGAGCGCGTGGCCGTGGTGGACCTGGCCGGCGACTCCGAAATGGCCCTGGCCTACGCCGAGGGCCTCGCCCTGGCCAACTACCAGTACCTGAAGTTCTTCAGCCAGCCCGACGACAAGCGCAACAGCCTGGCCGAGATAGCCCTGGTGGCCCCCGGCCTCCCGGCGCGCCAGGTGGAGCTGCTCGCGGCCGCCGTCGGGGCCACCTGCGTGGCCCGCGACCTGGTCAACGAGCCGCCCGCGCACCTGACCTCCGAGGACCTGGGCAAGCGCGCCAAGGAGCTCGGCAAGGAGCACGGATTCGAGGTCGAGGTCCTGGGCAAGCGCAAGATCGAGGCCCTCAAGATGGGTGGGCTGCTGGCCGTCAACCGCGGCAGCGCGCACGAGCCCACCTTCTCGGTGCTCGAGTGGGCCCCCAAGGGCGCGCCCAACGCCGACAAGCCCATCGTGCTGGTGGGCAAGGGCGTGGTCTATGACACCGGAGGCCTCAGCCTCAAGCCCACCCCCAAGTCCATGGACTTCATGAAGGCCGACATGGGCGGGGCCGCCGCCGTCATCGGGGCCTTCTGCGCCCTAGCCGACGCCCGCCTGCCCCTGCGCGTGGTGGGCCTCATCCCCTCGACCGACAACCGCATCAACGGGCACGAGTACGCCCCGGGCGACGTCATCACCATGCACGGCGGCACCACCGTCGAGGTCCTCAACACCGACGCCGAGGGGCGGCTGCTCTTGGCCGACGCCCTGAGCTACGCCAAGCGCTTCCAGCCCGGGCTGGTCATCGACCTGGCCACCCTGACCGGGGCCGCCGCCCGCGCCCTGGGCAAGGAGGCCATCGCCGCCATGCGCACGGCCGACGACGCCACCTTCGAGGCCCTGCGCCAATGCGGCGAGCGCACCCGCGAGCGCCTGGTCGAGTTCCCGCTCTGGCCCGAGTACGGCGACTACCTCAAGTCCACCATCGCCGACCTCAAGAACCTCGGGGGGCAGGACGCCGGGGCCATCACCGCCGGCAAGTTCCTCCAGCATTTCACCGACTACCCCTGGGTCCACCTCGACATCGCCGGCTCGGCCTTCCTGCACTCCAAGGACAGCTACCGCGGCCGCGACGCCACGGGCGTGGGCGTCCGCCTGCTCTTCGAGTTCCTGCTCCGCCAGGCCGCGCAGCGCTGAGGCGGCCTCCGCGCATCCCCCTCCTGGCGGCCGGGAGGCTCTTTCGTTTGCCGGCCTGCCTTTTCCCAAGCACATCCCAACATCCCCATGAGCAAGATTTTCGAACGCGAGAAACCCATCGTCGGCATCACGCATGGCGACATCAACGGCATCGGCTACGAGGTCATCATCAAAACCTTGATGGACAACCGCGTCTGCGAGCTCTGCACCCCGGTGGTCTATGGCTCGGCCAAGATAGCCGCCTTCCACCGCAAGGCCCTGAACATCGCCAACTTCAGCTTCAACATGATCCTGGAGGCCGAGGAGGCCAACCCCAAGCGCCCGAACATGATCGACTGCGTGGACGAGGAGCTGCGGGTGGACCTGGGCAAGCCCTCGCCCAGCGCCGGGCAGGCCGCCTTCCAGGCGCTGGAGAAGGCCGTCGAGGACCTGCTGGCCGAGCGGGTGGACGTTCTGGTGACGGCGCCCATCAACAAGAAGAACATCGTGGGCGAGCATTTCCGCTTCCCTGGGCACACCGAGTACCTGGCCATGAAGGCGGGCTCGGACAAGAGCCTGATGCTGATGGTGGCGGGCGACCTCCGGGTGGGCGTGGCCACGGGCCACGTGCCGCTGGCCAAGGTGGCCGGGCTGCTGACGCCCGAGCTGATCGCGGGCAAGCTGGCGCTGATCGACCGCTCGCTGCGCGAGGACTTCAACATCGGCAAGGGTCGCATCGCGGTGCTGGGGCTGAACCCGCACGCCAGCGACGAGGGCACCATCGGCGACGAGGAGGCGCGGGTCATCGAGCCGGGCATCGAGCTGGCCCGCCGGAAGGGCATCCTGGCGGTGGGGCCTTTCGGGGCCGACGGCTTCTTCGGCTCGGGCGCCTACCGGCAGTTCGACGCCGTGCTGGCCATGTACCACGACCAGGGCCTGGTGCCGTTCAAGGCGCTGGTCTCGGTGGACGGCAACGGGGTGAACTTCACGGCGGGCCTGCCCTTCGTGCGGACTTCGCCGGCCCACGGCACGGCCTACGAGATCGCCGGGCAGGACAAGGCCAGCCCCGACTCGCTGCGCGAGGCCATCTACCTGGCCTGCGACATCGCCCGCAACCGGGCCCGGCACCTGGCCCTGGAGGCCAACGCCCTGCCGCTGGGCGACCATTCCTGACAGACACCGGGGCCTGCCCCCCAGCCGGGGGCGGCCCCCAATCCCCATGCTTCCGTGTACGAACATATCCAAGGGAAATTCGTCAAGACCGCTCCCACGCACGCCGTGGTGGAGGCCGCCGGCATCGGCTACTGGGTCAACATCAGCCTGAACACCTACGAAGTGGTCAAGGGACTGGAGCAGGGCAAGCTCTTCCTGCACCAGGTGGTGCGCGAGGACGAGTTCGCCCTCTACGGCTTCGCGACGGAGGACGAGCGGGAGGTGTTCCGGCTGCTGCTCTCGGTCAGCGGCATCGGGGCCGCGACCGCGCGGCTGATGCTCTCCTCGCTCAGCCCGGCCGAGGTGGTGGAGGCCGTCCGCGGCGAGAAGGTGGCCCCGCTCAAGGCCGTCAAAGGGCTGGGCGAGAAGACCGCCCGGAGGGTCATCGTGGACCTGAAGGACAAGGTGGCCAAGCTGTCGCTGACGGGCCCGAAAAGCGCCGGGGCGGACAATAGCGCGCAGGATGAGGCGTTTTCGGCATTGCTCATGCTGGGCTTCGGCCGTGCCGAGATCGAAAAGGCCCTGCGCGAGCTTTCGCACGAGCGGCCCCTGTGGAAGGTCGAGGACCTGCTGCGGGCCGCCATCCAGAAACTCTCGAAAAGCCGATGAGGCTCCGGGCTCCGCGCGCGACTGCCTGCCCCTTCGGCGCGCCGCAAGAGCATTTCCGCGCGGCCGGCCCTGCTCGTGGCCCAAAAATCGCGGGTGCGGCTGCCTTCGGGGCTTGGGCTCCGCAGCCTTGCCCGGCCTTTCTTGTCTGAACACCCACAAACCTGCCTTCGCTTTGAAAAACCCGGTAAAAAACGCCGTCCTGGGACTTCTGGTCAGCATGGCGGCAGGCGCGATCCTGGCCTCCAACGGAGGGCCGGGCGCCGATCGCCTGGCCTTGTCGCCCGCCCGCCTGGCCCAGCCTTCGCCACCCACCGACGACACCATCCCCTTGCCCTTCCCCTTCGAGGACCACGCCGGAGACCCCACGGATCCCCCGCCCAGCCAGGCGCTCTTCCTGCGTCCGCCCTCCAACCTCCAGAGCTCGGTCCAGTACGACCCGGCCACGGGCAACTACATCTTCGGCGACTCGCTCGGGGGGCTGCCGTACCGGCGTCCCTACACCATGACCTTCGAGGAGTACCAGCGCTTCGCCCTGGACCGCTCGGTGGGCGACTACTGGCAGGAGCGGGTCCGGGCCCAGAGCCTGGGCCGCAACGACCAGCAGGGCTTCAGCCTGGAGGGCATGGAGGTCGGGGGCGAGATCTTCGACCGCATCTTCGGCAGCAACACCATCAGCATCCAGCCCACGGGCTCGGCCGAGCTCGACTTCGCGCTCAACATCAACCGCGAGGCCAACCCGCAACTGCCCAAGCGGATACAGCGCAACGTGACCTTCGAGTTCGACGAGCGCATCCAGATGGGCGTCACGGGCTCGGTGGGCGACAAGATGAGCATGGGCATCAACTACAACACCGAGGCGTCGTTCGACTTCGAGAACCAGACCAAGCTGGGCTACGAGGGCCAGGAGGACGAGATCATCCAGAAGATCGAGGCGGGCAACATCACCATGCCCCTGCCGGGCGCGCTGATCACGGGCAGCCAGAGCCTCTACGGCTTCAAGACGGAGCTGCGCTTCGGGCGGCTGACGGTCACGAGCGTCATGTCGCAGCAGAAGGGCGAGAGCTCGACCATCACGGTGCAGGGCGGGGCGCAGGTCAAGGATTTCGAGCTGCGGGCCGACCAGTACGAGGCCAACCGGCACTTCTTCCTGGCGCACTACTTCCGCGACAACTACGAGCAGTCCCTGGAGGAGCTGCCCCTGATCCGTTCGGGCACCAACATCACCCGGGTGGAGGTCTGGGTCACCAACCGGCAGGGCAACTTCGACGAATCGCGGAACATCGTGGCCCTGATGGACCTGGGCGAGGGCTACGACGCGGCCGGCCAGCCCAACTTCCAGGCGCCCGTGTCGCTGGTGCAGCCCGCGCCCATCGCGGGCCTGCCCGCCCGGGCCGACGGCAGCGACCAGAACCAGACCAACGCCCTCTACCAGCGCCTGCTGGCCCTGGGGGCCGACCTGCGCGACGTGGGCAACGTCAACGTGGCCCTGGAGCAGCTCGGCGCGCCCTACGGCTACGCCTTCACCGGGGGCAACGACTTCGAGAAGGTCGAGAACGCCCGGCTGCTGGCCCCCACCGAGTACACCCTCAACCGAAACCTGGGCTTCATCTCGCTGAACGCGGCCCTCAACGCCGACGAGGTGCTGGCCGTGGCCTTCGAATACACCATCGGGGGGCAGACCTACCAGGTGGGCGAGTTCTCGAACGGGCCCGTGCAGGCGCCCAACAACCTGGTGGTCAAGATGCTCAAGGGAACCAACCTCTCGCCCAAGCTGGCCAGTTGGGACCTGATGATGAAGAACGTCTATTCGCTGGGGGCCTACCAGCTCTCGCGGGACAACTTCCGCCTGCGGGTCATGTACGAGGACGACCGCATCGGCAGCGCCGTGGATTTCGTGCAGGGAGGCCTGGTGGAGCAGCCGACGCTCTACCTGCGCCTGCTGGGCATGGACCACATCGACATCCAGAGCCAGCCCAACCCCGACGGCCTGTTCGACTTCATCGAGGGCGTGACCATCAACTCGCAGAACGGCAGGCTCTACCTGACCAAGCTCGAGCCTTTCGGCGAATACCTCCAGCGGACGATCGGCGACGAGAACATAACCCGGCAACTGGCCTTCACGGAGCTTTACGACTCGACCCTGACGCAGGCGCGGCTGACCGAGAAGAACAAGTTCGTCATCCGGGGCCAGTACCAGTCGTCGTCGGGCTCCGAAATCTTCCTGAACGCGCTCAACATCCCGCAAGGCTCGGTCAAGGTTACGGCCAACGGCTCGCAGTTGCAGGAAGGCTCGCAGTACATCGTGGACTACACCCTGGGCCGGGTGACGATCCTGGACCAGGGCCTGCTCGAGTCGGGCACGCCCTTGCAGATCTCGATGGAGAGCAACTCGCTGTTCAGCATCCAGACCAAGACGCTTCTGGGCACGCACCTGGAGTACCGCATCTCGGACGACTTTTCGATCGGGGCCACGGTGATGAACCTGAACGAGCGCCCGCTGACCAACAAGGTGAACATCGGCAGCGAGGCCATCTCGAACACGATCTGGGGCTTCAACGGGGTCTATTCGACGGAGCTGCCTTTCCTGACGCGGGTGGCCGACCGCTGGATTCCCTTCGTGGAGACCAAGGAGCCCTCGCGGATCACCTTCGAGGGCGAGTTCGCCAGCATGATCCCGGGCACCTCGCGCTTCCTGCAGCAGCAGGGGGTCTCGTTCATCGACGACTTCGAGAACAGCCGGACCTTCATCAACGTGCAGAACCCGATCGGCTGGGTGCTGGCCAGCGCCCCGCAGGGCCAGCCGGACCTGTTCCCGGAGGCGCAGCTCAACAACAACCTGGCCTACGGCTACAACCGGGCGCTGCTGGCCTGGTACGACGTCAACCAGGACCTGCTCAACAACCAGGCCCCGGACCACATCAGCCTGGCCGACAAGTCGAACCACCTGGTGCGGCTGGTCAACGAGAACGACATCTTCCCGCAGCGCGAGAGCCAGGTGGGCATCCCGCAGACACTGCCCATCCTCAACCTGGCCTTCTATCCGCAGGACAGGGGCCCCTACAACTTCGACGTGGACGGCTCGGAGGGCTACTCGGCAGGCCTGACGCCCGAGGGCCGTCTGGCGGAGCCGGCCTCGCGCTGGGGCGGCATCATGCGCAAGATGCAGACCAACGACTTCGAGGCGGCCAACATCGAGTTCATCGAGTTCTGGCTGATGGACCCCTTCGTCTATGACCCCGACGGCATGGGCCAGGAGGGCAAGCTCTACTTCAACCTGGGCAACATCTCCGAGGACATCCTCAAGGATTCGCGCAAGGCCTTCGAGAACGGCCTGCCCACGGGCCCCGACGACCCGGCGCCCGTGGTGGAGACGGCCTGGGGGCGCGTGGCCACCACGCAGGCCCTGGTCAACGCCTTCGACAACAGCCAGGAGACCCGGCCTTTCCAGGACGTGGGCCTCGACGGCCTCGACAGCCCGGCGGAGGCGGCCTTCTACCAGGACTACCTGGGCCGCGTCGAGGCGGCCTTCGGCACCGGGGCGGCGGCCTACCAGGCGGCCCTGGCGGACCCCTCGGCCGACGACTTCCACTTCTTCCGCGGCTCGGACTACGACGCCCAGCAGCTCAGCATCCTGGAGCGCTACAAGAAGTTCAACCACCTGGAGGCCAACTCGCCCACCGACGCCCAGAACCCCGAGGCTTACCCCACGGGCAGCAGCCAGTTGCCCGACATCGAGGACATCAACCTGGACAACACCCTGAGCGAGAACGAGAACTACTACCAGTACAGCATCAGCCTGCGCCCGGAGGACATGGTCATCGGCCGGAACTACATCACGGACATCGTGGTGGACCGCGACGAGCGGGCCGACGGGCAGGTCTCGGAGGTGCGCTGGTACCAGTTCAAGATCCCCATCTTCTCGCCCGAGCGCACCGTCGGGGGCATCCAGGACTTCCGCTCGATCCGCTTCATGCGGATGTTCATGCGGGGCTTCGAGGAGCCGGTCGTGCTGCGGATGGCGGCCCTGCAACTGGTGCGGGGCGAGTGGTTCCGCTTCCGCAAGGACCTGGCCCAGGGCGGCGAGGTGCTGGCGGGCACCGAGCAGCCCGAGGACGTCACCAACTTCGAGATCCTCTCGGTGAACGTCGAGGAGAACTCGAGCAAGGCCCCGGTGAACTACGTCCTGCCTCCGGGCGTTGACCGCGTCATCGACCCGATGAACCCGCAGCTCCGGCAGCTCAACGAGCAGGCGATGGTGCTTCGGGCCACCTGCCTGGAGGACGGCGACGCCCGCGGGGCCACCAAGAACGTGCAGCTCGACGTGCGCCAGTACAAGCGCCTGAAGCTCGACTTGCACGCCGAGGCCTTCATCGACGACCAGACGAACCTGCGCGACGGCGACGTGGTGGCCTTCGTGCGGGTGGGCACGGACTTCCAGCTCAACTACTACGAGTACGAGGTGCCGCTGCGCATCACCCCGGCGGGGCTCTACAACACCGACTCGGACGCCGACCGGGCGGCGGTCTGGCCCCGCGAGAACCTGGTCGACATCCCCTTCGAGCTGTTCCTGGGCGTCAAGCAGGAGCGCGACGACGCGATGCGGGCGGGCGGCTCGCAGGTGAAGCTGACGCAGATCTACACCACTTACGACGAGAAGGGCAACGCCGTGCGGGTCATGGGCAGCCCCAACCTGAGCAACGTGCGGGTGGTGATGATCGGCATCCGCAACCCCGAGGGGGGCGACATCTCGTGCAAGTCCATCGAGGTCTGGGCCAACGAGCTCCGCCTGACGGACTTCAACGAGGAGGGCGGATGGGCGGCCAACACGCGGCTGTTCGGCAACATGGCCGACTTCGCGACCTTCTCGGTCTCGGCCAGCACCGTCAAGCCGGGCTTCGGGAGCATCGAGAAGAACGTCAACGAGCGGGCCCTGGAGGAGACGCTGCTCTACGACGCCTCGGCGCGCATCGAGCTGGGCAAGTTCTTCCCGCAGGCCTACGACATCCGGGTGCCCATGCACCTGGGCCTGTCCGAGACCTTCGTCAACCCCAAGTTCAACCCGCTGAACCCGGACATCCCGCTGGAGGTGGCCCTGGAGAACGAGCGCCTGACGGCCCGCGAGCGCGACTCCATCCTGGGCGTCTCGCAGGACTACACCCGGCGCAAGAGCATCAACTTCATGAACGTGCGCGTCAACAACCCCCGGGGCGACCGCGCCCCGGAGGCGCAGGCCGGCCCCGTCGGGGGCATGACTCCGCCCGGGGGGATGCGCCAGGCGCCGACCGTGGCGGCAGGCGCCAACCAGCCCATGCCCTGGAGCGTGGCCAACTGGTCCGTTTCCTACTCGTTCAACGAGCTCTACAAGCGCAACATCAACACCGAGTTCGACATCCTGCGCGAGCACTACGGGGCCATCAACTACAACTACACCTACCGGCCGAAGAACTTCACGCCCTTCGCGAGCATCCCCCTCATGCGCAAGCCCTACATGGCCCTGCTGCGCGACTTCAACTTCTACCTCTTGCCCAACCAGGTCTCGTTCATGACCGACATGAACAAGAGCTACCAGCAGTTCCAGGTGCGGGACGTCACCAACCCGAACAGCATCGGCGTCGAGCCGGCCTACCCCAAGCTCTTCTTCTGGAACCGGCAGTACGACCTCAAGCACACGCTCTCGCGGAACCTCAAGTTCGACTTCACGGCCACGAACAACGCCCGCGTTGACGAGCCGGCCGGGCAGATCGTGAAGGGCGACCAGGAATACAACGCCTACGTCTGGGACCGGGTGCTCGAGTTCGGGCAGAACACCAACTACACGCACCAGTTCAACCTGACGTGGACGGTGCCGATCAACAAGATCCGGATGCTGAGCTGGGTGAACATGTCGGCCAAGTACTCGGGCAACTTCCGGTGGGAGCAGGGGCCCATGCAGCTCGACGACCTGACCCAGGAGGAGATCTTCCCCTACGGGCACATCCTGCGCAACGGCAACACGCGCAACCTGAGCACGCAGTTCAACATGCAGACGCTCTACAACAAGTCGTCCTTCCTCAAGCAGGTGAGCCAGCGCTACGGGCAGGCGGGCGGGCCGCAGCCCCTTGGCAAGGAGGAGGTCAGCTTCACGCAGCAGAACGTGAGCCTCCAGCGGGGCATCCCCAAGGTCGTTCTGCACCGGCTGGGCACCTCCGACGGCATCGTGGTAACGGCCACCGACGCGGAGGGCCGCCCGGTGGCGGGCACCACCGAGGTCAAGGACGACGACAAGGTGTGGTTCACGGTGGCCTCGGACATGGCCGGCGTGACGATCACGGTCGTCGGGCAGAAGCCGGTCTATCCGCCGTTCCCGCAGATGTTCGTGGGCTACGCTGTCAACGCGCTGATGGGCCTGAAGAACGTCTCGGTGACGTACAACCAGACGCAGGGCACGGGCCTGCCGGGCTACATGAACCGCACGCGGGTGCTGGGGATGCTGCCCGGTCCGGAGCTGTGGGCGCCGGGCTTCGACTTCGTGGCGGGCTTCCAGGACCCCGACTTCGGGCTCGACGCCGGGGCGCGGGGCTGGCTCACGCCCGACTCGCTGCTGAACACCCCGATGCTGCTCTCGAACACCACGACGCTCGACATCCGGGGCACCTTCGAGCCGATCAAGGGCTTCAAGGTGGACCTGAACATGAACCGCACCTTCGCGGAGAACTCGAGCCAGATGTACCTCTTCTCGGGCCAGGGCTTCACCCGGGCGAACCGGATGGTCGGGGGCAACTTCTCCATGACCTTCAACATGTGGTCCACGGCCTTCCGGGGCCGGGGCGAGGACTACTCGTCGGAGGTGTTCCAGGAGTTCCTGGACAACCGCCAGGACGTGGCCTGGAGCCTGGCCGAGGGCCGGGCCGCCGCCGGGGCCGCGCAGGGCTACGACCCCAACACGCCCCAGTACGACGCCAACGGCGAGCCGATCGTGGGCTACCCCGACGGCTACGGGCCGCTCTCGCAGGAGGTGCTTCTGCCGGCCTTCCTCTCGGCCTACGCGGGCAAGGAGGTGGGCTACCTGGGCAGCTCGCCTTTCCCCAGGCTACCGATGCTGAACTGGCGCGTCCAGTACGACGGGCTGTCGAAGTTCGCGGCCCTTTCGGAGTACGTCAAGTCCATCACCCTGACGCACGGCTACCGCTCGACCTACAACGTGGGCAACTACACCAACATGGCGGCCTACGACTGGGACAGCCGCGAGGCCGACGGCTACAGTTGGGTGCGCGAGACCCTGGGCAGCCTGTTCCTGCCCGAGCAGTCCATCATGGCCGTGAGCATCCAGGAGGAGTTCGGCCCGCTGGCGGGCGTGGACGTCACCCTGGTGGGCGGCCTTACCCCCCGGATCGAGTACCGCCGCAGGCGGCAGTTGGACATGTCGTTCAGCAACAACCAGCTCTCGGAGATGTCCAGCAACGACTTCGTGATGGGCCTGGCCTACCGCTTCTCGGAGTTTCCCATCGAGGTGGGCCGGCAGAGCTTCAAGAGCGACCTGAACCTGAAGCTGGACCTGCGCGTCGAGGACACGTACACGGTGCTCCGGAAGGTGGAGGAGGCCACGGACCAG
Organism: Bacteroidota bacterium; assembly: GCA_020048645.1. Taxonomy (GTDB): domain Bacteria; phylum Bacteroidota; class Bacteroidia; order Bacteroidales; family UBA6013; genus UBA6013. Next base: position 9,125 of record JAIFMG010000090.1, on the reverse strand, counting down.
CTCTCGGCGGGCTACAGGAAGTTCGCCCTGCAACTGGCGGCCGACTACGTGCTGAGCGAGCGGTTCAGCCTCCGGGCGTTCTACGACCAGACGATCAACAACCCCAAGATCCAGTTGACCTTCCCGCGGTCGAACACGCGGGTGGGCTTCACGGTCCGCTTCACCTTGATCCCGTAGGGCGGAGCGTTTTTGGGCCAGGCTGCTTATATTCGCGCCCCGTCCGCCTTCGCCCCCTGCCAGGGCGCGGGGGCGCGCGGGGCCTTCGTCTTCAAAGAACAAAACTGGCAGCAGATGGACTGGAAGTGGATTTACGGCCGGGTGTTGGACATCTTCAAGGAGCCGCACGAGGTGTGGCCTCGGCTGGCCGGGGACGGCCTGGACGGCGAGCAGGTCTTCAAGGACTTCGCCCTGCCCCTGATCCTCCTGGGCTCGCTGGTCTCGCTGCTGGGGATGTCCCTGCTGGGGCAGGAGGTCAGCGGGCTCGAGATCTTCTACACGGCGCTGGTCTCCTTCGGGGCGCCCCTGGCCAGCTTCCTGGCCAGCTCCTGGGTGCTCGCTGCCACGGCGGAGCAGTTCGGCGGCAGGGCCAGCCTCGACAGGGCCAAGAAGTGCGTGGCCTACAGCAGCGCCGGCGGCTACGTGGGCTCCCTGGTGGGCAACCTGCACCTGAGCTTCTTCATCTTCGGGCTGGCGGGCAGCGTCTTCTCCATCTTCCTGCTGCACCAGAGCCTGGGGGCGATGGCGGGCGTCCCGCCCGAGCGGCGCACGGGGCTGACCCTCCTGCTGGTGGCCACGCAGTTCATCGCGAGCCTGGTGGTCTTCGTCAGCGTGGGCTACCTCTACCAGGCGTCAGCCCAAGCCTGAGGGTCGGCCGGCTTTTTTTTCCAACATCGAACAACCATGAGCAAGAGCAACGTCAACATACAGAACAAGAAGGCCTGGCACGACTACGAGATACTGGACCGCGTGGAGGCGGGCATCCAGCTCATGGGCACCGAGATCAAGTCCATCCGGGCGGGCAAGGCCGGCCTGGTCGATTCGTACTGCGTCTTCGAGGTCGAGCAGCTCTACGTGGTGGGGATGCACGTGGCCGAGTACAGCTTCGGCAGCTACTACAACCACGCGGCCAAGCGCACGCGCAAGCTGCTGCTGCACCGCCGCGAGCTGGACCGCCTGGCCGTCAAGGTCAAGAACACGGGCCTGACGCTGGTGCCGCTGCGGCTCTACATCAACGACAAGGGCCTTGCCAAGCTGGAGATAGCCCTGGCCAAGGGCAAGAAGAGCTACGACAAGCGCGACAGCCTCAAGCAGAAGGACGACAAGCGCGAGATGGACCGCGCCATGAAGGAGTTCCGCTGAGCGGAGCCGCTCATTCGATGCCGAAGATCTCCTTGAGGTCGCGCTGGACGGCCCGCTGGTAGCGCGAGCAGAGCTCGTGCAGCTCGCCCACGGCCTCCTCCGGGGTCTTGGCGCCCCTGGCCACGGCCTGCCTTGCCTCCTCGACCTTCATCTGGAGGACGAAGTTCGAGAACTCGTGGGGGGTATCGCCGTTGACCAGGTTCTTCCATTGCTCTAGCTGCTTGTCGGGTATGGGAATCACGTTCATGACGGGTGGGGATTGGTTTTTCGCAGGCACAAATTACAAAAAAAATGGTAAAGTCGCCTCCCTAATGATCAGGAGGCCAAACGGACAGGCCAGGGCACTTGCCCGAAGATTTTCGTGCCGCTCGGGCGGCCTGGCCGGGGCGAGGGGCGCCTCGGCCAGGCCCCGGGAGGCCCGGTCGCTGGCCTGTGGCGGCAAATTTCGATTTTTTTTGCCAGTTTTTGCGGATTTGTGTAAGTTTAGCCTTCGTTTGCCGAACTTCCATCCCCCAACAACCAACGCGATCTAACCCTAAAAACCCCGACCATGCTGCTAGCACTTCTAAAAGAATCGATCCTTTCCGCGGCCCTCATCCTGTCTGTCGTCGCCGTGGTGATTTCCCTGAAGTCTTCCAAGTTGAAGTACGCCTTGCAGGCGCTGCTGCTGTTCCTGATCTTCTTCACGGGCTACCAGCTCTTCACGAACATCGAGAAGCCGATCCGCTTCCAGGAGGCGCGGGAGGACCGATACCGGGTCGTGATCGAGAAGCTCAAGCAGATCCGGCAGATCCAGGAGGCCTACGAGGACGCGCACGGGGTCTTCGCCAACAACTTCGACGAGCTGTTCCGTTTCGTCCGCGAAGACTCGCTCATCCTGGTCAAGGCCATTGGCAACGTGCCGGACAGCCTGACCGAGGCGCAGGCCGTCGAGCTGGGCATCGTCATCCGCGACTCCAGCCTCGTCGCCGTGAAGGACTCGATGTTCGGGCCTCCCTTCCCCTTGGATGACCTGCGCTACATCCCCTTCTCCGACAACAAGGAGTTCCTCCTGGCGTCCGACTCGCTCGAGTCCACCTCGGGCGTTACCATCCAGGTCTTCGAGGTCAAGGCTCCGAACACCTACTTCCTGCGCAACCTGGGCATCGCGGGCATCCCCGACGGCAGTGAGGAGGAATACCAGTACGTGGTCAACTACAACGACGAGCTGGTCGCCTTCGGCGAGTACCACGGGCTGAAGGTCGGCTCGTTGACCGAGGCCACCAACAACTCGGGCAACTGGGACAAGAAATTCGACGTGGAAGCCCAGCAGGCCCAAGGGGAGGAAGGGCAGTAGGCCCACGACTCCCGACGCCCACGAAGCAGGCCAGCCTCGCCCCCCCCCCCCGAACGGCGCGGCTGGCTTTTTTTTGGGCAGCCGAAAAGCTCCGGTGGCCAATCGGCGAAAAATTCGTATTTTTCGAGCCGCGGCAAGGCCTGCTCATGCTGGGCCGTCGCCGATACAAACCCCTGCCCACACATGGAAAACCTCCACTACAAGGACGCGGCCTACAAAGCCCAAAAAAGCAAGGAGTACCACCTTTCGGTGCAAATCGGCAACGGCGGCTACGCGCTGGCCGTGCTCAGCCCCAAGACCAAGAGCTACATCGTGCTCCAGAACGAGGAGTTCCCGATGGGCCTGGGCCACCACGAGCTGGTCGAGCAGGTCCGGGGCCTGCTGCGCTCCCACGAGTACCTCTCGGCCGACTTCGCGAGCGTCTCGGTCGTGCTCCTGAGCCAGCGCTTCGCGATGGTCCCCCAGGAGTACCACCGCACGGAAGACCAGCAGGAGGTCTTGGCCTTCAACCACCACCAGATGGACGACGACCAGGTGGTGGCCAACCGGCTCGCCCGGGCCAAGGCCCGCTGCCTGTTCGCCCTGCCCAAGGCCATCCGCCAGGCCTTCCTCGAAAAGCATCCCCAGGCCAAGTTCTTCCACGTGGCCACCCCGATGGTCGAGAACCAGCTTGAGCAGGCCCTGATCGCCAGGCCCGCTGGCAAGCCCTTCGTGGCGGCCAGCGTACAACGCGGCCTGGTCGAGGTCATGGCCGTCGAGAAGGGAACCCTGATGCTCTACAACTGCTTCCGCTACTCGAGCCCGCAAGACCTGGCCTACCTGGTCCTGAACGCCTACCGGCAGCTCCAGCTCGACCGGCGGACGGCGCCGCTCTACCTTTCCGGCCATATCCTCGAGCACGACCCGGCCTACCAGATCCTGGACCGGTACGTCCAGAACCTTCGCTTCGAGGAGCTTGACAACGCGTTCGTTTACAGCTCCTTGTTCGACATCTACCAACATACCTTCTGGAACCTGTTCAACCTCTACAAATGCGAATCATCAGCGGCCGTCTGAAAGGACGCAGGATTTTGATTCCCAAGACCTTCAGCGCGCGCCCGACCACCGACTACGCCCGCGAGAGCCTTTTCAACGTCCTGGAGAACTACTTCGACTTCGAGGGGCTGGACGCCCTGGACCTCTTCTCGGGCACGGGAGGCATCAGCTTGGAGTTCGCCTCCAGAGGGTGCCAGTCGGTAACGGCCGTCGAGATCATGGGCCGCAACGCCAAGTTCATCGAGCGCAACGCCCAGGAGCTGGGCGCCGAGGCCCTGAAGGTCATCAACACGGACGTCTTCCGCCTGCTCGAGAACCACCACGCCACCTACGACCTCATCTTCGCCGACCCGCCCTACGACCATCCCCGGGCCGGCGAGGTGCCGGGCATCGTCCTGGCCAAGAAGCTCCTGCGCCCGCAAGGATGGATGGTCATGGAGCACTCCGCCGCCCTCGACTTCTCGGGCCACCCCAGCTACCTGCGCACCCGCGCCTACGGCAAGGTCCACTTCAGCATCTTCGAAAATCCGGCCCCCGTCCCTGCCGACGCCGCCGGCGCACATGACCCGTCCTCAAACCCTGAAACAAACCCTTGACATGAAAGAAAAGCAAGACAAGCCGCTCAACCCCATCGGCAAGCTCCTCGGGCTCCGCTACCGCTCGCACCCTTGGCACGGCATCGACATCGGCCCCGAGGCGCCCAGCGTGCTCCGCTGCTTCGTCGAGATGGTGCCCACCGACACTGTCAAGTACGAGGTGGACAAGGAGAGCGGATACCTGTTCATCGACCGGCCCCAGAAGTACTCCAGCATCCTGCCGGCCATGTACGGCTTCATCCCCCAGACCTACAGCGACTACCAGGTCGGCGGCATCAGCGCCAACCTCCTCGACCGTCCCGACATCGTCGGCGACAACGACCCCATCGACATCTGCATCCTGACCGAGAAGGAGGTGGCCCACGGCGACATCCTGGTCAACGCCCGCCCCATCGGCGGCTTCCGCATGATCGACGGCAACGAGGCCGACGACAAGATCATCGCCGTGCTCCAGGGCGACGCGGTTTACCAGGGCTACCGCGACATCAGCGACTGCCCCAAGCCCGTCATCGACCGCCTCCGCCACTACTTCCTGACCTACAAGGACATGCCCGGCGAGAAGCGCGACTGCGAGATCACCCACGTTTACGGGGTCGAGGAGGCCTACAACGTCATCAACGCCGGACGCGAGGACTACCAGAACTTCGTCAAGCGCCTGCTTTTCGAGAAGTGAGCCAACGCCCACCCCAGAAGGAGGAAGCCCGCCTGGCATCGCGCCAGGCGGGCTTCGCCTTTTTTTCGGAAGCCGGGGCTCAGTTCACGGCCCAGGTCGTGCCCGAGAAGAGCAGGTCGTCCATGCAGCGGATGGGGCTCGACTCCTGCTGCTCGGCTATCTGGTGGGCCACGTTGTCCTCGAAGCTGGGCGTCTCGTAGGCCCGGATGACCCCGAAGGCCACGGGGAACTCAGGAGCCTCCATCGAGGCCAGCATCCAGTGCAGCGCCGGGTTGGCGGTCTTGGCGTCGTGTACCAGGATGTCGTCGAGCGTGACGCCGTCCCTGCCGATCTCGACGATCTCGAGCTCGAGGCCGCGCAGGCGCAGGCCCTTTTCCTTCTTCTTGCCGAAGAGCATGGGCTTGCCGTGCTCGAGCAGGAGCTGGCGGTCGTCCTTGTGCTCGCGGTCGGTGATGGCGGCGTGGGTCTTGTCGTTGTAGATGACGCAGTTCTGGAGGATTTCGACCACGGAGGCGCCCTTGTGCTGGGCGGCCTGTATCATGACCTCGGTGGTGTGCTTGATGTTGGTGTCCAGCGCGCGGGCGAAGAAGGTGCCGTTGGCGCCCATGACGAGCTGCCCCGGGTGGAACGGCCGCTCCACGGTGCCGTGGGGCGAGGTCTTGGTCTTGGCCCCGGTCTTGGAGGTGGGCGAGAACTGGCCCTTGGTCAGGCCGTAGATCTCGTTGTTGAACAGCAGGATGTTGATATCGACGTTGCGCCGGATCTCGTGGATGAAGTGGTTGCCGCCGATGGCCAGCGCGTCGCCGTCGCCGGTTATCTGCCAGACGCTCAGCTCCGGCTTGGCGAGCTTGACGCCGGTGGCGATGGCCGCGGCGCGCCCGTGGATGCTGTGGAAGCCGTAGGTGTTCATGTAGTAGGGGAAGCGCGATGAGCACCCGATGCCCGAGATGACGGCGTAGTTCTCGCGGGGGATGCCCAGCTCGGGCATGGCCTTCTGCACGGCCACCAGGATGGCGTAGTCGCCGCAGCCGGGGCACCATTTGACTTCTTGGTCGCTCTTGAACTCCTTGGCGGAAAGATTCAGGGTCTTGGTATTGAGGGTCATGGAATTATCCTCCGATGATTGTGTTGACTTGGGCTTTGATTTCCTTGACGGTCAGGGGCATCCCCTGGACCTTGTTGTAGCGCAGCGTGCGCACGTCCTGGAAGCGCATGGCCAGGTAGTCGGCCAGTTGGCCGGTGTTGATCTCGCAGACCAGGATCTTGTCGAACCGCTTGAGCATCTGCTCGGTGTTGCTGGGCATCGGGCTCAGGTGGTGGAAGTGCAGGTGCGCGACGGGCTTTCCGGCCAGGTTGAGCTCCTCGGTGGCCGTGCGCAGGTGGCCGAAGGTGCTTCCCCAGCCGACCAGGGCGACCTTGGCGTCCGGGTCGCCGAAGGCCTCGAGCTCGGGAATCGAGCGGGCCACGCGGCGGACCTTCTCGGCCCGGATCGCGATCATGCGCTCGTGGTTCTCGCCGTCGTAGGACACGTTGCCGGTGATGTCCTGCTTCTCGAGGCCGCCGATGCGGTGCTCCAGGCCCTCCATGCCGACGGTGGCCCATTTGCGGGCCAGGGTCTCGGGGTCGCGGGCGTAGGGCATGTACTCGCTGTCGGTCTTCTGGGCGTAGGGCGGCACGATGGCGGGCAGCTCGGCCATGGGCGTTATCCTCCAAGGCTCGGAGCCGTTGGCCAGGAAGCCGTCGGTGAGCAGGACCACGGGCGTCATGTGCTCGATGGAGAGCTTGGCGGCCTGGAAGGCGTAGTGGAAGCAGTTGGCGGGCGTGCTGGCGGCCAGGACGATGAGCGGGCTCTCGCCGTTGCGGCCGAGCAGGGCCTGCCAGAGGTCGGACTGCTCGGTCTTGGTGGGCAGTCCGGTGGAGGGGCCGCCGCGCTGCACGTTGACCACGACCAGGGGCAGCTCGGCCATGATGCCCAGGCCGATGGCCTCGGTCTTGAGGGCCATGCCGGGGCCGGAGGTCGTCGTCACGGCCAGGCTTCCGGCGAAGCTGGCCCCGAGGGCGCTGCAAATGGCGGCGATCTCGTCCTCAGCCTGGAAGGCCTTCACGCCCAGCGACTTGTGCCGGGCCAGCTCTTGCAGGATTTCCGTGGCCGGGGTGATGGGGTATGAGCCGATGAAGAGCTGCAGCCCTGCCTTTTCGGCGGCGGCCAGCAGGCCCCAGGCCGTGGCCACGTTGCCGGAGATGTTGCGATAGGTTCCCTTGTCGATCTTGGCCGGGGCGACCTTGTAGTTGCGGGTCAGGGCCTCGATGGTCTCGGCGTAGTTGAAGCCGGCCTTGAGCACCGTCTTGTTGGCCTCGGCCAGCTCGGGGGTCTTCTTGAAGGTCTTGTCGAAGAACTCCTCGGAGTGCCGCAGCGGCCGGTTGAAGAGCCAATAGACGATGCCCAGGGCGAACATGTTGCGGGTCTTCAGGGCCGTCTTCGGGTCGATGCCCGAGTTGGCCAGGGCCTCCTTGGTCAGGCTGGTGATGGGCGCCCCGATGACGTTGCGGTCGTCGAGGCGTTCCTCCTTGAAGGGGTTCGCGCTGGCGAAACCGGCCTTTTTCAACGATTTCTCGTTGAAGGTGTCCGAGTCGTAGATGATGGTGCCGCCCTCGTTGACCCAGCGGGCGTTGGCCTTCAGGGCCGCGGGGTTCATGGCCACCAGCACGTCGGCGTGGTCGCCGGGGGTCATGATGTGCGACTGGCCGAAGTGGAGCTGGAAGCCCGAGACGCCGTCCACGGTGCCTTGCGGGGCGCGGATCTCGGCCGGGAAGTTCGGGAAGGTGGCCAGGTCGTTGCCTTCCAGGGCCGAGGTGTCAGAAAACTGCATGCCCGTGAACTGCATGCCGTCCCCGGAGTCGCCCGAAAAACGGATGACGACTTCTTTGAGCTCGATGCTTTCTACTGATTTCATTGGGGAATTGAGGTTAGGGAAAACGTTGAGGGGCGATTTTCGCCCGGGGAAAAGACGATTCCCCGCGCGCTGGCCCTCGCCGACTGGCCAAAGGTAACAAATATCACACAAATCGGACTTTCATGTCTTTTATTGCCCGCGCGGGTGGAGCTATCACTGCCGGAGGGCTTTCGCCGCAATTTAAGCATATCCTAGCCGCGCCGAAGGCCCCCGGCGGATGTTAAAGGACATATCGGCCTAATTTAGAACGACTTCGCGCAAGGGCTTCGACTAAGCTCGGGTTCGCCCAGCGGCGAAAGGCGCCAGGAACCCGTCCCGGCTAAGCCGCTTCCGATGCGGCCATTTGAACATAATCGCAAACTTTTCAGGTCCAAGATAGCGAAAGTCTTGAGCTTGGCCAATGAAGAAGCGCCTTAATTTGTTGAAGTCTAGTGGATTGCGGTTTTTTTTGGCTGCGCCTTGATAGTTTCTTGAATTATGCCAACGGTGATACATATCTTCAAAGTAATCATATTGCAAATTATTCAAGAATGTATCATTTTAATTGATTGTTTTTTGCAATGATCGCTAGAGAAAACGCATATGGGTATGTTGCGAGATTTCAAGGCACTATTGTTTTAATGTGGAACAAATGTTTTTTCCAAAGTGTTGAAGCCCACCACAAACACCGCAATTTTCGCATTTTAGGTGTATTGATTTTTTTTAATCATTATCATAGTTTAAATTAATTTGGATTCCTAATAATTTTCCTTTGTTATCAGGCTCATCAGAAAGGCTTAATACGATATTCTTTTCAATTTTTTCTTTGTATTCATCAGCCGTCATGTGTCTTTCATTTTTTATTGCATCTAATTCTTTTTGATTTGCGGAAATAATATATTGGAATTCATCTTTTGAATTTTTAAATGCTACGTCAAACATTATTTTTATTTGTCTTGGGTCAACTGCCTCTAAAATTCTACTATCATGAAATAAAAATTTAATATTATGATTATGTTGCGCTTTTAACAACGTCCAGTCAAAGCAAAACATTTTAACATTTCCTACTGCATCTCCTGCGTCATCATCAATAGTTGCATTAATTTTATATCTTAACTGATTTTCACCTGTATCATTTTGAATTTCAATACCCGCTTTTTTATTTTCATAAAATTCATTGGCAAATGAATTAA
>JAIFMG010000073.1 GCA_020048645.1 Bacteroidota bacterium | reverse complement strand
AAATTAGATTGCATTTTTCTATTTCTAACCCATTGATAATCAAAGATAATTTTTGAAAGGGAATTTTAGAAATGACCTTTTTGGACCGCGCTCTTTTATGCCCTTGGAGGGGATTTATCCACGAAAGGCACGAAGGGCACGAAATTTTTTTTGAAATCAAAATTAGATTGCATTTTTTTATTTGTAACCCATTGATAATCAATGATAATTTTTGAAAGCGAATTTTAGAAATGACCTTTTTGGACCGCGCCCATTCTTGTCCTTGGAGGGGATTTATCCACGAAAGGCACGAAGGGCACGATTTTTTTTGAAATCAAAATTAGATTGCATTTTTCTATTTGTAACCCATTGATAATCAAAGATAATTTTTGAAAGGGAATTTCAGAAATGACCTTTTTGGACCGCGCCCAAGGTTGTATTCAGAACTTGTTAGAATTTCTACTAAGGTTTTATCGTAGCTAGAGTTGCAAGATCATATTTTTGGGTAAAACCTTAGTAGGAAATCAATTGGCGGAGTCAAAATAACCTTATTACCAGATGATGACCTATGAATTTGTAAAATAAAATGGATGAAAGGATAAGTTTTGTCGAAGATTAGCTTATTCAGCAAAACCGATTTATCTGCCAAATCCGTGTCATCAGCATCCATTTTGACCCAAATTTTGCCCGACGCTGGCGGTTTGCATATCTCACCATCGAACGCAACTTGGTATCAGAACAGCCAGGATTTGTCAGAAATGGTTGCTTGGGACATTGCATCACCGAAAGCAACTTGGCATTGGTCATGGACTGGGAAAATGGCACGAGGCCGTTCGCCGCTGGGCCCCTCGGAATTGCTTGGGGGCGTTTCCAGGTCCGGTTGGGGAGGCTTGCGGGCGGCGGCGGGCTTATCGTGGCGCGGGAAATGCGATGGGACAGAAGAGGCGATCCGCGGCCAGGACCATGGGCCAAAAAGCGAGGGGGCCGATTGGGGGCCCGATGCCCGCTTGTGGCCAAATTTGTTTAACTTTGGCACAATAAGGACCGACAATCGGCAAACCTCAATCCCATAGCACAAAACAATGGAATACAGAATCGAAAAGGACACGATGGGCCAAGTGCAAGTGCCCGCGGACAAGTACTGGGCGGCGCAGACGGAGCGCTCGCGCAACAATTTCAAGATCGGCAACAACCCGATGCCGATGGAGATCATCCGGGCTTTCGCCCACCTGAAGCGGGCGGCGGCCTGGGCCAACCAGGAGCTGGGCGTTCTGTCGGCCGAGAAGGCGGACACCATCGCGGCGGTCTGCCAGGAGATCCTGGACGGCAAGCTGGACGCGGAGTTCCCGCTGGTGGTGTGGCAGACGGGCTCGGGCACGCAGTCGAACATGAACGTGAACGAGGTGGTGGCCAACCGGGCGCACGTGCTGCGGGGCGGCCGCCTGGGCCAGGGTGAGATGTTCATCCACCCGAACGACGACGTGAACAAGTCGCAATCGTCGAACGACACTTTCCCGACGGCCATGCACATCGCGGCCTACGCGATGCTGGTGGAGACGACGATACCGGGCGTGGAACGGCTCCGGGACACGCTTCGGGCCAAGTCGGAGGCGTTCATGGACGTGGTGAAGATCGGCAGGACGCACTGGATGGACGCGACGCCGCTGACGCTGGGCCAGGAGTTCTCGGGCTACGTCTCGCAACTGGAGCATGGGCTGAAGGCGCTTCGCAACACGCTGTCGCACCTTTCGGAGCTGGCCCTGGGGGGCACGGCCGTGGGCACGGGCATCAACGCGCCCAAGGGCTACGCCGAGGTGGTGGCGCGCAAGATCGCCGAATCGACGGGCCTGCCTTTCGTAACGGCGGCCAACAAGTTCGAGTCGCTGGCGGCGCATGACGCGATCGTGGAGAGCCACGGGGCGCTCAAGCAACTGGCCGTGAGCCTGATGAAGATAGCGAACGACATCCGCCTGATGGCCTCGGGCCCCCGGAGCGGCATCGGGGAGATCCTGATTCCGGAGAACGAGCCGGGCTCGTCGATCATGCCGGGCAAGGTGAACCCCACGCAGGTGGAGGCCCTGACGATGGTCTGCGCCCAGGTGATGGGCAACGACGTGGCCATCACGGTGGGAGGCAGCAACGGCCATTTCGAGCTGAACGTCTTCAAGCCGATGATGATCCACAACTTCCTGCAATCGGCCCGCCTGCTGGGCGACGCCTGCGTTTCGTTCGACGAGCATTGCGCGGTGGGCATCGAGCCGAACCGCGCGTTCATCCAGCGGCACCTGGAGAACTCGCTGATGCTGGTAACGGCGCTGAACCCGCACATCGGCTACTACAAGTCGGCCGAGATCGCCAAGAAGGCGCACAAGGAGGGCAGCACCCTGCGCGAGGCGGCCCTGGCCCTGGGCTACCTGAGCAACGAGGAGTTCGACCTGTGGGTCGATCCGCGCAAGATGATCGGCAGCCGCTGAAAAGCCGCCCGCCCTCGACTGGCTTATCCGGCGCGGTTTTTCCCAACGAGGCCGCGCCGGATTTTTATTGACAGAAACAACGAACCGCAACCGGCAACAAAAACATCCCCCCCCCATGAAACGCCTTTCCCCCCTGCTGCTCCTGGCCCTGCTGGCGGCCTTCGGGCACGGCTGCGTCAAGGAGACCTACGACCTTGAGCAACTGGACGACGAGCTGGCCTTCAACCCCAGCCTGGCCATCTCGCTGGGCAGCGCCTACATGACCTTGCAGAGCTTCGTGGACAACGGCGACGAGTTCGTGGAGGTCATCGAGGTCTATGCCGACGCCGAGGACGCCTACCTGATCCACCTGCTCTACCGCGACACGGTCTGGAGCGCGCAGGCGCAGGAGCTCCTGGCCTTGCCCGACGTGGCCTTCAGCCGCGACTGGGCGTCGAAGTCGGTGGCGGCCACGGACGTCGTGGCGCTGGACTTCGGCGAGGGCCGCTCGCTCTCGCGGCTGGACCTGAAGGGCGGGCTGTTGAGGCTTTCGGCCACGTCGGCCCTGCCAGGCTCGGCGCAGGTGAGCATCCCTAGCCTGACGGACGCGGCGGGCCAGCCGTTCAGCGCGACGCTGTCGTTCAACGCGGCGCAGCCCACGGTGCTGGACCTGGCGGGCTACAGCCTGGGGCTGGAGCACCAGGGCGAGCGCGACCGGCTGGTGCTGGAGTACGAGTTCTCGCAGAAGGACGCGCAGGCGCAGGCGCAGGTGAGCTTCGCGATGGAGGACTTGCGCTTTTCGCGGATACAGGGCCTTTTCGAGCCTTTCGGGGTGGAGCTGGGCCAGGCGGACATCAGCGTGGGGCTTTACGACAGCTTCGACCTGCTGGCCATGTACTTCGAGGAGCCGCTGATCCGGGCCGAGGTGGTCAACAGCTTCGGCATCCCGGTGCGGGTGGACTTCCTCACGGCCACGAACGACCGGGGCGAGGTGCTGCAACTGCTGGCGGCCAACCAGGACAACACCGCCCCGGCGATGGGCACGACCCAGGTGCTCTTCGACAAGGACCGGGTCAACGGCCTGCTGGAGTTCATCAACGAGCTGAACAACGACGACTACGCCAGCCGCGAGAAGATCTTCATCGCCATGGAGGGGACGGTCAACCCGGGAGGCCAGGCGGCTGAGGGCTTCCTGCTGGACACCAGCCGGCTGAGCATCCGGGCCTACATCGACCTGCCGGTGCATGGGCACGCCACCGTGGCCACCGTGCGCGACACGCTGGCCTTCGACATGTCGCAGTTCTTCGACAGCACTTCCACCGGCTACGACCAGTACGTCGAGTCGGCCATCTTCCGGTTCAACTTCTCGAACATGATGCCCATCCGGATGCGGCCCGAGATCATCCTGGGCGGCTACTCCATCGGCGCCAACGGCGACACGCTGCGCGACGCCAACGGGCAGCCGGTGGTGGTGGGCATCGACACGCTGCTGCGGCTGGACGAGGTCTTCCTGGAGCCGGGCACGGACCCGGACGGCGACGGGGTGGTCAACCAGGCCTACGTCCATCCGCCGCTGGATTTCGTGTTCGACCGCGAGCGGGTCGAGCGCCTCAAGCAGGGCCGGTACTTCCTGCTGCGCGGCCAGGCCGCGACGACAGACGCTCCCGCGCGGAGCGTGAAGTTCTTCGCCACCTACGGGCTGGGCGTCCAGATCGGCGTCCAGGTCAACCTCCAGGGCAGCACTTCCGACCTCTGAGCCTGCCCGGGCATTTTCCCCTCGTCTTCCCTTCCTCCTCCTCCTCCCAAAAAACGAACGCTTATGAGCTCTTCCCTCCTTCGCTTGGCGCTGCTGCTGTCCGCGCTGGCGGCCAGCGGCGTAGGCCGCGGCCAGATCAACACGCTCTACAACGTGCCGACCGTCCCGCAATCGACCTTCACCAACCCGGCCTTCCAGCACTCGTGCAAGTTCTTCCTGGGCCTGCCGGGCCTTTCGCAGACGGGCTTCGACATCCGCCTGCCGTTCACGATCGACGACGTGCTGCTGCGGCAAGGCACGGGCCTGGCCTTCGACCTGGAGCGGCTGGCCTCGGGCATGGACCGGGTGAACGAGCTGGGCGCGCGGGTCAACACCGACCTGCTCTCGCTGGGCATCCGCAGCCGCAAGGGATTCTACTACACCTTCAACCTGTCGCTGAACGCCGACGTGGCGCTGGACATCCCGCGGGGCCTGGTGGAGCTGCCGCTCCATGGCAACTGGGACTACACGGAGGGCGAGAACCACGGCAGCCCGCGCCCGATCGACCTGGGCGGCCTGGGCATCCACTCCACGGTCTATACGCAGGCCAGCTTCGGCATGTCGGCCCAGGTCAACCGGCGGCTGAACGTCGGCGGCCGCGTCCGGGTCAACCTGGGCAGCACCAACATCACGACTTCCCGCTCGGAGCTGCTGATCGAGACCGACCCGACGACTTTCTTCTGGAACATGGACAACTCGCGCATGACCGTCGATGCCTCCCTGCCCCTGGGCGAACTGCCGCGCGACGCCGAGGGAGCCCTGCTGCTCGACTCGCTGGACCTGGGCCAGGCCCTCTACGGCGGGCTGGACGGCCTCAGCCCCGCGGAAGCCACCAAGGAGACCCTGAACAAGTACCTGCTCACGGGCAACTACGGCCTGAGCTTCGACCTGGGCGCCAGCTACCAGCTCAGCGACGCCCTCTCGGTCTCGGCGGCCGTGCTCAACCTGGGTTTCATCCGCTGGAAGACGGACGCCTACCGCCTCGAGGGCAGCGCCCAGGGCCAGATCGAGGGCATCGACCTGACGCCTTTCCTGCAAGAGCAGATCCTGGGCGACGGCAACGCGGCCGACTCGGTGGTGCGCCAGCTCGAGAACCTGGCCGACGAGCTGGTGGACAACCTCAGCTTCAGCGACCAGGAGCGCCGCTACACGACCTTCACGCCCACGCAGGTGATGCTGGGGGCCAACTACCACTTCAGCCGCAAGGTCAACGCCGGCCTGCTGCTGCGCAACGAGATCCTCCGGGGCAAGGTGGATCCGAGCCTGACCCTTTCGGCCAACTTCAACTTCTTCAAGGCCTGGACCGCCGGGCTGACCTACACCCTGTTCAACCAGAGCCGCTTCGACCTGGGCCTGGCCCTGGTGATGAAGTACGGCCCCATGCAGATCTTCGTGCTGAGCGACAACCTGCCCTTCACCTTCGCCCGCACCCGCTTCGCCGGCGAGGTCTATGGCTTGGCCCTGGGCGACATCGGGCAGAGCCTCGAGGGCGCCCTGGGCTCCGACCAGTTGCTCCTGCCCTACCAGTCGCGGCTGTTCAACCTGCGCTTCGGCATCAACTTCCTCTTCGGCTGCAAGGACAAGGTGGACCGGCCCTCGTTCAACAACTCGGCGCTGTTCTAGCCTCCCAGCCCAAGGCGAACGCCCCCGCCCGCCGCGCGGCGGACGGGGGCGTTCCGTTTTCGTGGGGCTTCATGCCCAGTTGCACTCCAATGTGACAGACTTGCTTTGAAGCGTCTTTGTTTTCGCATTGAACCCCTACGGGGTTCTGGTTCGCGGCGGTCCGCCGCTTCCCCGGATTTCATCCGGGGCTATCCACATTCCATCCCTACGGGATGGGCAAGGCAGCCCGCTTTTGTCGAAAACTGATGTTTCGGAGATTTCACGAGCGAAGGCAGCTTGGCATCAGCGGACGCGGCCGCATCCCTCGAGGCTCTCGTCCTCCTCGAAGACCAGGCTGATCGAGTAGGGGTGGCCGGTGTCGGACATTCCGTCGGAGCAGCTTTCCTCGCGGACCAGCAGGAGCAGGCCCCAGCCGTCCATCTCGGCCATCAGCTCCAGGGTCTGGCCCGTCTGGGCGGCCAGCACCTGGCTCAGCTTGGGCTTGCTGGCGTCTTGCTGGCCAGCGCGGTAGTTGAGCTTGCGCGTGCTTTCGCCCAGGGGCGTGTACTCGGCGAAGTCTTCGGTGAAGGCCAGGGTCCAGTTGGGCTCCACGCCGAAGAACTGGACGGCCTGGAGCTCCTGGGCGTCCCAGGTTCGGACGCCGGCCGGGGCTGGTTGCCGCGGGCTTGCCGCGGGCTGGGCCGACGCGGCCCGCAGGCTGTCCTGGGCTTTGAGGCTGTCCTGGGCCGAGGGGCCGCCCGCGCCGGGCGAGGCGCAGGAGGCCAGTGCCAGGGCGAGCATCCCGATGATCCATTGTCTGTTTCTGCTGGTCATTTTCCTTTTGTTGGGGGGTGATGCTTTCGCTGCGCCCTCATGGGGGCGGATTCGGTTTTCTGTCCAAAGATACGGAATGGGTCGGATCGGGCCAGGACGTGGCGCCTATTTATACCGGTTTCAAAGATGCCCTGGGCATCTTGGGAAAACCGCAGGCCCAGGGCGGGCTCCCGCGCTCGGCGATTCGGCCCGCCGGGGCTTGGCCTGCCCCAGGCCTTCTCCACTTTTTGGGTCCCCTAGGGGCCACCGTAGCGGATTTCATCGTAAATTTAGGGCACAAGAATTTCAACCCACCCTCGATGCCATGCTGAAAACACGGAATGTCCTTTTGGTTTCGGCGCTGCTTTCGGCGCTGTCCTCCTGCCATTCGACAGGCGAGGCTCCTGGGCAGGAGCTGGTCGAGATGGAGGCGCCCATGGTCCAGAAGAGCGACTGGGGCGACGAGCCGCCGTCGCCGCCGCCGTCGCCGTCGCCGCTTGGCGACCAGGACAACGAGGAGTACGAGCGGATCCGCGAGAACCCGTTCGTGGCGACCCTGGCCGAGCCGGTCTCGACCTTCTCGATCGACGTGGACCGGGCGGCCTACGCCAACGTCCGGCGCTTCCTGGTCGGTGGGCAGATGCCCCCGCCCGACGCCGTGCGCGTCGAGGAGATGCTCAACTACTTCCGCTACGACTACGCCCAGCCGCAGGGGCCGCACCCCTTCTCGGTGAACCTGGAGCTGGCCGAGTGCCCCTGGAACCCCGGCCACCAGTTGCTGCACATCGGCATCCAGGGCAAGACCGTGCCCACGGCCGACCTGCCGCCCAGCAACCTGGTCTTCCTGCTCGACGTCTCCGGCTCGATGAGCGACCCGAACAAGCTGCCCCTGCTCAAGGAATCGCTGGCCCTGCTGCTCGAAGGCCTCCGGCCCGCCGACCGCGTGGCCGTGGTGGTCTATGCCGGGGCCGCCGGGCTGGTGCTGCCCTCGACGCCCGCCTCCGAGCGCGAGGCCATCCTCGAGGCCTTCCAGAAGCTCGAGGCCGGAGGCTCCACCGCCGGGGGCCAAGGCATCGAGCTGGCCTACCAGGTGGCCAGCCAGAACTTCATCCCCAACGGCAACAACCGCGTCATCCTGGCCACCGACGGCGACTTCAACGTCGGGCCCAGCAGCGACGCCCAGCTCGAGCGCCTGATCGAGCAGAAGCGCCAGGCTGGCGTGTTCCTGACCGTCCTCGGCTTCGGCATGGGCAATTACAAGGATTCCAAGCTCGAGAAGCTCTCCAACGCCGGCAATGGCAACTACGCCTACATCGACAACCTCCGCGAAGCCCAGAAGACCCTGGGCACCGAAATCTGGGGAACCCTCTTCTCCATCGCCAAGGACGTCAAGATCCAGATCGAGTTCAACCCCGCGCAGGTCAAGGGATACCGCCTCATCGGCTACGAGAACCGCATGCTCGCCGCCGAAGACTTCGACGACGACACCAAGGACGCCGGCGAAATCGGCTCCGGGCACAGCGTCACGGCCCTCTACGAAATCATCCCCGCCGGTTCCGACGAAGCCGTGCCCGGCCATACCGAGCTCGAGTACCAGCGCCGGGAGGTCCTGCCCAGCGACGACCTCATGAAGCTCAGCCTCCGCTACAAGCTGCCCGGGCAGGACCAGAGCCTGCTCGTCGAAGCCAAGGTCAAGGCCAGCGACGCCCGCTCCGGCAGCCCGTCCGAGAACTTCCGCTGGGCCTCCGCCGTGGCTGAGTTCGGCCTGCTGCTGCGCCGGTCCGATTTCGCCGGAAACGCCCGCTACCCGGCCCTGCTCGAACGGGCCCGGCAATCCACCGGATTCGACCTCGAGGGCAACCGTGCCGAGTTCATCCGCCTGGCCGGCATCGCCCAGGACCTCGACTCCGAAAATCAAGAACCTTGAACCTAAGCCCACAACGTGATGAAGATCCTCAGCGCATTGGGACTGTTCCTCCTGGCCGCCCATCTGCTCTGGGCGCAGCCCCAGCCCAGCTTCCAGTTCTACCCCAGCGTCAGCGTTTACGACCTGCCCACCTACGACGCCGCCTTCAACCTGCTCTTCACCCGCAACTTCGAGTACCGCGACACCCGCGACGGATGGGTCGAGGTCGAGCGCATGAAAAAGAGCGGCTCATGGGTGCTCGACTACCTCTACGTGGCCACCGTCATGAGCTACCCCCTGAGCATCGAGGAGCGCGACTCCATCTGGGAGGAGCTCAAGAAATACTCCCACCATACCCAGATGCCCGACCGTTCCTACATCATGGAGCCGGGCAAGATCCTCGAATTGTACGATGTCTATCAGGCCAGCTCATACACCCTGCTCGACCTCAACCGCGACAGCATCGTGGACCTGATGATGATTCCCCGCATCTACTCCGGCCAGTTGGGCTGGAAGATCTTCGCCAACCAGGGCGACCACTACGAGTTCATGATCACCGGGGCCGGCAGCTTCGTCGAGTTCATCGAGCAGGACCAGCGCATGACCCTCCGCTACCTCTACACCCACCTGGCCCCCGGCGAGCCGATCTTCACGCAGACCCTCGAATGGGACTTCCAGAACCAGGACTGCTGGCCCACCCCCAAGCTCTACTACGCCCGCCAGACCCAGATGCCCGGGGCCTTCTACGAGCAGCCGGTGCCTTTCAAGCTCCGCCGCAACGCCGACGTCCACACCTCCCCGCAGGCCATCTACGGCCAGATGGACGTCGAGTCGCTCCGGCTGCCCCGCACCCACACCATCGAGGGCAACATCGTCGCCCAGTTCAAGAAGTACGCCGGGGGATACGTCCTCGGCCAGCAGGACGGCTGGTCCTTCGTCGTCTTCGAGCCTTCCGACAAGCTCTACCAGTCGTCCCTCTCGCATTCCATGGACTTCAACTGCAACGGCCCCGGCGCCCTTTTCGAGCCCAACTGCGACAGGCCCTTCATAACGGGCTGGATCCCGAGCACCTACATCGCCGGAGAGGATGACTTCACGGGATTCGACTGAAAGCGCTTCCCTGGTTTCGCACCGTCCGCAGGCGGCCTTTCCGTGCATCGGGCGGCCTCGGGGCTTTGCCCGATTTCCGCTATGTTTTTGTCGCATCCTTCCTCCTTTCCCATACCCAGTTGCGTTCAATGGTGATGCGTGCCAATCGTCAGCATCCTGCGAAACTCGGAAGCCGCATTCAAGCCCGAACGCGGCTTGGGAATGCCCTGTTCGCGCCCGGCGCAGGGGATTCCGGGCGAATCCCGAAGTGGATGGAGTTGTTGTAGCCTGCCGCGCCCGGGTTCGAGGGCAAGCCTGAAGGGGTGGCATGGTCCGGCCCTTCCTCCCGACGAGGACGATTCCACCCCCTTCGGGGTTCTCTTCTTTGGCCTGGCTGCGCTTTCTACAATCATGGCACCCCCTCGGGGTTGGGTGAGTCTTCAAGGCAATCCATCACCTTTGAACGCGACTGGGTATCAACCCATGAGTGCGGTCTAATAAGGCGTCACATTTCCAAGCCCCTATAAAGAGCCGACAAGTACGATATTTGAAAATTTGTTTGCTTTTTTATTTTGAGAGCTGAAATTTGAGCTGGCTCTGTAAGAATTAGAACTTGCAGGACAAAAGCGCAAAAACTTGCCAAGAAATCCCCATACTTTTCACCCTTGGACACAACCAGCCTGTAAATCCGTCCAAAATTGATGCTTATTCCCATTGCAAAAAAGCGAACAGGCTCACTTTGAATTGGCCTCTCACCTTTAATTTTCCTGCCTGGGTTTTATTTTTAAACTCTTTGATGGTGGCTTCCACATTCGGCCTTATTTTTCGTCTCTCCTTGGGTATTTTGTTTATGTTGCCATTGCGCCGGTTTCTCAAATGGTCTTCTTCCGTAAAAAAGTATCTCCCATTGTTTTTAAAGATGGCGCATTCGTTTGACAAGGGGCAGCCGGCACATGTCCCAGTATCATTTGAACGCTACTTGGCATAAAACACAGATTGTCAAAAAAAGGCCGTCCCAGGGAAGGGACGGCCTTGGGCGCGTTGTTTGGCGCGGGGCGCTCAGAAGGTCAGGCTGGCCGAGGCGTAGAAGTTGCGGCCGGGGGCGTAGATGGGCACCTGGCTGGCGGCGACAGGGCGGCTCAGGTGCTCGTAGTAGTGGACGTCGAACAGGTTGCTGGCGCCCAGGTCGAGGCGGAGCCAGGGGCTGGGCGAATAGGCCAGGCGCAGGTCGAGCAGCGAGAAGCCCGGGGTGCGGGTCTCGCCGAAGGGCGCGCTGACCCGCCTTTGCGTGGCCACCTGGCGGAATCGCAGCTCGGGGGCGAGCTTGCCCGACCAGAAACTGCCCGAGAGCGAGTAGCGGAAATCGAAGGGCGCCACCTCGGGCAGCGGCTCGTCGAGCTCGAGGTCCTGGGCGTAGGTGTAGGCCATGCCCAGGCGCTGGCTCAGGCGGGAGCCCAGGCGCTGCGTCCAGTTGAGCTCGGCCCCGGCGCGGAAGACGCTCTCGATGTTGACGAAGCGGCGGACGCCGGGGCTCGTGGCCTGGTAGGGCTTGAGGTCGGGGTCGATGGCCGAGCTGATCAGGTCGGTGGCGCGGGCGGCGAACAGGTCGAGGCTGAAGGCCGTGGCCTCGTCCTCCCAGGTCAGGCCCAGGTCGGCCTGGTGGTTGACCTCGGGGCGGAGGCCCGGGTCGCCGAGCATCTCGTAGGGGTCGAGGCCAATGGCCAGGAAGTTGGTGTAGCGCTCGGGGATGCTGGCCGAACGCTGGGCGCGGCCGAGCCAGAGGCCCATCTTGAGGTGCTCGGCCAGTTGGCGGCTCAGGCCCAGGCTGAAGCTGGGGTTGAACTGCTCGACCTCGGTTTCGGCGTTGGCCTCGACGAACAGGGCCGCGGGGTCGCCCAGGCTGGCCTGGTTGAGCTCGCCGCGGGCGGAGGCCACCAGGTGGGCCACGCCAAGGTCGCGGTGGAACTCGGCGAACAGGCCGGACTTGAGCACGCGGGCATCTTGCCAGACCTTGTCCTCGAAGGTCTTGCCCATCATGGGGCCGATGAGGAAGCTGCGGAGGCGGTCGCCCTGGGCGGCCTCCAGGCGGAAGTCAGCCCCGGCGTAGAGGCTGGCGGGGCCCATGCGCCAGACGCCCTCGGTGCGGGCGCCATAGTTCTGGGTGTAGGCCTGCGTGCTGGCGTTCATCATCCTGGGCGACAGGGGCTTGAGCAGGTTGTCCATGAGGTGGTCCACCAGCGAGGCGAATACCGTGGTGTTCCAGGAGCTCAAGGCGCGGCCCTCGAAGCTGGCGTCGTGGCGGAGGTTGAGCATCCAGGTGTCGTCGGAGCGCAGGTCCATGGGCGCGGCGGCGAACTCGGTGTCGCGGGCGAAGTTGCGGAAGGCGGAGGCCTTGATGACCTGGCGGTCTCCGAGGCGGTAGGCCAACTGCGCGCCGAGGCTTCCGCGGCGGAAGGCGGCGTCAACGCTCTGGCCCTGTCCGTCGAGGTAGTCGTCGCCCTGGGCCCACGAGGCGAAGAGGCTGGCGTCGAGGCGCTGGCGGCTGAGGCCGAGCTGGGCCTCGCCCCGGGCCAGCCCGCCGTTGGTCTCGAAGCCGGTGGAGGCCCTGCCGTAGAGCCTGGGCTGGGCCGAGAAGCGCGGGGCGGCCGGCACGTAGTTGAGCGTCGCGCCCAGGCCCACGCCGTAGCGGAGCGCGTGCGGGCCTTTGAGCACCTCGACGCGGTCGAGCATGTTGGGGGCCATCTGGCTGGTGGGCGGGTCCATGCGGTTGGGGCAGGCGGCCAGGGCTCCCTGCGCGCCGTTGAGCACCACGTTCAGTTGCTCGAGCTTGAAGCCGCGGAAAACCGGGTCAAGGCCATACGCGGCGCTCTTGCGCACGCCCGCGAAGGCCGGGTCCTGCATCAGGAGCGAGGCGCCGTCGTGCGAGAGCCGGTCCTGCTGCTCGAGCGAGAGGCTCTGGCTGGGGCCGGCCAAGGGGCGCGCGGCCATGACCGTAACGGGGTAGAGCTGCACCACCAGCCCCTGCCGCCGCACGGCGCCCTGGTCGAGCGCCTGGCGGACCTCGGCGGACGAGAGCGCCCACTGGCCGTAGTTGAGGTGCGAGAGCCGCAGCTCGGCCTCCGGCTCGAAGCGCAGCTCGAGGAGGCCGTCGGCCGCCGTGAAGCCCGACTGCCCGGCATACTGGAAGGACGCGCCCTCGATGGGCAGGCCGGTTTCAAAGTCGAGCAGCAGGGCCTTCTGCTGGGCGAGCGCAGGCAACTGGGCCGCGAGCAGCAAGGCCGCGGCAAGCGCCCCAAGGCGCCGTAAGAATGAAAGTTTCATCTTGAAGTGTTCTTTGATGTAAGCAAATGGTTTTCAGACCGAAAGGCAATGCCAAGCCATACCCCGCAGACCGCGGGGCCAGACACCGCGAGGCATCCGCCCCACGGCGCGAAAGGCGTGGCGCGAAGGACGCGGCGCCTCATCGGGGCCGCGTCAGGAACAGCTTTCGGGCGGATGGAAAACCTCGACATCAAAGTCGGCCAGGACAGGGCAGGCCCTGGGTCGGAACCTCGGGCGTGCGGCCTTGGGCGCGGGCTGGGCCGCGCGCAGGCCGTCGGGCGGAAGGTCGTAGGGCATCTCGGGCCCGCGGGCCAGCAGGGGCGGCATCATGGGCTCCGGGGGCTCCGGTTCGAGCTCGCGCAACTGCTTGGCCAGTTGGCATTTCCCACCGCAGGCCAGCTCCGGGCGGTCGCGGTTCTCGCAAAGCGTCCGGGCGATCTGCTCGCGGCGCAGGGCGAAATCGACCAGCACGGCCAGCTTGGCCAGGCTAGGGAGCATGAGCAGGAAAAGGAGCGATATGGAAATCCAGTGCTTCAACTAGGGGGCGGAGTTTGGTGGCCAGGCGGGGCCAAGATAGGAAAAAGCCCTGCAAACGCTTCCCGCCGTCGGCAATCAGCGCACCACGAACCACTTTCGGGCGACGCGGTCGCCCTGCGAGCTGGCGATCTGGACGCGGCACTCGAACACCTGGCCGGGCGCGATGGAGTCGGCCCCCAGGTCGAGCCGGAGCTCGCTGGTCTGCCGGAGTCCCCTGCCAATGGCCTCTTCGAGGAAGGCCAGCTCGTCGCCGCCGAGGAGGCGCCGCTCGGGCTGGTCCTGGAAGCGCAGGAAAAAGGCGGGGCGGCTCTGCAAGTCGGACTGCGCGACGACTTGGACGCGGCTGAGCAGTCCGTCGGGCAGGGCCAGGGTGTCGGCCTCCAAGGCGGCGCCCTGGAAGCTGAATTGGATGAAGCTCTCCTGGAAGTCGAACTCCGAGTCGGTTCGGCATCCGGCGGCCAAGGAGGCGGCCAGCAGCAGCGCGGCCAGGCCGAAAGGTATCCTGTTCATGGTGGGTTGGATGGGTAAGTGGACGGCCAGACCAACGCAAAGGACGGCCAGGCATTGCCCACGGGGCGGCCCGGCGGGGGAAAAAACGTCAGGTTCGGACGAAAAAAAGCTCGGATCATCCGAAAAATGAGCGACATGGACTTGGAATCGGAAAAAATTCTTAATTTCGCAGCCGCTTTTGCCCCGAGGGCAAGCGCTGTCCTATTGTTTCATTTCAGCAAAAACATTTTCTGTTCCCCTATGGCAAACCACGCATCAGCCAAAAAAAGAGCGCGCCAAAGCGAGAAGAGACGGATCCACAACCGCTACTACCACCTTACGGCACGCAACGCCATGCGCAGACTCCGCGGCATGACAAGCAAAGAGGAGGCCCAGGCCCTGTACCCCAAAGTCAGTGGCATGCTCGACAAACTGGCCAAGACCAACATCATCCACAAGAACAAGGCCTCGAACCTGAAGTCGAAGCTGGCCAAGTTCGTGAACTCGCTCGGCGCCTAAGCCAAGGGCCGCCCCAGAGCGCGCCCTGAAGAGGGCGCAACACCCGGCAAACCTTATTCAAAAAAAGAATCAGAATGTACGCAATTGTTGACATCGCAGGCCAGCAGTTCAAGGTAGAAAAAACCCGCAAGGTTTACGTGAACAGGCTGGACTCAAAGGAAGGTGAGCAAATCGAGTTCGACAAAGTGCTTCTCGTCGAGAACGACGGCAGCATCCAGGTCGGCGCTCCCACCGTAGCCGGCGCCAAAGTGACGGCTAAAGTGCTTTCGCACTTGAAAGGCGACAAGGTCATTGTCTTCAAGAAAAAACGCCGGAAAGGGTACAAGGTGAAAAATGGCCACCGCCAGTACCTGACCCAGATCCAGATTGAAGACATCCAGGCCTGAGCCTTTCCGGATGCTCAACCTTTGAGACAGGGCCGGGGCACTTGACCCCACCCACCCCTATCCACAACCGCAAAATCCTCTTACAGCATGGCACACAAGAAAGGCGTCGGCAGTTCACGGAACGGACGCGAATCGGAAAGCAAGCGCCTCGGCGTCAAGAAGTTCGGTGGTGAGAAAGTTCTCGCCGGGAACATCATCGTCCGCCAACGCGGCACCAAGCACCACCCCGGCACCAACGTCGGCATCGGCAAGGACCACACCCTCTTCGCCTTGGTCGAAGGGCACGTCAAGTTCGTCAAGAAGCACGACAAGCGCTCCTACGCCACCGTGGTGCCCATGGCCGCCGCTCCCGCCGAACAGAACTGAGCCCACCGGCCAGCCCTCTTCCGGCAAGACGGAAAACCAACCTCTAGCGCCTTTGGCCCGAACATCGGCCAGAGGCGCTTTTTTTGGCCCGCCCCGCCTCTACCCCAAGCCCCCCGAAGGCATCCCGATTTTTCCTAAATTCGCCCCCGAAAACACCCCTGCCCGGCAGGTGCCCCGCCCGCCAGGGCAGTCCCATCCCACCCAACCCATCATGCTGCAAATCAAGACCATCAAGGAATCGCCCGAATGGGTGATCGAGCGTCTGGCCGTCAAGCGCTTCGACGCCAAGGAAATCGTGGGCCAGCTCCAGGCCATCGACCAGGAGCGCCGCAAGACCAAGGCCGAGCTGGACAACGTCCTGGCCCAGTCCAACCAGATCGCCAAGACCATCGGGCAGATGTTCAAGTCCGGGCAGGCCGAGCAGGCCACCCAGGCCAAGGAGCAGGCCGCCCAGCTCAAGGAGCTCAGCGCCCAGCTCGACGCCCAACTGGCCGAGCTGGAAGCCCAGCAGCACAAGCTGCTGGTGCAACTGCCCAACCTGCCCCACGCCAGCGTGCCCCAAGGCCGCTCGGCGCAAGACAACGAAGTGGTCCGCGCCGGCGGGCCCGAGGCCAAGCCCATGCCCGAGGCCCTGCCCCACTGGGACCTGGCCTCCCGGCTGGACATCATCGACTTCGAGCTGGGCGTCAAGCTCACCGGGGCCGGATTCCCGGTCTATAAAGGCAAAGGCGCCCGCCTCCAGCGCGCCCTGATCAGCTTCTTCCTCGACAGGGCCGAGGCCGCCGGCTTCCGCGAGGTCATCCCGCCCCTGATGGTCAACGAGGACTCGGGCTTCGGCACCGGGCAACTGCCCGACAAGGAAGGCCAGATGTACCACGTGGGCATCGACAACCTCTACCTCATCCCCACGGCCGAGGTGCCCATCACCAACATCTACCGCGACACCATCCTCAAGGCCAGCGAGCTGCCCGTCAAGAACGCCGGCTACACGCCCTGCTTCCGCCGCGAGGCCGGCTCATACGGCAAGGACGTCCGCGGCCTGAACCGCCTGCACCAGTTCGACAAGGTCGAAGTGGTGGTGGTGGCCCACCCCGAGCA
Source organism: Bacteroidota bacterium (assembly GCA_020048645.1). Classification (GTDB taxonomy): domain Bacteria; phylum Bacteroidota; class Bacteroidia; order Bacteroidales; family UBA6013; genus UBA6013. The sequence goes on along the minus strand of JAIFMG010000073.1, from coordinate 11,278 downwards.
GTCCTACGCCATCCTGGAGCAGATGGTCGAGCACGTGGAGTCGCTGGTGCGCGACCTGGGCCTGCCCTACCGCATCCTGCGGCTCTGCGGCGGCGACATGGGCTTCACCTCGGCCCTGACCTACGACTTCGAGGTGTTCTCGGCCGCGCAAGACCGCTGGCTCGAGGTCAGCTCGGTCTCCAACTTCGAGGAGTTCCAGTCCAACCGCCTCAAGCTGCGCTTCAAGGACGAGGGCGACAAGAAGACCACCCTGGCCCACACCCTCAACGGCAGCGCCCTGGCCCTGCCCCGCATCGTCGCGGCCCTGCTCGAAAACTTCCAGACCCCCGAGGGCCGCGTCCGCGTGCCCCAGGTGCTCGTGCCCTACACCGGCTTCGAGCTGCTCTGAAATCCCCCCCGCCGGATGCTTTTTTGATTTTTGGGGATTTTTTTTAAATTTACCCCTGAAAAACAAAATGGCATCGGCCAACACCGAAACGAAATTCCTTCATCCACAAAAAAACCATACCATGCAAACCGGAGCAAAAGTCATCTTGGCCGCCATCGTGGGCGCCATGGCCGGAACCATCACCGGCCTGATGCTCGCCCCCAACAGCGGCAGGGAAACCCGCGTGAAACTCAGCGAAAAATCCGACGAAGTCCTCGAGTACCTCAACGACTTCGCCGCCAAGCTCAAGAAAGTCAACGAGCAGGTCGAAGAGGCCCTCGACGAGGACGAGGACTGATCCTCACCGCCAGCTTCGCCCTATCTCCCGGCGGGGGCCGGCCCAAAAAGCCTGCCCCCGCCCCTTTTTGCCAAAAAACAGCCCCGGCCCGCCCACCGCGGGACCGCCAGGGCGACAACGAAACCAACCCCAAGGCCCATGGCAAGCAGCGAAATCAAAGAATACATCGACCTCAAGGTGCTCAAGCTCCGGCTCGACGTGGCCGACGGCATGGCCAAGGCCCTCGGCAGCGCCGTCTGGGTCGCCGTCTTCGGCAGCGTCTTCCTGATGTTCTTCTTCTTCCTGAACCTCACCGTCGCCTTCGTCCTGAGCGACCTGATGGGCACCTACGTCTATGGCTTCGGTGCCGTGATGGTGTTCTACTTCTTTTTTTTCCTGCTGTTCCTGGTCCTGAAGGGCCCTATCCAACGCCCCCTGCGCGACAAGGTGGCCCGTTCGTTTTTCAACAAGGAGGATGACGATGAAGAAGAAGATTGACCCCAGCAGGATCCGCGACTACAAGGACCTGATCCGCACAAAAGACCTCGTCGAACGGCAGTTGCGCGAGAAGGAAGGAGTCGCCAAGGACCTCCTCCAGTTGCTCAGCTCGGCCAGGACCCTGCTGGTCAAGAAGAAGCAGGAAGACCTCGAAGCCAAGGCCAGCGACCCCAACTCTTTCGAGAACGTCGTGCGCGGCTTCATGAAGAAGGCCAGCCAGTCGGTGGCCGACAAGCTCGCCGGGCAGGAGAAGCAGAAGGCCGTCGTCTCGGCCGTGGCCGCCGGCGTAGGCATGATCCTGGCCGGGCTGATCATCAAGCGCGTCAAGGCTTTCTCGCCCCCCGAAGAGGACGAGGACGGCGACGACGACGACCCGCACGCCGCGAAGCGCCGGAAAAAAGACAAAAAGAAAAGAGGCTGATCCGCGGATCGGCCTCTTTTTTTTTTCACAACCCCGGCTCCTGGGTCCAGCTTCTTTCGTCGGCTAGGAGCGTGTTTTGAAACGGCTAACCATCCACAAGTGCTTGCTGTTCAGGCATTTCGTCATAGGTTCTACCGTTGAGGAGACGGCCGCTGGCTTTCTTGTTTCGCCCGCCCCACTGCTTGAAAAAGAACGCGACACTCGATTTTTCGCATTGCTCCTGAATGTCGAGTACCCAATCGGCATCCATTGGCCTAGGCTTGTGCCCACTTTCTCCACCAACGATGACCCAGTCGATGTTCTCAAGGTCCAGGTTCGGCAAAGGCCCGATCAGCGGTTCGCAGGACAAGAATTTGACCCTCGCATTGGTTTTCCGAAGAAAATCAATCCGGTTCACGACGCTTTGGTTTTCGACGGAAACACCCATCCAAATGTTGTGCGTCCATTTGAGCGATTCATGGACTTCAAAAAGCCGCTCCGCCCTTTTCGTCAGAACCTGGAAAACGTGATGGGGATTTTCGTTCATCACGCGAAACACCTCCTTTATGAAATCCAGCGGAATGTCCTTGTGGAAGAGGTCGCTCATCGAGTTGACAAAAACAATCCTTGGCGACTTCCACGTGTAAGGGAGACTAAGCTGGTCCGGATGCGCCCTGACTTGAAAGGCATCCTTGTATTTTTCAACGCCCATGGCCTGAAGCCTCCTGGACATGATTTCCGCATAGCAGAACTTGCATCCACTCGAAACCTTCGTGCAACCCGTTGTCGGGTTCCATGTCATTTCGGTCCATTCGATTGAAGATTGCGCCACTTTGTTGAGTCATTAAATTTCAACTTTAGGAATAAACTCATAGTCATAGATTTGCGGCAGAATCTTGTCGCGCAAGATGTCGTGTTTCTCTTTTAGGGTTTTGAACAAGTCTCTGGCCAAATCTTGGTCTTGCAATACTTTTTTGATTTGCCAAAAGCCTGCGTCCCATGTTCTTACTTCGGCCAGATGCGTTCTCAGTTGGTTTAGGTTGGCAAAGTAGAATTTGTAAACTTCCTTACCCGCTTCCCAAACGGCCTTGGCTTCGTTGCTCAATTTGTGTCCTTTGATCCATTGGGCTAGAAAACGGTCGGTCGCGGATGCCAACGAAAGTGAAATATCGCTATCGGTGATTTTCCATGTCTTGAGTTCGGACAGCAGAAAAGGAAAGAAATGGTTTTCGATTTGGTAGAGCTCCTTCTCATATTCGACATCTTTCAAGGCCGCGGTTTGGTTTGAATTGCTGAACAAATTCCAAACCGTGCAGTCGTTTACAAACTCTTGCGAAAGTTCCTCTTTTGGGATAAGAAATTGATCGCGGATTTATCCAGGTCGCCTTGGGAATGCGCCTTACGGCATGAACAACCATTGATTTTTCAAAATTCTTGGGTGTTACGGACAGTGCGCCTGCGCTTACATAGGGCGCGGATAACAAGGCTGTAAAATTTTGGTTTTGAAAATCGTTTCCTTTACACATAAACGATGCTAAAAACCCTTTTGCAATTCGGTCCCGTCTATCTTTGTTATCAGTTTTCAATGTAATTGCGGAACCGACGGGCGGGAATTTAATGTTAGCCCTTGGCCTATCAACCCATTTGCTTAAAAACAAATCTCTGTTTTCTGATGTAATCATCTTGTGCCCTATTTTATCGACTTCATCATTGAAAATGTCCACAACAATATTCTGATTTTCAATTTTGATGCTCTTGGACAAATTCCAAATTAGGAAGCCAACTGGAAAGTTTCCTCTTGTTCCAGAAAAAGTCAACGAACTGAAAATGAAGCCCCGCTTGTATTCAAACTGGAAAACATCATCTCGGAATTTTTGATCATTGTTTGAATTCAAGTGTTTGATTTTAGAGAACAGACCAAAATGGGCGTCTTTGCTCTTAAATTCCTTCTTGATTCGGAAAATGAATTGCGCAAATAGCTCTCTTGATACTTCACCCAAATTTTGTTGGTGCATGACTTTGCGAACCACCGTATTGCTTACGTCTTGTTTGCTCTCCCCGCTTGTTCCTGCGGTTTGACTAGTCGCAAAAGGCGGGTTGATGAGAATGATCCATTTCAATTTGGGGTTCGCGAGGTCTTTGCGCAGTTTTTCGGGCAATTTCCAAGTGATGCCAAAGCCAATGTTGTTTTCCAAAAAGACGTTGCCGACATCATCGTTCAAATAGTCGTATTGGAAAACGGTCGCGCTGGGGAACAGCTTTTCGCAATGCTCCACTTCGGTTTGGTAAAGTGTTGACAAATACAAATATTTATAGCTTTCATTGGGTAGATAGTATTCCAAATTTCCGGTTCCGGAAGCCATGTCCCAAATGCGGTATTCGCCCGATTTCCACCACTCTTTGCCGATTGTCCGTTCGATGTACTCAAGCGCCTTGTTCGCGAAGCGTATCGGTGTGAAAAATTCACCATGAAAACGCCGCATATCCTCGTCGGTCAAACGGTCGATTTTGGACAAGATGCCGCGAATGGTGTCCGATGAAGTTACCTTTTCGTAGAGTTCCCAGAAGAACTGGTAATCCTTCATCAAGATTTTTTTAACGCGCACTTCGCCGTTCCCGAAATCAAAATACGCTTTGCCTTCTTCTCGGCTCAGATGCGTTCTACCCTGCTGAATGTCGCAAACAAAATACTTTGACGTTTTGAATCCATTTTTTACCGAAGGTCCAAAAATTCCATTCCAATATTCAAAGACCTCTTCAAAGTTTTCTTCTGTAATGATTTTTTTATCAGCAAGATCGAACTTGTGCAAAGGGTCCAAATACTTTGTCAACTTCTCGCTGAATACGTTGTAATCGTTTTCGTTTTCGATGTCGTAAACGTGCAGATTCCGAAATTCCACATCATCGATCAGTTTTTCAACCAACCGCTTGTCGGGTATGCTTGGGCTTAGATCCCAATCGTAACTTTCAATGTCCGAATAGTATTTTTCCATTTGATGGTTTCGGTTAGGATGGCTTCGTTCTTGTCGGTCAGACTCAAATAAGTCGGGATTGCTTTTTGTGTAAATCCGAATTTAAGCCTATGGATATAATACAATATCTGGGCTAAAACCATAGCTCTAGCCTTTAGGTTCAGCATGTTTTTGTCGTATTTGAACTCGAACAGTACCTGCGGTGTATATAAGTCGTGCCTGTCGGAGGTGTCGTAACTGATTTTGAAATGCTTTGCATAAGCATTTTTTACGTCTTCCTCGGTTTTGGCTTTCGCCAAATCGTTTTTGAATTTCGTGTATTCTTTGTTCATTGGTCTGTTCCAAAAAGTCGTTGAATTACAGGTTCTGCTGCTGCCCCAAGTGCATAAAAGATTAGTGTCCTGACAAGGAATGAAATCCGCTATCAGTCGCCCCCAATCGGCATTGCCATCGCGATGCGCATTCGAGCAAGAAAGCCTGTTCTTATGAGGTATGAAATTGACAAACCTAAGGTAACAATATTTTTTGAGGAACCAATGGCCTGGATGGCTTTTCAAACGCGGCTGTTCGTCGCCGCTTCGTGCCGATCGAGGAGTGGGTGGCCCGCCAGACGGCAATGACGACGACGACCCGCGCGCCGCGAAGCGCCGGAAAAAAGACAAAAAGAAAAGAGGCTGATCCGCGGATCGGCCTTTTTCTTTTTTCACTGCCAAGGCTCTTAGTGCCAGCTTCTTTCGTGGGATAGTGGGGGGGATACCCAGTCGCGTTCAAAGGTGATGGATTGCCTTGAAGACTCGCCCAACCCCGAAGGGGTGGCAGGGTTGTGGAAAGCGCAGCCCAGCCAAAGAAGAGAACCCCGAAGGGGTGAAATCGTCCTCATCGGGAGGAAGGGCCAGACAATGCCACCCCTTCGGGGGCTCTTCCAACCCGCTTGCGGCAAGCTACGACAATTCCATCCCTTCGGGATTCGCCAAGAATCCCCTGCGCGGCTCGCGAGCAGGGCGTTCCAAAGCCGCGTTCGGACTTGAATGTAGCTTCCCAATTTCGGAGGATGCTGACGATTTGTGTTTATCACCATCGAAAGCAACTTGCTATGAGGCGTGTATTTGACCATAAGTGCAAGCTCTTCAGTTCCAATACACCCAAAATCTTGCACTTGGCCAAAGAAAAGTGGAATTGATTTCTTGAAATCTAGTTGATCGCGGGTTTTTCAGCAGACGCTCTGCAACATGGTGTTTGTTGTTAAAGAAGAACACAAATGCTTCGATTTGGACCCACCGAAGCAACTTGTTGCAGGCGCTCAACGGCTAGGCCTTCTCGCGGTGGAGCGCCGGGTCGATGGTGGCGGCCATGCGCTCCGGGTCAGCGTCGAGGCGCAGGAAGTCGCGGACGCGGCGGGCCTGCTCCAGGGGCTGGGCCAGCAGGTCGGCGTGGCGCAGCACGAGCACGTCCATGTTGTGCTGGGTGGGCAGCCAGGCCTCGAGCCGCCGCATCTGCCCGCGGTAGGCCTCTTCGAGCGAATAGGGGTAAACCTCCTGGTTTTCAGCGGAGAGCTTGCCGTCGCGGGCCAGCATCCGCTGCTGCGACATGACCACTTCGCGCAGGTCGCGCAAGACCAGCAGCACGCGGTAGTTGTGCCGTGCGGGCAGGTGGAAAAGCTGCTGGAGGATGACCTTGACGGCCTTGCCCTGGGCTTGCGGCAGCCACGCCTTGTCGCGGTGCAGGCGCTTGGCGGCCTCGTGCTCGTGGTAGCCCCTGGGGTTGTTGGCGTCGGCGGGCCGGTGGCCATCCGCGAAGAGGGCCTGTCCGCCCGCCTCCAGCATCTGCATCAGCAGCGAAGTGCCCGAGCGGGGCAGACCGGAGACCACCACAATGGCCTCCTGGCGGGGCACGCGCGGACGGCTGGCCAGGACCAGGCCCGCGAGCGAGGCGATGCCCGTGGGCTCCGGCGCCGGGGCCGCGGGCGCTTCCGCCGCCGGGGGCGCGGGCTCCTGGGCGGCGAAATGCGCGCGATGGGCGCGGGCCTTCTCGTGCTGGCCGCTCTTTTCGTAGAGCTCGACCAGCAGGTTGCGGGCCAGGCCCAGCCGTGGCGCGAGGGCCAGGGCCAGCTCGAGCGCGCTGGCGGCCTCGGCTTCGCGGCCAAGGGCCAGCATCGCCTTGCCCAGGAGCAGGTGCGCGTGCGGAGCGTTGAAGACCAGGCCAATGGCCTTGAGGGCGAGCTCGATGGCCTGTGGCGGATTGCCGAGCGCCAGCTCCACCTTGGCCAGGCCGAGCCAGGCGCGGTGCGCGTCGGGGTCGGCGTGCAGGCTGCGCCGGAAGGCCTCGCCCGCCTCGAGGCCCCTGCCCAAGGCCAGGAAGGACTCGCCCAGGCGCAGGTTGAGCCAACGGCCGTGCGGCTTTCGCGAGGCCAAGTGGCGCAATTTGCCCAAGGCTTCTTCGGCTTTGTCCTGTTTCAGAAGAATCTCTGCTTCCATGACCTCAATTTGCAGCAGGTTGGATTGCTCTTGCGCCGCGCGGCGGAGCGCGCGGCGTGTTTTGCGGGCCGCATCGTCGCGCTGGTCGGGCGATGCCGGGCCAGCGTCGCGCAAGGCTTCGCCCATGCGCTGGGCCTGCGCCGGGCTGAGGAGGAAGCGCTGGACGTTTTGGCGGTAGAGGCCCATGGCGCGCAGGGCCTCGCCGTGGCGGCCCAGGGCGGCTTGGGCGCGGATCAGGCGCAGGGCGAAGCGCGGCTCGTCGGGGAAATCCGCGGCCAGGCGGGCGAAAATTTCGGCGGCCAGGGCGTGGCGACCGGAGCCGGCATAGACGCGCGCCAGGTTGTAGTCGAGCTCGCGGAGCGTGTTTTCGACGGCCAGCTTGAGGTCGGGGCCGGGGTCTTCGATGTAGCCCAGCTCGATGAGCTGCTCGAGGGCCTCGGCGGTGTCGTAGGTGTTCTCGCGGGCGCCCTCGGGGTGCCTGCCGTCGGGGCCGGGCACTTGTTCCCAGGAAGGAATGCGGGCAATGGCGGGTGGCTGCTCAAAGATCTGCTCCAGCGGCAGGCCCTCCATGTCCTGGCCGACGGGCAGGCCGAAGAGGGTGAGCAGAGTGGGCGTTATGTCGAGCAGGTTGGCGCCGTAAACCCGCTGGTCGCGGCGGATGCCCGGCCCGGCGGCGCAGAGAATGCCCTGCCCGCGGTGCTGGTACGACGGCCCGGCGGGCTCGTCGGGGAGGCTGGCGGGGCGCAGGTGGTCCGAGTGGAAGCCGTGGTCGGAAATGAGCAGCACATGCACCTGTGGGCCAGCGAGTTGAAGCAATCGGCCCAGCATCATGTCATGGAAGCAATAGGCAGCCTCGACCACTCCGCGGTACAGTTCAAAGTCCTCGGGCGAGACATGCGGCAGCCGCGGCGGGTGGTAGTCGATGAAGCCATGCGAGAAATGGTCGAGGCTGTCCCAATAGACGGCCACGAAGTCCCAAGGCTGGTGCTCGAGGATCCAGGTGGCGGCGTTCTGGATGCTGGCGGCCTCGGCCAGGATCTTGGCCAGTTGGTAAGGGCGGCTGTCCTGGGCCTGGTCGATCTCGGCCAGGCGGGGCACGAAGGGCAGGAGCTGCGCCATCGAAAGCTCGGAGGGATGCACCCGAAGCTCGGCGAAGAAGCGCGCCAAGTCGGGCGGATGGACGGCGCCCGCGGGCAGCTTCCAGTGGCCGGGCGCTTGGTTGACCAGGTGGAAGTGGTTGGAAACCATCACTCCATCAATGGGTTCGGCCGGATGGGAGGGCCACCAGCCGACCACGTGCGCCTTCTTGCCGACTTGCGTGAGGATGTTCCAAATGGCCTTGACCCTGCGCGAGAGCGAGGAGACCGGCCGCACGCCCCGCCCGCCTGCCGCCGGTTCCGAAAAGCCGAGGATGCCGTGCTTGTCGGGGCGCACGCCCGTTGCCACGGAGGTCCAGAGCATGGGCGAGAAGGGCGGCTCCAGGGTCGCCAGGTCGCCCATCACGCCCTGGTTGACCAGGCGTTCGAGCGTTGGCATCAAGCCCTTGTCCATCAAGGGGTTGATGATCTTCCAGTCGGCGGCGTCCCAGCCTACCAGCAGGACCTTCGGGGATTTTGAGTTTTCCATTTCCGGGGATGTGCTTCTGGCTGTTTTCGGATGCTCAGGAACCTGGCTCCTCGGGCTGGGCAAGCTCCTGGCTGAAGGCGTCCGCCGCGAGGCCCTGGGCCCGCTTGGCGCTCCGCCATGCCGCCAAGCCCCTGTAACCCAGCGCCAAAAGGCCCAGACTGCCCTCGGCCGGCACTTCGAACGGCCGCCCATCGGGCCCCAGCAGCCGCTGCTCGTGCTCGTGAAAGTCGCGCAGCAGCCTGTCCGCGCGCGCCGGGTCTTCCTCCTGGCCCTCGTTGTTGGGAATGTCGTTGGTCTCCATGTTCAAAATCGTCGGTTGAGGTTCATCTTGGCGCAAGCCGCGGGCCAAGCCGAATGCCTGAACGGGACAAGGCCCCGAAAAGTTGCCCCGCTGGCCCGCGGATCACTGCCTGTCATACTGCGTTGGGGAAGCGTGCGTTTCCAGCTCCGCCCATCCTGCTTCCGGGTGCGGAGGGAAAGTGGTGACTTTTGCTTTTTCAAACCAACAACAAACTTTGAAAACATGAAAAATTCAACTCTTTCGGCCATGCTCATTTTGATCTTTTTCTTCACCCTTTCGGCGCATGAATTGCTGGGGCAGATTTTTCATGGAAAAACAGTTGACAAGGACAATGGAAACCCGATTGCTTATGTGAACATTGGCATAAAAAACAGAAACATAGGGACTGTCTCGGACAGCAGGGGGCAATTCAGCATCGAATTGGACGGGCAGTACGACAACGACACGTTGTTTTTTTCTTGCGTTGGATACCATCCCTTTGGGATAAGCGTACAGGATTTGAAAGCGGCGCAATCCATTGAAATCCGATTGGAAGAGAAGGTCGTCGCGCTGCGGGAAGTCCTTGTTCAACCGAGAGACTACATTCGCAAAACCTTGGGAATCAAGGCCAGGTCGAAATCCATCGCTATTGGTTTCGAAGAAAACAGGCTGGGATACGAATGTGGCATTTTGATCAAGGTCAAAACGACGGCAATCCTTGAGACTCTCAATTTGAACATCGCGTCATGCTCCTACGATACCGTCTTTTATCGAGTCAACTTTTATAGCCTCAGAGAAGATGGGGATTTTGAAAATTTCTTGCAAAAGCCAATTTATTTTGAGATTTCAAAAGACAAAATCGGCGACAAGATAGCCATTGACCTGAAGGAATACAACATCCATGTCGAGGGTGATTTCCTGGTTACGGTAGAGCATGTCAAGGACTTGGGGATGGGGCATCTGTACTTTTGCGCCGGCCTTTCAAAAAAGACATATTACCGGAAGACAAGCCAAGGAGACTGGGAAAGCGTCCCCATCGGGGTTGGCATCAACATCGACGCGCAAGTGGAAAGGTGAGGGAACCGGGCAGCTTGTGCCCAAGTTGCTTTCAAAGGAGATGGATTGCCTTGAAGACTAGCCCAAGCCCGAGGGGGTGAAATCGTCCTGGTCGGGAGGAAAGGCCAGGCAATGCCAGCCCTTCGGGGATACCCTCCAAGCCGCGTCCGGCAGGCAACAACGATTCCATCCCTTCGGGATTCGCCCGGAATCCCCCTGCGCCGCCCACGAACAGGGCTTTCCCAAGCCGCTTTCGGGCTTGAATGTAGCTTCCAAATTTCTCGGGATGCGGCCGAATTGCATTTGCCACCACTGAACGCGACTGGGTATCAGAAGTCCTTCGCGAACTCATCGCCCTTGCCCGCGACGCCATTTTTTGATAACTTGCCGCCCTAAAAAAGCGCCGCATGAGAGTCGTCGTACAGAGGGTGGGCCAGGCCAGCGTGGAAGTCGAGGGCCGGAGCATCGCGCAGATTGGGCCAGGGCTGCTGGTCCTGCTCGGGGTCGAGGAGGCTGACCAGGAAGAGGACGCCCAGTGGCTGGCCTCGAAGGTCGCCCGGATGCGCATCTTCGAGGATGCCAATGGGCTGATGAACCTTTCCGCCCTCGAGCTGGGGCTGGAGGCCCTGGTGGTCAGCCAGTTCACCCTCCATGCCAGCACCCGCAAGGGCAACCGGCCCAGCTTCATCCGCGCCGCCCGGCCCGAGAAGGCCGAGGCCCTCTACCTGGGCTTCGTCCGCCAGCTCGAGGCCGAGCTGGGCAAGGCCGTCCCCACGGGGCAGTTCGGCGCCATGATGCGCGTGGCCCTGGTCAACGACGGCCCCGTTACCATCAACATGGACAGCCGCGCCCGAGAGTGAGCCATCCCAAGCACCTGTTTCCGACACAATTGAGCTTGCCTGCCAATCTCGTAGGGATTGAATTGGAATAGCCCCGGATGAAATCCGGGGATGGGCAAACCAGCGCGGACCAGAACCTTGTAGGGCCTGAATGTGGACAAGACCGTTTATCCTGGGAATCCATTCCGTTTGATAGCAGCTAGGTGAGAAAGGTGGGTCCAGCATAAAAACCATTATTTGCATTTTTTTATTTTTAACCTATTGATAATCAATGGTATTTTTTGAAAGCGAATTTTAGAGATGACCTTTTTAGACCGCACCCATTTTTAATTTTTTTCTGTTCTATTCCTTAATAGTGGGACAAAAAGAAATGCTTACATTGCACCATGAAAAAATACGAAGCAATATTGGCCAAGATCGCGGGGCTCA
>JAIFMG010000183.1 GCA_020048645.1 Bacteroidota bacterium | reverse complement strand
TGTAATATAATTTATGGGATGAGGAACAAGCACATATTCATTTGGACATTAATTTCATACTTAATACAAGCTAATTTTGAATCCTTACTTACATGGTAGTCCTGATATAGAAGCGTTTTCATATTTCAAATCATAACCACTATAAAAATCTTGCCCGTCCCGGTGTCCAATCAGGCTCTCCCCTTCGGATGACAGCAGAAGTGTTTCCTTTTGCTTTACCTCCAATATCGACATCCCCCATTCGACACTGCGAAAATCAGATTGGGCCTGGGCCATAGGGCAGAGTGCTCCAACTAATGCCAAAATAAATAACAAAAATGTTTTCATTTTTTTTGATTAAATTACCGTCAAAGATAAAAATTCCCATGCACAAAAAAAAGTGCAAAAGCAATAGTTGCAAAATTATACAAAGTTGCGTTCGATGATGGAATATGCAAATCGCTAGCATCCTGCGAAATTAGAAGCTGCATTCAAGTCTGATTAGGCTTTGAATCGCTCTATTCGCGAGCGGAATATGGGATTCCGGAAGCATCCTGAAGGGATGGAATTGTTGTAGCCTGCCCCGCGCGGGTTGGAGCGGAACCCCGAAGGGGTGGTATTGTCTGGCCCTTGCTCCCGATGAGGATAATTTCACCCCTTCGGGGTTCTCTTCTTTGGCTTGGATTTCCTTTCTACAATCATTACACCCCTTCGGGGTTGGGCGAGGCTGCAAGGCAATCCATCACGTTTGAAAGCGATTGGGTATAGGACCTTATTTTTGGGTAAAAACTTAGTAGCAAATCAATTGGAGGATTCAAATAAACCTTATAACCTTATGATACCCATGAATTTGCAAAAACAAGGGATGAAAACACCAAACTTGCCGACCAAGCCAAACCATTTTATGACTGGGTTGAAAAACAAGCTAGAATTGCAACAGGCTCACACAAGTCCTTTGATGAAATCATGCTAAACTGTACAAAAGAAGAATTAAATGACATCATTGAAACTTGGATCCAGCATAAAAACCATTATTTGCATTTTTCTATTTCTAACCCATTGATAATCAAAAATAATTTTTGAAAGCGAATTTCAGAAGTGACCTTTTTGGACCGCGCCCATTTTTGTCCTTGGAGGGGATTTGTCCACGAAAGGCACGAAGGGCACGAAATTTTTTTGAAATCAAAATTCATAGTCCTTCATGAACCGTTGAATCCTGCGGTACGAACTGCTTTTGTCAACCATCGAATCGAATGCGGATGCGAGCCTGTCGTAATTGATCGTCTTAACCTTGCACAGGGCCGTCACGAAAAGGCTGATGAGTTGACCCTTGCCAAATTGAGCTCGCCTCTAAAATGCCCTTGCAAAGCTGAAACCAAGGCATAATCTTTACACGCTAGACTGGTATTCTTCATTGGAAAAAATATGTGGTAATATTCTTCTAATGTAATGAATACCAGTCTTTTATCCAAATAATTTCACACCTTTTTTTCCCTTTATCGCTTTTTGTCATGTACTAAAATTTGCCTCAACAAAAGAAAAGGACTTCGTATTAGACCCTTTTACTGGTTCTGGAACAACAGGTGTTGTGTCATGCCGAAACAGCAGAAAATTTGTCGGGATTGAACTTGTTGACAAATGCCAGTCAATGTCCCAAAAACGCATTGACGCCATTACGGCGCAGGCTTCAATTTTTGATGTGCTGGGTTCAAAGTGAACCCTTGGCCTAAGGGCGATTTGCGCTATTCCTCCAACTTCGTCTTCTGCTTCGAAGGGGATGTTATCCGTTTTGATGACATAGTTTCTCGTTTAAGGTCTGATGTCGCCCCCGCAGAAAGCCCTCCTGCCCCGAGCTATTTTCGCGGGCGAATGTCGCGGGTGGGATGGGGTGGGGCGAAAAAAAAACTTACCTTTGGAAATGGCGGCGGGCGGGCGGCTTTTGTCCGTCGGGCTGGATGCCAGCGCTTTTAATACCTAACCTCTTTCGTGATGATGAAGAACTTTTTCCGATGGATGGGCCTCGCGTTGCTGCTGGGCCTTTCCCTGCCCGTGGTTGGGCAAGACCGGCCAGCCGTGCCTTCCGAGGCGCGCGAGCGGCCGCTGTGGGTCGGGCAGATGCAGGACCCCCACCAGGATTTCCGCCTGACGCAGGCCTACTTCGAGGCCTACTGGGAAGGCAGGACCATAACCAAGGGCTCGGGCTGGAAGCCTTTCAAGCGCTGGGAGTACTACCAGCGGGGCCGGGCTGACGCGCGGGGCCGCCTGCCCCAGCCCGCGGAGGTCTTCGCGAACTGGCAGGCCTATCTGGCGGACCATCCCAAGTCGGCCACGGGCAACTGGCAGCAGTTGGGCCCTGTGCAGCTTCCCAACAACGGCACGGGCCAGCCCAACGGCCTGGGGCGCCTGAACGTGGTGGCCTACCACCCGACCAACGCCTCAATCCTCTGGGCAGGGGCGCCCTCGGGCGGCCTTTGGAAGACCACAGACGGCGGCCTGTCCTGGACCTCGAACACCGACCAGTTGCCGACCCTGGGCGTCTCGGCCATCGTGGTGGACCCGCAGAACGCCAGCGTGCTCTACCTCGGCACGGGCGACCGCGACGCCGCCGACGCGCCGGGCATGGGCGTGATGAAGTCAACCGACGGGGGCCTGAACTGGAGCTTCGCCAAGACGGGCATCGGCGACGAGACCGTCAGCGCCATGCTCATCCACCCGGACCAGTCGGCTGAGCTGCTGGCGGCCACGAGCAACGGCATCTACAAGACCACCAACGGCGGCCAGAGCTGGACGCGGGTATCGAGCAACTTCGACCACTACAAGGACCTCCAGTACAAGCCGGGCAACCCCGACATCGTGTACGCGACGGCCAGCGGCGAGTTCTACCGCTCGACCAACGGGGGCGACACCTGGAGCCAGGTAACCAGCCTGCCCAGTTCCAACAGGATGGTCATCGGCGTTACCCCCGCGAATCCCAGCTACGTTTACCTGGTCCTGACCGACCAGGAGGCGTTCCAGGGGCTTTACCTCTCCACGGACAGCGGCGCCAGCTTCAGCGAGCGCTCCGACTCGCCCAACATCATGAGCTACGAGTGGGATGGCAACGGAACGGGCGGACAGGCCTGGTACGACCTCTGCGTGGCCGTGGACCCGAACAACGCCAACACGCTCTACGTGGGCGGCGTCAACGTGTTCAAATCGACCGACGGAGGCACCAACTGGGCCATCTCGGCGCACTGGGTGGGCGACAACGCCGACGCCGTACACGCCGACCACCACTACCTCGGCTACTCGCCCACCAACGGGAGGCTCTACTCGGGCAACGACGGCGGGCTGTACTACACCCAGAACGGCGGCACGGACTGGACCGACATTTCCAGCGGCCTGGCCATCGCCCAGATCTACAAGATCGGCCAGTCGGCCAGCGTCGCCGGCCTGGTGATGAACGGCTACCAGGACAACGGCACGGCCCGCATCGAGAACGGCCAGTGGCAGACGGTCATCGGCGGCGACGGCATGGAGTGCGCCGTGGACCCCACCGATGCCGACTACCGCTACGGCAGCCTCTACTACGGCGACATCCGCCGCAGTGTCAACGGTGAGTATTTCAGCACCATCGGCGCCGAGGGCGAGAACGGCATCACCGAAAGCGGCGGATGGGTGACGCCCTATATCCTGCACGAGACCAACGCGAACACCATGTTCGCCGGCTACCAGAACGTCTGGCGCAGCACCAACGTCAAGGCCAGCAGCGCCAGCAGCGTGAGCTGGACCAAGATCTCGACCTGGGGAACCAACGACATGCGCGTGCTCGAGCAGTCGCCCGCCAACCCGGACATCCTCTACGCCGTCAACTGGGACGGCAGCTTCCGCCGCAGCGACAACGCCAACGCCGCCAGCCCCACCTGGACGACCCTGAGCTTCCCCGGCAACACACCCTCGGACGTGGAGGCCCACCCGACTGCCCCCAACGTGGTCTATGCCACCGCCGGAAGCCAGGTCTTCAAATCCGCGGACAAAGGCGCCAACTGGACCGACATCAGCGGCAGCCTGCCCGACATCAACCTCAACACCCTGGCCTTCGACAAGACCAGCAACGAGGGCATCTACCTGGGCTCCGAGACCAGCGTCTTCTACCGCGACCAGAGCCTGAACGACTGGCTGCTCTTCGACACGGGCCTGCCCACGGTCGATGTGCGCGAGCTCGAGATCTACTACGGCGCCAGCCGTGCCGAAAGCCGCCTGCGTGCCGGAACCTACGGCCGGGGCCTCTGGGACTCGGACCTGTTCGACGCCGGAGACCAGGCGCCCGTGGCCAACTTCAGCGCCTCCAACACCCGCCCGGTCTTCGCCTCCGAAGTCGTTACCTTCAACGACCTCACGGCCTTCAGCCCCGACACCTGGAGCTGGACTTTCAGCCCGAACACCGTGGCCTTCCAGCAAGGCACCAACGCCAACTCGCAGTCGCCCAAGCTCATCTTCCAAGAGGAGGGCTTCTACACCGTCAGCCTAAGCGTCAGCAACGCCAACGGCCAGGACCAGACCACCAAGACCAACTACATCGAGGCCGTACAGCCTTCCTTGTGCGAGGCCAGCGCCGAGTGCGACGAGTACATCAGCCGGGTCCGGTTCTCGAACATCGACAACAGCACCGACTGCGGCACCAGCGGCTACTCGGACCACCGCGACAAGGTGGCCAACCTCGAGGCCGGGCAGAGCTACACGCTGACGCTGAACATCGGCAGCTTCTACAGCCAGGACCAGGCCGCCGCCTGGTTCGACTGGAACCAGAACCTGGAACTTGAGGCGGGCGAGAAATTCGTCGTGCCCGTGGCTTCGGGCCAAGGGCAGGTCACCGTCGCCGTTCCGCAAACCGCCTTGGCGGGCAGCTCCGCCTTCCGGGTCCGCGTGGCCTACAACGAGGCGCCAACGCCCTGCGGCGAACTGGAGTGGGGTGAGACCGAGGACTACGGAATGCTGATCGCTGGCGGCACGCCGCCCTCGAATGCCCTTCCTCCGCACAACTTGCGCTCTAGCCTGGTCAACTCTGGCGCGGATGTCCTCCTGGAATGGAACCGCCCCGACCGGCTGCCCGAAGGCTTCGAGGCGCCGACCTTCCCGCCCGCGGGCTGGCAGGTGCTCGAAAGCACCAACGGCGCCGGCACGGGCGCCTACGCGCCCACCGGCTCCACCTGGTTCCTCTGCGAGGCCAGCTCTTTCGAAGGCGACGGAGCCGCCTACATCCACACGGGCCAGCAGTCCACGGCCATCAGTTGGAACGCCCCCAACTTCCAGTGGCTCATCACGCCGAGCTTCCCGGCCGCACAGGGCGATGCCTTGCGCTTCTGGATGGTCTTCCTGAACGATGCCACCCAGAGCTGGTTCAGCATCTTGCACGTCAAGGTCAAGGCTGGAACAAGCTGGGGCAACCTGCGCACCTTCGACGGCAACCAGGATCCTGACAACGACTACCTGAGCCAAGTCGAGCTGGATCTTTCCGGCTACGCCGGCCAGGAAATCCAACTGGCCTTCGTCTTCGAGTTCAACGACGGCTACGAAATGGCCCTGGACGACATCGTCGTGCGCGACATCCGCGGCCTGGCCAAGATCGCCCTGGCCCCTGCCGACGCCGAAGACCGCCTGGCCCGCCGCGCGCACGCCCCCCTGGAGCAGCTTGCCAGCTCAAGCCCCGCGGCCATCGAGGCCCTGACGGGCTACCGCATCCTTCGCGATGGCCAGAGCCTGGCCCAAGTGGCTGCCAACCAGACCACTTACACGGACCAGCAGCCAGGCGCCGGCACCTTCGAGTACTGCGTCAAGGCCATCTACCCCGAAGGCGAATCGGCCTGTTCCAACAGCGACACGGAGACCATCGTCGTAACGGGCCTCGAAGGGGCGCCGGCCATTTCGGCCACGATCTTCCCGAACCCCGGCGCGGGCCTCTTCCTCCTGGGCCTGCGCGGCTACCAAGGCCCTGCCGCCGTCCGCGTGAGCGACATGGTGGGCCGCACGCTCCAGCAGTTCTCTTTCAACGCTTCCGATGGCGTCGAGCAACAGATTGACTTGCAAGGCTTCAGCTCGGGCACATACCTCGTTGAGCTGACCCTTGGCGAGCAGGTCCTCCGGCACAAGCTCATCGTCCGCTAGGCCATAGCCTGCCGCGTTTGCCCTCGAAGGCCGCCCGGACCGCGTCGTCCGGGCGGCCTTTTTTTGTTGATGCCAAGGCCCAGTCGCGGTCAAATGGGATGGAATGCCTTGAAGCCTCGCCCAACCCCGAAGGGGTGTAATGATTGTAGAAAGCGGATCCAGGCCAAAGAAGAGAACCCCGAAGGGGTGTAATTGTCCCCATGGGTGATGGAGGGCCTGATTCCTTCGCCACGACTTTTGACCTTCGCCTGATCATTTCGCCCTCCAGGGCTTTCACGGAGAAGGCCCGCGCAGGAAAGGAGCGTAGCCCGGGCATCTTGTCCCAATTTGAGATCGGATAATCCACCTTTGAAAGCAAATGGTGTAATTTACCAATCGCCAGCGTCAGCGAAATTTAAATCGGGGTGGACGTTGACGATGCGGATAAATCGGTTTTGCTGAATAAGCCGTTCTTCTTCAAAACTTAATTTCCATCCATTTTGCTTTACAAATTCGTGCGCCAAAATAAGGCAATAAGGTATTTGAAACCTCAAGAGTGTGTGGGTAAAATGGATTATCCTTCCGAAAAAAAGGCCCATTTCTCCCGTTCGGGACAATTCCGCCCCTTCGGGGTTCTCTTCTTAGGCGTGGCTCCGCATTTTACAATCATGCCACCCCTTCAGGGCTTTCGCGGGCAATCCATCACCTTTGAACGCAACTTGGCATCAGCGCATGGCCTCTTCCACTTCCTCGATCGTCTTGGGGATGCGCGGGCCGAGCACCCGGTGCCCCGTGGCCGTTACCAGCACGTTGTCCTCGATGCGGATGCCGCCGAAGTCGCGGTACTCGTCCAGGGCGTCGTAGTCGATGAACTCCTGGTGCAGGCCCTGGGCCTTCCACTGGTCGATCAGCTCGGGGATGAAATAGACGCCCGGCTCGACCGTGACGACAAAGCCCTCGCGCAGGGGCCTGGCCAGGCGCAGGTAGGCCAGGCCGAACTGCGTGCTGCGCGCGTGCTGGCGGTCGTAGCCCACGAAGTCCTCGCCGAGGCCTTCCATGTCGTGAACGTCCATGCCGATCATGTGCCCCAGGCCGTGGGGGAAGAACAGCGCGTGCGCCCCCGCCTCGACAGCCGCCTCCACCTCGCCGCGCATCAGGCCCAAGTCCTTGAGGCCCTGGGCGATGATCCGGCTGGCCAGCAGGTGAAGCGCGCGGTAGGGCACGCCCGGGGCGATGCCCTGGATGGCGGCCTCCTCGGCCGCGAGCACGATGTTGTAGATGGCCGCCTGCTTGGGGCTGAACTTCCCGCCCACGGGAAGCGTGCGGGTGATGTCGGTGGCGTAGCCCAGGGGCGACTGCGCCCCGGCGTCGATCAGCAGGAGGTCTCCGGCGCGCAGCACGTTGGCGTGGCTGTGGTTGTGCAGGATCTGCCCGTCGCGGCTGAGGATCATGGGGTAGGCCAGGGCCGAGCCGGCGGCCAGCACCATGCCTTCGAGGCGGCCGGCCAGCTCCTGCTCGCGCGCGCCGGGGCGGGCCAGGCGCATGGCTTCCAGGTACATCGGGCGGGTTACGCGCTCCATGGCCAGCTCCATCTGGGCGATCTCCTCGGGGCCCTTGCGCGCGGCCACTTCCACGTAGGCGCGGATGAGCGGCTCGGAGGCGTGCTGGCGGACGCGGTCGGCGCGGATGTCGAGCAGGGCCTCCAGGGCCAGCTCCTGCTCGCCGCGGTAGGGCGGCAGGAAATGCACGGGCCTGCCCAGGCGGAGCGCCTCGCGCAGCATCGGGGCCAGGGCCTCGGGCGCGTGCCAGTGCTCGACCCCGGCCGAGGCCGCGAGGTGCGCCACGCTCGGCTGCTGGCCCATCCAGACCACGTCGTCCAGGCCCAGGTCCTGGCCGAAGAGGTGCGCCCGGCCGCTGGGCAGCTCCACCACGGCCGCGAGGTCGGGCTGGTCCAGGCCGAAGAGGTAGCGGAAGGCGCCGTCCTGGCGGAAGGGGTAGGGGTTGGCGGGATAGTTCATCGGGGCCAGGCCGTTGCCCAGGAAGAGGGCCAGGCCTTCGCCCATCTGGCGCGCCAGCGCCGCGCGGCGAGCTTGGTAGATCGAAGGGTCAAACATGGTCGGGGTGGGTTTTTGGGGTTGGCCGCGGCTTTCCGCGGCGCCTCTAAGGTAAGGACATTGCGCCGGATGCCGAAATATTTCCGCCAGGCTCCCCAGAAAAGGTTCTTTGGAAAAGTGCGTGGGTACCGCAAAAGGGATTGGATCGAGTAAAATCTAGCTTTCCGGTGGGTATAGATAGGACAGCCTTGAGGGTCTCTCTCTTGAGCAATTTTTTATACTACCACAAAGGATCACGCTTTCATATATCATATGGCTTTAACTATTTGTTTTTCAATCAGTTCATTTACTAAAAATTGTCGCATTTTATCTGCGATTTTATTTAATGTTTCGTTATCAAAATCAAACTTGTAGAACTTTTTAAACAATTCTATCTTCAAATCAATCTCTGTATATTCAGGATTTTTCTGTTTCAATTGATTTAAAATTATGCTTCTTGATAATTCTGTCATCTCAAATAATCCTGCAATTTTATCTTTTAACGGTTTTGCATAGATTATTTCAAATTGTTTTTGCAGTATATGCTTTGGGGTGTCATTCATTGTTCAATCAATTAAATGTTTGTAGATTGATTGCAAAGCTTTTTCAATAAATCTAATATCATATCTTATCGTATCAATTTGCCATTCTTTTTCATGTTACGGCGATTTTATTATTTTATATTGTTCTAATAAAATTAATTGCCAGTATCCTGTTTTTGAAATAATCTCTGATTGTTCATTTATTAATTTACTTGTGTATTCTAAATATTCTTTTTCTGCCTGTTTTAAGGTTTCCGGTTCATTGGTTCTGTTTTTCCATGCTTGTAACAAAATTTTTTTGTGAAAATCAAGTCTCTCTGCAAAAGGAAGAAGCTTTTTACAAAAGTCTTCAAAATCAATAATCTGCTCACTACGATATTTCTCTTCTTTTTTATGTAAATCTAAATTGAATATTTCAATTGTTTTTTTAGATTTTTGAATTTCGTAATTATCAGTTAATTTTGGATTTATAGATAATTTTATGACATTGTACTTTCGTGAACCGGAATAGTTTGAAAAGATTAGTTCAAAATACTTATAAGGTTCTTCAATGAATGGATTTATAAGTAACGGTTTTTCTTT
The DNA here is from genome assembly GCA_020048645.1 of Bacteroidota bacterium. GTDB lineage: Bacteria > Bacteroidota > Bacteroidia > Bacteroidales > UBA6013 > UBA6013. The sequence continues at coordinate 311 of JAIFMG010000183.1, read as the reverse complement.
ATCAATTTCATGTTTATTCGTGTATTCTACGCTTTTTTGATTGGCAAATAAAGGAAAATCATCACTTTTGGCAAGATTGCAAGTAGAACAAGCAAGTGTATAATTTTCATAATCATAAGCTAACCACCAATAATGTTTTTTGGGACGATAATGTTCTATTACATCAGCATTACTATCCGAATGACTTATTCTTCTTTCGCAAATTGGGCATTTATTTTCTAACAAAGAAACCAATATAGGTTTTAGTTCACTACTCCATTCACCACCAAATTCAGGTTTTTTCTTTTGAATTATTAGTTGTAAATTTTCAT
>JAIFMG010000057.1 GCA_020048645.1 Bacteroidota bacterium | reverse complement strand
GCCGTCCCACTCATCCCCTCTAATTTTGATTTCAAAAAATTTTCGTGCCCTTCGTGCCTTTCGTGGACAAATCCCCTCCAAGGACAAAAATAAGCGCGGTCTAATAAGGTCATTTCAAAAATTCGCTTTCAAAAAATATCTTTGACTATCAATTGGTTACAAATAGAAAAATGCAAATAATGGTTTTTATACTGGACTCACTTTTGATGCGCAATATCATTTGCTTTAGAGGGTGGAATATTCAAATCGCCAGCATCGGGCCGAATTTGGGTCGAAATGCGCGCGGATGATACGGGTTTGGCGGATGAATTGGTTTTGCTGAACAAGCAGATTTTCGTCAAAACTTGATTTTACCCGTATCAATCCTTTTGCGCTACCCACACACTCTTACAAAGAATCCCAAATTTCCGTAGGCCTTCTTTAACATGCGATTCTGAACTGCTTTGATTTCCAGCCCTCTACCTACAAATCGTTCGCCGTGAACGATTGAGCCGTAGTCCGCAAAAGGATTTTCTATGGTGTGTTGTTGTCTTTCCATCCTCAAAAAGTGGGAAGGGTGGGTTGTAGCTGGCCGGACTCGAAAGCGGGGCGGATGTGCCAAGGTCCCAGATTCGAGGCGTGGCCGATGCCGCAATTTACACATTGCCCGCTGATTTTCCCAATGGGGCTTGGCCGCCAGTGAGTGCGCGGCGATTGGCCGAGGTGCATGAAAATCAACGCTTTGCCTCGTCTTGGCCCGCAGGGCCGAAGAACCGTTCCTGGACTTCGCGGGTGAAGCGGTCGGCGCCGCGGGCGTTCAGGTGCGAGGGGTCGCCGAAGAGGCTGTCGGGGTAGAAGATGAGGCTGTCGGAAATGTCGCAGCCGGGGAAGTCGGCGGCCAGTTGGCGGAGGTAGGTGGCGTACTGGCTTCGGAAGTCGGGGCTGAGCAGGGGCCGCGAGCTCTCGTTCATGGGCGAGGGCCAGAATATCAGGTGGATGCCCTCGGCCTGGCAGCGGCCGAGCAGCCGGCGCAGGTAGTGGTCGAGCAAGGGGGGCGGCTCGAACCGGGGCATGAAGCGGGCCTCGTAGTTGGGCAGCGCGCAGCTTTCGAGCAGGCCCGGATGCGGGCGTCGGCCGTGGAGGCTGTCCATCTCGCGGGCGAAGGCGCGGTTGCGCTCCGCGGCGCCGAAGAGGTGGTTGTCGCGGATGTCGAGCTGGTAGTGGGCCAGGTAGTTGAGGCGGAAGCCGAGCCAGCGCAGCCGGGGCGGGACGTAGCGCAGGTGCTCGGGGCCGAAGCGCCCGGCCTCGATGTCCTGCTCGGTGAACACGTCGAAGCTGAGCAGCGGGTCGTCGAGGCTGTCGGCCAGGCGCAGGGTCTCGCGGACTTGGCCGGGCGTGAAGAAGCCGTTGCGGACGGCCAGGTCCCAGTAGGCGTAGATCGTGCAGAGCGAGCGGGGCGAGAGCGAGAGGTAAACCGTGTCGGGGCGGGGGTGGCTGGCCAGGAACTGCTCGAAGCCCAGGCACATCTCGATGGCCGTGGAGCCGCCTGCCGCCAGCGACCACGCACCGGGCAGGTGCTCGACGCGCAGCCCGGCGTTGACCCGCGACTCGCCCAGCACCAGCAGGCGGGCGGGGCCGATGGGGCGTTGGCCGCGCACCACTTGGCCCAGGTAGCGCCAGCGGGCGTTGTTGGGCGAGTTGTAGTGGTCGGGGAAGGCCTCCACGAAGGCGAAGACCAGCGCCTGGGCGACCAAGCCAAGGGCCAAGAGCTTGAGCAGCAGATGTTTCATGGCTCAGAACTGGAAGTAGATGAAGGCTTTGAGGCCAAAGTTGCCGTAGAGCAGCAGGGCCATGGCCGCGAGCAGGTAAACGCCCTTGCGGGTCCAGGGCCGGAGCTGGCCGACGAGCTGGTCGAGCGGGCCGCGACGCTCAAGCCAGTGGGTCCAGAGCAGGAAGGCCACGAGCAGGAAGTTGATGGCCAGCTCTTCGCGGCCGAAGAAGCCGATGTTGGGGTGGGCCCAGTCGAGCAAGGGCAGCCGCGCCACCAGGGTCAGGGCGTCGGCGGTGCTGGTGGAGCGGAAGAAGATCAGCGCGAAGGAGAACAGGCAGAAGGTCCAGAGGGTCTGCCAGGCGCGGCGGACGAGCGGCAGGCGGTCCAGCCCCAGCAGCGCGGCAAGCCGCTCGCGGGCCGGCAGGCTGGCATGGCCGAGCACCAGGTAGAGGCCGTTGAGCAGCCCGAAGACCACGAAGTTCCAACTGGCGCCGTGCCACAAGCCGCTGACCATGAACACCGTGGCCATGTTGAAGTAGAAGCGCCAGCGCGCCACGCGACTGCCGCCCATGGGCAGGTAAAGGTAGTCTTTGAACCAGGTGGAAAGCGAGATGTGCCAGCGCCGCCAGAACTCGGCCATGCTGCGCGAAAGGTAGGGCCTTTCGAAGTTGTCGGACAGCCGGTAGCCGAGCACCCGCGCCGAACCGACGGCGATGTCGGCATAGCCCGAGAAGTCGCAATAGACCTGGAAGGCGAAGAAGAAGGTGGCCGTCAGGATGACGAAGCCGTCGAAGTGCCCCGGATTTTCGTAAACCACGTTGACGTACTCAGCCAGGTTGTCGGCGATGAGCACCTTCTTGACAAAGCCCCAGAGCATGAGCCGCAGGCCGGAGACCGCCCGGGCGTAGTCGAAGCGATGCTCTTCCAGGAACTGCGGCAGCAGTTGGCCCGCCCGCTCGATGGGGCCGGCCACCAGTTGTGGGAAGAACGACACGTAAACGGCGAAGCGCCCGAAATGCCGCTCGGGCTCGATCTTGCCGCGATAGACGTCGATGGTGTAGCTGATGGTCTGGAAGGTGTAGAACGAGATGCCCACGGGCAGCAGCACCTGGAAGGCCAGGCCCTCAAAGGGCAGGCGCCAGAAGTCGAGCAGGGCTTCGAGGCTGTCGCTCAGGAAGTTGAGGTACTTGAAGCCCACCAGCATGCCCAGGTTGGCCGCCAGGCTGAGGCCGAGCCAGCGCTTGCGTCCGCCAGCGCTGGGGCTGGCATGGATGCGCAACGAGGCCACGTAGTCGATCAGGGTGGAGGCCAGGATCAGCAGCACGTACTCCAGCTTCCAGCACATGTAGAAGTAGTAGCTCGCCGCAAGCAGCAAGGGCCAGCGCTTTTGCACGGGCAGCCAGAAGTACAGGACCACCACCAGCGGGAAGAACAGCCCGAAGGCCAGGGAGTTGAACAGCATCGGCTGGCGGTTCTGGGGGAAATGGCCTCAACTGGCCGAGTCCTCGTCGGCGGGCTTGCGCACCCTGGGGCGGATGGCCTTGACCATGCCATAGCCCAGGTCGGCGAAGTGCCCCAGGCTGAACCAGTTGGGCAGGCTGTGGGCAAACTCGAACTCGACGTTGAAATTCTTGTGCTTGCGGCGCATGATCTGGATGGTCTTCTCTTCTTGCAGGCTCAGCAGCCGCAGGGAGGCCTCTTGAGGAAACTCCAGGCCGGCCACTTCGAACAGGGCCTGGAGGTCGTGCCGAAGCTGGTTGCGCAGGAAAAGGTTGCGATCCTCCTCGGCCGCAAGGTACTCCAGCTCCGGGGCGAACACGTTCGAGATCGGCACCCAGGTGCTCAGCCGGTAGAGGCGGGGCTTCGCGATGGGCTCCGAGTCGAAACGCAGCCGCTCCACCGAGAGGACGCTGAAATGGACCTCGCGGTTGGCCAGGGCGATCGGGTTGGGCAGCCTTTCCAAAAGCTCCTCGAAGTACGGCAGCTCCGGGCCGAAGACCTGCACCGCCGGGTTTTTGCCGATGCGCTTGAACTGGATGCGCGGGTAGCGCTTGCTGATGCGGAAACGTATTTCCAACTCGTTGAGCCGACCCATCTCGTCCACGATGGCGTCCCTGAAAAACTGAAGCTCGTGCGAATTGACCTCGGGCGAGAACTTGACCTGGAGGTACTCTAGGGCTTGGGGCATGATTCTGTTTTATTAGACCGCTCAAAGATAGGGCTTCGCGGGCGATTCTCCGCTTGTTTTCCACTTTTTGGAGATATTTTTCAAACAGCCTTTCCCTTGGGCCTTGGCGGCGATTCCGATTCGGCCCGCGCGTTTTTGGCGAAATTTGTGGAATTTTGCCTGGAGCGGGCGGCTTGGGAAGCTGCGCCGTAGCCGAACCCAACAACGCTATCGCATGAAAACCAAATTGCTATGCCTTTTTCTGGCCCTGCTTGCCGGGGCGAAGGCCCACGGCCAGGAAAGCCCCCGCGGCTGGGCCGAGCGCCAGGCCGGGCAGATGGACCTCGGGCAGATGGCCCGCCAAGTCGTCATGGCCGTGGTCGAGCAGCCGGAGGGCTGGGCGGGCGTCGAGGCTTTTGGCGGCTGCCTGCTGGCCCCCGGCCTGCCCATCGAGGCCGCGGCCCTCAACGGCGCGCAGGCCCGGGCCGCCCTGCCCCTGCTCGTGGCCGCCGACCTGCCCCACGGCCTGCCGGGGCACGAGTACCGCTTCGCCCTGCTCGCCTTGCACGGCCCGGCCTTCGCCCAGTTCGGCCAGCAGCTCGCCCAGGGCTGGAAAAGCCAGGGCATCCACCTGAACACCAGGCCCTTGGAATATGCCTATGGCGCCACCCGCACCGAGCTGCCCCTCACGGGCAAGCCGCTCGACGACCACGCGCAAGCCCTCGAGCTGGCCAAGGCCTACGCCCGCGCCGGGGTGCTCGCGGGCTTCGCGGCCGGGCCCAATCCGCTGGCTCCCGCCGGGGCGCTCGTGGTCCCCTTCTGGAATCCGGCCCCGGAGGCGGTGGTAACGGCCCAGGCCCTGCGCGACCTGCTCGCCCGCGCGCCCGAGCTGGCCGGCGCCAGCTTCCGGCCCGACGCCCTGGCCCAAAGCCTGGCCGACCTCCAAGGCGACCTGCGGCGGATCGGCCTGCGCCAGCCTTCCCCCGACGACTTCCTGCGCCTGGGGCCCGAGAGCGAGCAATCGGCCGAAACCTTGCTCCGGCAGCATCACATGCTGCTCAGCCGCGACCCCGAACGCCTGGCCAGCCGCCTGGCCGAGGCCGCGGCGGGCTCCGAAAGCCTGGCCGAGCTGCTCCGCGCCAACTGCCTGCGGGTGCTCGAAGCCAAATGGCACGCCGGCCTGAGCCGCCCGCCCGCCCGCGCCTTGCCGCCCGTGCCCGACGGCCCCGAGCCAAGGCGCCAGGCCCGCGAGCTGGCCAAGCAGTACATCACCGCCCTGGGCGGGCCGGACCTGCCTTTGGCCGACCTGTCCATCCCGACGGCCTGCCTGTCCATCGGCTATGCCTCCGAAAGCCCCTTCCAAAGCCAGTGCCGCTGGCAATCGGGCTGGGACTGCCTGGCCCTCGGCTGGGGAAGCTCCGCCCAGAGCCTGGCCCGCGCGGAGAGCCGCCTGCGCCCCTACCCGCGGCTGGTCGTGGCCCTGCACCCGACCGGGCAGCAGCGCATGGGCTCCGCCGAGCGGGATTTCCTGCGGCGGCTCGCGGCCGAGCATCGGCTGGTGCTGGTGGTCTTCGGCGCGCCCTCGCTGCTCGACGGGCTGGATTTCCTCCCGGCTTCGGGAACGCTCCTGGCCTACTCGAACGACCCCGTCAGCCAGGAGGTGGCCGCCGACGTGCTCTTCGGCTCCGAGCCTTGCCAAGGCGTCCTGCCCATCGACGCCGGGCCGTTCCGCGCGGGCGAGGGGCGCGCGCTCGCGGGCCTGGGCCGCCTCAACCGCCGCGACCCGGAGGAGCTGGGCATGGACGCGGGGCTGCTCCGGCACAAGATCGACTCGCTGGCCCGCCTCGGCCTCGAAGTCGGCGCCTATCCTGGGTGCCAGGTGCTCGTGGCCTTCCGCGGCAGCGTCGTGCTGCACGAGTGCTGGGGAAGCCACACCTACGACGGGGCCCGCCCCACCCGCCCCGACGACCTCTACGACCTGGCCTCGCTCACCAAGACCCTCGCTACCACCCTGGCCCTCATGCGCTTGCACGGCCAGGGGCTGCTCCCGCTCGACGCCACCCTGGGCAGGGCCATGCCCGAGTTCGCTGGCTCCAACAAGGCCGGAAAGACCCTGCGCGCCATTCTTTCGCACAACGCCCAGCTCGCCCCGTGGATCCCGTTCTGGACCTCGGCCACCGACGGCAAGGGCAATTTCCTGCCCCAGTTCGTCAGCGCCGACTCCTCGGCCACCCACAGCCTCCGCCTGAGCGACTCGCTCTACGTCAGCCCGGCCTTCCGCGACGAGTGCCTGCGCATCATCCGCGAGTCGCGCCTGGCCTCGGGCGACGGCTACCGTTACTCCGACCTGGGCTTCTACCTTTTCCCGCTTTTGGTCGAGCGGCTCAGCGGGCGAGATTTCCGAAGCTACCTGCGCGAGGAGTTCTACCTGCCGCTCGGGGCTGGAAACCTGGGCTACAATCCCTTGTCGCGCTTCCCGAAAGACCGCGTCGTGCCCACCGAGCAGGACGACTTGTTCCGGCGCGAGCTGCTGCACGGCCACGTTCACGACGAAGGCGCGGCCATGCTCGGCGGCGTCTCGGGCCACGCCGGCCTCTTCGGCGACGCCCTGGGCGTGGCCCGCGTGCTGCAAATGATGCTGCAAGGCGGAAGCTACGCCCAGCGCTCGTACCTGGGCGACTCCACCCTGGCCGAGTTCACCCGCCGCCATTTCGAGGACAAGGACAACCGCCGCGGCCTGGGCTTCGACAAGCCGCTGATCGACAACGCCCAGATGGATTTCGCCGGCTCGTATCCCTGCCCCTCGGCCAGCGCCGCCAGCTTCGGCCACACCGGCTTCACCGGAACCCTGTTCTGGGCCGACCCCGAAAGCGAGCTGCTCTTCGTCTTCCTCTCGAACCGCGTGCACCCCACCCGCGACAATTCCAGGCTGTTCGACCTCAACATCCGCTCGGGCATGCTCGAATACTGCTACCAGTCGCTCCCCCGCTGAACCGGGCCGAAGCCCGTCCCCAACCCCGAAGGGGTGCCATGATTGTAGAAAGCGGAGCCAAACCCAACAAAAGAGCCCCGAAGGGGCGAAATTGTCTTCATGGGTGATGAAGGGCCCGATTCATGTGCCGCGACCTTTGCCCTTCGCTGGATTATTTCGCCCTTTCAGGGCTTGGGAAGGGTTGGCGTTCCCGTCCCGATGGGCTTCACCCACCGCTGGGATATTGCGCCCCTTCGGGGCTTTCGTGGCGAAGCCTGCCCGTTCGGAAGGGGCGTAGCCCTGCCACCCTATAATAATTTGTTATCCAGCGTGATAGATTGCCTTGAAACGTCTTGGTTTTCGCATTGAACCCCTACGGGGTTCTGGTTCGTGTGGGTTCTCTGCACCCCGGATTTCATCCGGGGCTATCCACATTCAATCCCTTAGGGATTGGCAAAGCAGCCCGATTTTGTCGAAAACTGATGCTTCGGATTTTTCACGGTCGAAAGCAGCTTGATTTTGCCACCCCTTCCCTCATTTGATGGAAAACCAATGCTCCGTCTCCCGCAGCAATTGTGGGAAAAACGAGGGCCTGGCTTGCGCGGATCGCGTGGTTGGGGAGCCGGGCCTTGTTCCGCGGGTGGAGAAGTGGGTTATTTTTGTAGGAAAAATTGCACATCAAACCCCATCACAACACTATGAAAATTTTCCAAACCATCGGGCTGCTGGTCTTGTCGAACACGTTCATGACGCTGGCCTGGTACGGGCACCTGAAGTTCGCCGAGTGGTCGTGGTTCAGCCGGCTGTCGCTGCTGGGCGTGATCCTGGTGAGCTGGGGCATCGCCTTTTTCGAGTACATCTTCCAGGTCCCGGCCAACAAGATGGGCTACGCGGGCAACGGCGGGCCATTTTCGCTGGTGGAGCTGAAGGTCTTGCAGGAGGTGATAACGCTGGTGGTGTTCACGCTGTTCACCACGCTGCTGTTCAAGAACGAGGCTTTGCGCTGGAACCACTTCGTGGGCTTCGGCTTCCTGGTCTTGGCGGTGTACTTCATCTTCCGGAAGTGAGCCCGGGGCGGGGCTTGGGCTTGGCGGGCGCGGCGGTTTCCAGGCCGGGGAGAAGGGGCGGGCTCCCGATTTTCGATGGGCGGCTCTGGGCCTTTGCTCCGAAATCGCTAAATTGCCCTCGAAAAGTTCGTGAATTATCCGCCCATGGAAAAAGGAAAGGACTACATTTTCGTGCTCAAGTCGGACATCAACGAGCGCGAGCAGGATGGCAAGGTGACGCGGGCCTCGGTGTTCTTCACCAAGAAATACCTGCTGGTCATCCCTTGGCGCAGCTACACGGTGGTGCAGGGCGTGGGCACGGAGTGGACCTGGCCCCGGGTGGAGAAGTTCGTCGAGAGCTGGCTGGGCCGCACTTGGCAGTACAGCGTGGGCAACTTCGAGGAGCAGATCATGCGGAGCCTTCCGCCGGACAGGGCGTTGCTGGTGGAGAGCCTGGGTCATTTTTCGGTGAAGCTGGGCTTCTGGGTCTTCGGCTCGATCGACTACCAGGTCGGCTCTGGCCCCATCAAGTCCATGTCGGTGCCTTACCCTGACCGGCTCCGGCTCAAGTCTTTCTATGGCCTTTGAATCGTCTTTCCTCATTCCCCCGCAACGATGAACGCTCAGCGCCTCAAGCACAAGCTCCGCTACCTATCGAACCAGATCGGCCTCGCGGTCGTGGTCGGCTACCTGGTCATCTTCATCAGTTTCGTGGTTTACATCAACCTGATGGCGGGCCAGGACGCGTTCGAGACGGCGGAGTCGGACGCGCTGCACGTGGCGCAGGAGCTCCGGTTCGAGCTGGCGGCCTCGCTGCTGGAGCCGGTGGTGTCGGTCGAGCAGTTGGCGCGCAGCCTGTCGGACCTTTCGGGCCGCGAGACGCAGGGCGACAAGCGGGCGCTGGCGCTGGGGATGTGCGCGCGGCTGCTCGAGAGCGAGCGGCTCCTGCGGAGCCTGCGGATGGCCTGGGAGCCGGACGCTTTCGACGGGCAGGACACTTCGCACGTCATGGACACGGGCTCGGACGGCCAGGGCCGCTTCATGCCGGAGCTGAGCAAGCTGGCGGATGACTTCGAGCCGAGGACGATGGCGCCCATCAACTCGCTGAGCGCGCCCTGGTACGCGGAGGCCAAGCTGGCGGGTGTTCCGCTGGTGGGCGAGCCCTGGCTGGCGGAGAGCATCGGCTCGAGCAGCCTTCTGGTCCGGGTCGTGGTCCCCATTGCGCGCGGGGGCCGCTTCGCCGGGGCAATCGCGCTCGACATGGACGCCTCGTTCGTGCAGGAGTTCGTGCAGGCGAAGGCCTTGTACGAGGGCCAGGCGCGGGTGAACGTCATCTCGAACCAGGGGACCTTCCTGGCCGTGTTCAACCGCCCGGAGCTGCTGGGGCGCAACCTGCGCGAGTTCTCGTCGAGCTCCGAACACCGGCTGGGCCACATCAACTCGGGCCGCGAGCATGTCCAGTTCGACGATGGGATGATCGAGGTTTACCTGCCGCTTCTGCCGACGCCGGACAGTGCGCCGTGGCAGGTGGCCGTGGCGATCAGCCCGGAGGTGCTGAGCCAGATACACAGCCACGTGCTGCTTTCGACCTGGCGCTCGGTGGGTATCGGCGTCGTGGCCATCGCGGTGGTGATGTTCTTCATGATCACCTGGATACGGCGGCTGCTGGCGCCCCTGAACGGACTGGCGCGGACCACCCGCAGCCTTTCGCGGGGCGAGCTGGACTGCCCGGCCGAGGAAGGCGGCGCCCAGGAGATAGCGACCATCGCCGATTCGTTGCGCGAGATTTCGCAGTCCTTGGCCGAGAAGGAGCGCTCGGTGCGGGCCATCACGCAGGGGCAGTTCGAGCACCGGCTGGAGGTCAAGTTCGAGACCGACCTGCTGGGCAAGGCCATCCGCGACATGGCCGAGAACTTCAAGGAGGCCAAGGCCATGCAGGAGCTGCGCGAAAAGGAGGAGAAGACCCGGAGCTGGATGGAGGCCTCCGCGGCGCGCTTCTCGGAGATCCTGCGCGAGAACAGCGCCGACCTCGAGGTCTTGTCCGACATCCTCTGCCGGGAGTTCTCGACGGTCTTGGGCATGGACATCGTGGGCATCTTCCTGGTCGAAGACGAGGAGCCGCCGTACCTGCGGCTCTACGCCTCGCTGGCCTACGACCGGCGGCGGCGGCACCGCGAGCGCATCGAGCTGGAGGAGGGCCTGGTGGGCCGATGCGTCTTCCAGAAGAAGACGGTGCTGCTCACGGAGATTCCGGACGACTACATCCAGATCAGCTCGGGCCTGGGCGAGCATCGGCCCAACCACTTGCTGATCGTGCCGCTGAAGGTGGACGAGAAGGTCGTCGGGGCCGTGGAAATGGCCTGCCTGCGGCCCATCCCCGCCGAGCACGTGTCCTTCGCCGAGCGGGTGGCGGCCAGCATCGCCTCCTCGGTCGGGGCCGTGCGCTCGAACATGAACAACCGCCGGCTGCTGGAGCGCTCGAACGAGCAGCAGCGCGAGCTGGCCGAGAAGGAGGAGCTGCTGCGCATGAACCTGGAGGAGATGCAGGCCACGCAGGAGGCGGCCTTCGCCAAGGAGAAGAAGTACAGGTCCCTGCTCACGGCCATCAACCAGCGCTGGCCGGTGGTGCGGCTGGACCGGCGCGGGCAGATTCTGGTGGCCAACCCGGTCTTCCTGCGCGCCTTTGGGCTGGCGGAGGAGGCGCTGGAGGACAAGTCGCTGGACCAGCTCGACGCGCTCGACTGGGACGACGGGCTTCGCCTGGCGCTGGAGGCCGTGGCCGCGGGCAGGGCCTACGACCTGCGCCACACCGTCGGCGGCCGGCAGTACCTCTTCTCGTTCATGCCTGTGGTCGAGGAAAGCGGCCCGCCCGTGGAGTTCCTGGTCATGGCCTTGCCGCTGGCCTAGCGCGTTTCCCAAGGCCTGGAGGCATTTTCCCAAGTTTGGACACTCTTGTTCGGGCTGTTGCTTTTTTCGTTTTTTTTTATCATTTTGCAATTCATTAACGAAATCGACAGCCGATACCCAAGCCGATGAAGACAGCTCCCAGCTCCCCCACGCCATTGCCCCGACAGGTCTTCGGGCGGGTGGCCATTGGCTACCTTGCCTTCGGGGTGGCGTGGATCCTCGGCTCGGACCAGCTTGCCCAGTGGCTGGCCCCCGACGAGCCGAGCCTCGCCGTGATCCAGCGTTTCAAGGGCCTCGCCTTCGTGCTGCTGAGCGCGGCGCTGATCTACCTGATGGACCGCAAGGAGCGGGGCTACCAGCAGAGGATACAGGAGCAGAACCGGCAGTTCCAAGAGGTGAACGAGCAGCTCGAGCGCAAGAACCAAGAGCTGGAGAAGGTGAACCAAGAGCGCGCCTCGATGATGCGAGACTTGCTTCAGGCCAAGCAGCAGGCCGAGGCCAGCGACCGCCTGAAGACCTCCTTCCTGGCCAACCTCTCGCACGAGGTGCGCACGCCGATGAACGGCATCGTGGGCTTCTCGGAGATGCTGCTGCTCTCGAAACTCGACGAGCACCGCCAGCGCGAATACCTGCGCATCATCCGGAAAAGCTGCCTGCAACTGCTCGACATCATCAACGACATCGTGGACGTGGCCAAGCTGGAGTCGGGGCAAATGGCCTTCTCGCCCAGCTCGAGCTCGCTCAACGAGATCCTGGACTCGGTCCATGCCGACTACGAGGAGCAGGCCCGCGACAAGCAGCTCCGGCTGGTCCACTACCCGGGCCTGCGCGAGGGCGACGACCTTGTGCTGGTGGACGAGGACAAGCTGGTCAAGACGCTCCGGCACCTGGTCTCCAACGCGGTGAAGTTCACCGAGCAGGGCATCGTCGAGTTCGGCTACGACATGGATTTGGAGCAGTTGCACTTCTTCGTCAAGGACACGGGGCAGGGCATCTCGGAGCAGGACCAGCAGCGCATCTTCGACATTTTCAGCGATAGCCACGTCCTCAAGCCGGAGGATTTCGACGGGCTGGGCGTGGGCCTGACGCTGGTGAAGTCCTTCGTGGAGGTCATGGGGGGCAGCACCCGCATCGACTCGGTCGAGGGCCTGGGGATGAACTTCCACTTCCGCCTGCCGTACCAGCCGGCGCGCTCCGCGGCAGCCCAGCACGAGGCCGCGCCGCCGGCCTCGCTGGCCGACAAGACGATCCTGGTGGTGGACGACCAGGAGATCAACTACAAGGTCATCGCCCAGGCCCTGGCCAGCAGCCGCCCCAAGCTGCTCTGGGCCCGCGACGGCACCAAGGCCATCGAGCTGCTCCAGGGCCAGAATGAGGTGGACCTGGTGCTCATGGACCTGAAGATGCCCGTCATGGGAGGCCTGGAGGCCACGCGGCGCCTGCGCGCGATGGGCGTGGGCCTGCCCATCATCGCTCAGACGGCCTACACCTTCGCCCAGGAGCAGCAGGAGGCCCTCGAGGCGGGCTGCGACGACTTCGTGGCCAAGCCCCTGGACCGCAAGGTGCTCGTGCAGAAGATCGCCAACCTGCTGGCCCGCGGCCAGTCCTGAGGCCCGGGCTTTGGTCGTTTGCCCAAAAAAAGCCAAATTTACGCCCTCGCATGGCGGCCCGGCTGGAACTTGGCCCCTGGCATCATCCAAAATCGCAAAAACATGGAAATCAAGACTTTCGTCCAGAATCTGAACACCCGGCTCAAGACCTTCCTGGACGTCAAGACCGTTTACGGAGACCCCATCGACAAGGAGGGCAAGACCATCATCCCCGTGGCCAGGGTTTACAGCGCCTTCGGCGGAGGCTTCGGCGAGGATGCCGAGGCCGAGAAGTCGGGCGGAGGCGGAGGCGGATACACGCACGTCGAGCCCCTGGGCTTCATCGAGGTGACGGCCCACGAGACCCGCTTCGTCGAGACCAACGACTGGAGGCGCGTCGCGGCCACCGTGCTCGCCGGGGCCGCCCTGGGCCTCTGGCTGGCCCGAAGGAACAAGAAATGAAAGCCCCGCGGGGGCGGGCGCGCCCCGCACGGCCACGGCATCCATCTTCGCAACCCCAATAAAAACAATTTCAACCCCAATCAAAACGACAACAATGGAAGGTCAAAAAATCACCTTGGTAAACGGCGTGCTCAACGTCCCCGATCATCCCATCATCCCCTTCATCGAAGGCGACGGCACCGGCCCCGACATCTGGGCCGCCTCGGTGCGGGTCTTGGACGCCGCCGTTGAAAAGGCCTATGGTGGCAAGCGCCAAATCGTCTGGAAGGAAGTATTCGCCGGCGAAAAGGCCTTCAACCTCACCGGAGAATGGCTGCCCCAATCCACCTTCGACACCATCAGCGAGCACCTGGTGGCCATCAAAGGCCCCCTGACCACCCCCGTCGGCGGCGGGTTCCGCTCGCTCAACGTGGCCCTGCGCCAAGAGCTTGACCTCTACGCCTGCGTGCGCCCCGTGCGCTGGTACACCGGAGTGCCCAGCCCCGTCAAGGACCCCAGCACCACCGACATGGTGATCTTCCGCGAGAACTCCGAGGACATCTACGCCGGCATCGAGTGGATGGCCGGCACCCCCGAGCTCAAGAAGCTCATGGCCTTCCTGCGCGAGCAGATGGGCGTCAAGAAGATCCGCTTCCCCGAGTCCAGCTCCATCGGCATCAAGCCCGTCTCCAAAGAGGGCACCGAGCGCCTGGTCCGCGCCTGCATCAAGTACGCCATCGAGCACAAGCGCCCCTCCGTGACCCTGGTCCACAAGGGCAACATCATGAAGTTCACCGAAGGACAGTTCAAGCAGTGGGGCTACGACCTGGCCGAGGCCGAGTTCGGCGACCACACCTTCACCTGGCAGCAGTACGACCGCATCGCCGCCGAACAGGGCAAGGCCGCGGCCAACAAGGCCCAGTCGGAAGCTGAGGCCAGCGGCAAGATCATCGTCAAGGACGTCATCGCCGACGCCTTCCTCCAGCAGATCCTCACCCGCCCGGCCGAGTACTCCGTCATCGCCACCATGAACCTCAACGGCGACTACATCTCCGACGCCCTCGCGGCCATTGTCGGCGGCATCGGCATCGCCCCAGGCGCCAACATCAACTACGACACCGGACACGCCATCTTCGAGGCCACCCACGGCACCGCGCCCAAGTACGCCGGCCTCGACAAGGTCAACCCCGGCTCGGTCATCCTCTCGGGCGTGCTCATGCTCGAGCACATGGGCTGGCAGGAAGCCGCCGACCTCATCGTGGCCGGCCTCAGCCGCTCCATCGAGAAGAAGCGCGTCACCTACGACTTCGAGCGCCTCATGGAAGGAGCCACCCTGCTCAAATGCTCCGAGTTCGGCACCGAAATCATCAACAACATGTGAGCCGCCGGAGCGCGCGAACCACCCAACCGCCCGGAAGGTTCCGAAGCCTTCCGGGCTTTTTCGTGGAAACGCCCGCTGAAACGACCGCCAACGCATCATTTCTTCGCGCGCGGACCTCGAACCCTTTGTCCGCCAACGCAAATGTCTTACATTCGCGCACGCTTTCAGATAAACCTTTCGCACAAATGGCTAAAAACAACAACGAAGAACCCAAAGACGAGCATGGAATCGTCGAGAACGTCGAGCACGCGCTGACCAAGACCGAGATGTACATCGAGGAGAACCAGAAGAGCCTCCTGATTATCCTGGCCGCCATCCTGGTCGTCGTCGGTGGATACCTGGCCTACCAGGGAATCTACGTCAAAGGAATGGAAGAGGACGCCAACGCCGACATGTTCAAGGCCGAGCGCTACTTCGAGCTCGATTCCTTCAACCTGGCCCTCAACGGCGACCCCGTCACGCCCGGATTCCTTTCCATCATCGACAAGTACGGCGTTACCGACGCGGCCAACCTGGCCAACTACTACGCCGGCATCTGCTACTACAACCTCGGGCAGTACGACCAGGCCATCGAGCACCTCCAGGCCTTCGAGACCAAGAGCGTTACCCTTCAGCCCATCTCCCTGGGCGCCACCGGCGACTGCTACATGCAAAAAGGCGACGCCGACAAGGCCCTGGACTTCTACAAGAAAGCCATTGCCGCCAACTCCAACGAGCTCACCACGCCCATCTACCTGATGAAGGCCGGCATGGTCCTCGAAAGCAAAGGCCAGCACGCCGAGGCCCTCGAACTCTACGAGCGCATCCGCAAGGAGTTTCCCCGCTCCGCAGAGGCCCGGACCGTCGAGGTCTATATCGCCCGCGCCGAGCTCAAGGCCGGAGCCTGAGCCGCAGGTCTTGCCCCAAGCCCAATGAAGGCCGCCCCACCGCAGGGGCGGCCTTCGTTGTTTGCGAGCGACTGGTGATGCCCAATTGCTTTCAAGGTGAAATATCCGAACGCCGCTTGCTACGAAGATGCCAGGGCTACGCCCCTTTTGCGATTGCGGTGGCGGCGCGCTGCTACGAAGATGCCAGGGCTACGCCCCTTTTCGGATGCCTGGCCTTCGCCTAGAAAGCCCTGAAGGGGCGGCATATCCTAGCGATGGGTGAAGCCCATCGGAACGGGAACGCCAATCCTTCCCAAGCCCTGAAGGGGCGAAATGATCTGGCGAAGGGCAAAGGTCGTGGCGCAGGAATCACGCCCTCCATCACCCATGAGGGCAATTTCGCCCCTTCGGGGTTCGGTGCGTCTTCAAGGCATTCTATCACATGTTCATGCAACTTGGTAGGGTTGCAGCTCGGCATCGATCCGTGAAAGCCATTGGGTTGGCTTAGGATATTGCCCAACGACGACGCCCGCCCTCGGGGTTCCCTTTTTGGGGGGAAGCCTTGGGCGGGCGTAGGGTTCTGGGGCGGAGCTCAATCCTGTTCCGGTTCCAGCTCGAAGTCCTCGGGCAGGTCGTCGGGGTCCACGCTCTGGCGTTGGCCTTCGGGGTGGCGCAGGCTTCCCTTGTAGATCTGGAAGTGGTTGTAGTGGCAGTCGAGGGCGCCGTTGAAGAGCTTGATCTTCTCGTTGGGCTTGAGGCCGATGTGCTTGAGGGCGTCGTGGTTTCCGCTGAGGATCCAGGCGTCGTAGCCGTCGTACCGTTGTTTGAGGGTGCTGCCGATGGTGGAGTAGAAGTCGCGGATGTCGTTCTTGCGCATGCGCTCGCCGTAGGGCGGGTTGGTGATGATGATGCCGGGAGCGAAGGGCGGGCGCGAGTCTTCGAATCGGCCGTCGTAGATGGCGATGTCCTGGTCGAGGCCGGCGTTGGTGATGTTGAGCCAGGCGATCTGCTGCGCCCTGGGCGACTCGTCGGCGCCGGCGATGATGATGCCTTCGGGCAGAGGACGGACCTGGGCGTCGGCCTCGGCGCGGACCTGCTGCCAGAGCTCGGGGTCGTAGTCGCTCCAGCGCTGGAAGGCGAAGTCTTGCCGGAGCTTCTGCGGGGGGATGCGCCGGGCGAGCATCGCCGCCTCGATGGGCAGGGTGCCTGAGCCGCACATGGGGTCGAAGAAGCTGCGCTGGCCTTCCCATCCGGTCATGAAGATCAGGCCGGCGGCCAGGACTTCGTTCAGGGGGGCGTCCACGGTGTGGGTGCGGTAGCCGCGTTTGAAGAGCGGCTCGCCGGTGCTGTCGATGGACAGGGTGCAGTGCTGCTCGTAGATGTGGATGTTGACCAGCAGGTCCGGGTTCTTGACGTCAACCGAGGGCCGGACGCCGTACTTTTCGCGGAACTGGTCCACGATGGCGTCCTTGGTCTTGAGGGCGACGAAGTGGCTGTGGTTGAAATACTGCGAGCGGATGACGCTTTCCACGGCGATGGTCTGGTCGGGCCGGACGTACTTGTCCCACTCGACCTTGAGGACGCCGTTGTAGAGCTGCTTCTCGTTGATGGCGTTGAAGCGCTGGATGGGGACGATGAACTTGAGGGCGGTTCGGGACTCGTAGTTGCAGCGGTAGAGGAACTTGAGGTCACCCTCGAAGGTGACGGCGCGCTTGACGATTTCGATTTCCTGGGCTCCGAGGGTCTCGAGCTCCTCGGCCAGGACTTCCTCCATGCCGTGGAAGGTTTTGGCTAGTATTTTCACTTTGGGGTTGTTTCAGGTTTTGGGTTGACGGGTTCCGGTTCGTCAGGGCCAGGCCGCGCGGGCGTGCCTGGGGGCAAAAGATACGCGTTTTTTCGGTGGTTCGGCGCTCCTGTGCGGATTTCAGGCCGTGCTTTCGAGCTGGTCGATGAAGCTGGCGAGCTCTTGCCATAGGCGGGCGATGGGCATGCCCATGACGTTGTAGTAGCAGCCTTCGATGGCCGTGATGCCGACAAGGCCGATCCAATCTTGTATGCCGTAGGCCCCTGCCTTGTCGAAGGCGGCCCCGGACTGGATGTAGTGCTCGATTTCGCTGGGGCGGAGCGTGCGGAAGATGACCCGCGTGGTCTCGCTGAAGGCGTGCGTGCGCCGGGGGTGGCGCAGGCAGATGCCGGTGCGGACCAGGTGCGCGCTTCCGCTGAGCAGCTCCAGGTTCTCGCGGGCCTGCCGGGCGTCGGCGGGCTTGTCGAGCAGCCTTTGGCCGAGGGAGACGGTGGTGTCGGCCGTCAGCAGGATGTCGTTGGGCATGAGCGCGTAGGCCAGGGCCTTGCGCTGGGCCAGGTGCTCGGCGGCCTGGCCGACAGGCAGGTCCTCGGGCAGGTCTTCGGGCACTTGCAGCAGCTCGGCCTTGCGGAAGGGGAGGCCCGCCTGCGCCAGCAGTCCGGCGCGGCGGGGCGAGGCCGAGGCCAGCACCAGCGC
Organism: Bacteroidota bacterium; assembly: GCA_020048645.1. GTDB lineage: Bacteria > Bacteroidota > Bacteroidia > Bacteroidales > UBA6013 > UBA6013. The sequence continues at coordinate 10,127 of JAIFMG010000057.1, read as the reverse complement.
GTAAGGTTCGAGACGCTCGATCAGCTTGTCCATGGGAAATCGGCTTGGGCTTTGGGGCTTGTTTCGCGTTGTGGCTCAGCTCTCTTGCCAAAAGAGATGCCCGTAGATGTAATAGACCACAAGCGAGAAGGCCAGGCCCAGGAGCATGACGACTTTGAGCATGTTGGCGGCGAAGTGGAACTCCTCCTTGGCCTTTGCCCGTGCCAGGAAGATCGACAGGGCGACCATGGGCATGGCCAAGGCCAGCAGGAAGTAGTAGTAGGTCAGGTTGTCGGCCAGTTGCTCGCCATCGACGCGGAGGAAGCGGGTGTAGATGAAGGCCAGCGAGCCAATGGCCAGGGCCAGCAGCCCGAGGGCGACGATCTTGGTGTAGAAGGTCCCCAGCACCACAGGCAGCGTGTTGCGACCAAAGCTGCGGTCGCCCTCGAAGTCCTCGATGTCCTTGACGATCTCGCGGATGAGCGTGGTCAGGAAGGCGAAGAAGGAGAAGCCGAGCATCCAGAAGAAGAGCACGTTGAGGTTGGTGCTGAAATGGATGAGGATCTCGCCGTAGCGCTGGTTGAGCAGGGGCAGTTCGAACATGACGGGCAGAAGCGGCACCAGGGCCGTGACCAGGGCCACCAGGAAGTTGCCCAGGAAGAACTGCCGCTTGAAGGTGGTGGAGTAGAACCAGAGCAGCCCGGCCACCATCAGGAAGATGAACGAAAGCTGGGGCACGCCGCTGCGGTAGCCGGCATAGGTCCCCAGCACGACCCCGGCCACGTTCAGGCCGATGTGCAGGGCCATGGTCGCGCGGCGCGAGACGTGCTTGCCCACGACGACTTCCTCGGGGCGGTTCATCAGGTCGAGCTTGGTGTCGAAGTAGTCGTTGATGGCGTATCCCCCTCCGGTGATGGCCAGGGTGGCCAGGGCCAGGGCGGCGAAGTCGAGCTCGGAGAACTGCAGTTCGAATCCGTAGAGCCGGACGATGGGCTCGATGACCAGCCAGCGCATGGCGTAGAGCGTAAGGCCGACAATCAGCAGGTTCTGCGCGCGCAGGAGCCTCAGGTAATGTATCATGGGTATTCAGGTGTCGTTCGGTTGTCTTGCCCCGCTTTCGTTTTGGGGGGCAGGCGTCAGCCCGCGGGCCATTTGCCTTGCGCTTTGAGCACTTGCTCAAGGATGTCGCGGACGCATCCCTTTCCGCCGTCCTTGTCGGAGATGTAGAGGGCCAGCGCCTTGACCTCGGGGGCGGCGTTGGCGGGCGCCACGGGCACCCCGACGGCCTTGAGGGCGGCGATGTCGGGGATGTCGTCGCCCATGAAGAGCACCTCCTCAGGCTTGAGCCCGTGCTTGTTCATGAAGTGGTGGATGTCCTCGAGCTTGTCCTTCGACTTGAAGTAGAGGTCGTGGACCCCCGTGACCAGGAAGCGCTGCCGCAGCAGCGGGTTGCTGGCTCCGGTGATGATGCCGATGGGGTAGCCGGCTTTGAGGGCCTCGCGCATGGCGTAGCCGTCCTTGGCGTTGAGCAGCCGCCCCAGTTTGCCGTCGGTCAGGACGACGACCTGCTCGTCGGCCAGCACGCCGTCCACGTCGAAGACAAAGGCCTTGACTTGGTTCAGGTATTCTTTGAATTTGGCCATTTTTTTCTGGAAATCATTCAATGTCAAGCGCTTTCTGCGCTTCGTCATCCCATTTTCCGATAGATTTCAGGATGCTCGCGCTGACAAAGCTATACAATTTTTTGTTGTCGGGCATCGGGTCGAGCAAGGCCAGGTGCTTGGCCATGACGCCCAGGTCGGCGCGGCGGGCGGGTCCGGTCTGGGCTAGGCGGGGCGAATCCATTTCGAGGCTCTTTTCCAGGGTCTCGGCCAGCAGGGGCTTGAGCAGGGCGAAGGCCATGCCCGACTGCCGCAAGATTTCCTCGGCCAGGCTGAACATGTGGTTGGAAAAGTTGCAGGCGAAGACGGCCGCCACGTGGAGCGCGGCGCGCTGTTCGGAAGGGCAGGGGAGGGCCTGGGCCCCGATCTGCTGGCCCAGTCGCGCCAGCAAGGCGAGGTCTTCGGGCGATTGGGCCTCGATGAAGATGGGTATCTTCTTGAAATCCAAGGGCTTGTTTTTGGTGAAGGTCTGGAGCGGGTAGAAGACGCCCGCGCGGGCGGCCGGGCGCAGCCGCTCGATGCCCTGCCCGCCCGAGCAATGCGCGACCAGGACGCGCCCGAAGTCGACGCTGGAGGCCAGGAGCGGAATGGCGTCGTCGGCCACGGCCAGCAGGCAGAGGTCGAGGTCGGCGGGGACGCGCTCGGGGATGGGCAGGGCGCGGGTGCCGTGGGCTTCGGCCCATGCGGCCCAGGCCTGGGGCGAGCGGACGGCCACGCCGCGGACGCGGTGCCCGGCGCCGAGCAAGGCTGGCAGCAGGTGGTGGGCCAGGTTGCCGGCTCCGAAGAGCAGCAGTTCAAGCGGTCTTTCCATGTTCTTTGGCGGGAGCTTCGAGCCAGAGCTTGACCAGGCAGAACACCGAGTAGTTCACCATGTCGAAGTAGTTGGCCTCCAGGCCCTCGGAAACGCTCGTGCGGCCGTGGTTGTCTTCTATCTGCTTGACCCGCAGCAGCTTCATCAGGATGAGGTCGGTCATGGACTCCACGCGCATCTCGCGCCAGGCCTCGCCGTAGTCGTGGTTCTTGGCCATCATGAGCTCTTTGGCCTGGGCAAAGACTTCCCGAAAGCGGGCGAATGCCTCGGGCGCGGGCATGTCGGGCCGGTCGGAGTGGCCCAGGCGGAGCTGGAGAATGGCCATGAGGGCATAGTTGGCGATGCCGACGAACTCGCCGGGCATGTCGTCGCTGACTTTCTGCTGGGCCAGGACCTGGAGGTTCCGGGCGCGCCGTGCCTTGATCAGGATCTGGTCGGTCAATGAGGTGGGCCGGAGGATGCGCCAGGAGACGCCGTAGTCTCGGGCCTTGTCGGCGAAGACCTGGGCGCAGCGCTCGGCGATCTGGTCGTATTGCGCGGAAGTGTCCATGGTGGGGAAGGGATGGGGAAAGATGGTTTGGGCCCCGCGCTGGCTAGCCGACCCCGACGGCGGCCAGGGTGGACAGCGCCAGGACGGTGGCCACCAGCATCAGCCAGCGCAGCAAGATGGGCATCTCCTTCTGGGTCAAGGATGCGGCTATTAGGAAGCCGGCCAGGAGCCCGAAAGCCGAGAAGACGGCCGGGGCCACCCAGAGCAGTTTTGTGTCGTCGAGATTTTCTTTCAGAACCCCGAGCGCGAGGCCAAGCAAAAGGCCGAAGACAGCGTAGGAAGCTGCTCCCAAAATCATGGCTTTCAGCGCGAAACGACTTTTTGGTATTTCATTTTCGGGTTGTTGCTCCATGTTCTTAGGGGATGGGATGTGTTGAGTCGTCAAGTTCAGGTCGTCCCAAAGCTAAGACAAAAAGAGGGAAGCAAGAAATTTTACGGCCTTTTTCGGGCCAAAAACCTTGTAGAAGGATCCGATTGGGGGGATTTTCCTCAAAACGGGCCTTAGGGCTTGCCCAGTTCATTTATTCGATGGACCTTCGCGCCAAAGGTCGAGAAAAATGGCCTTGCCACCCCAAAAAAACAAGCGCATGTACCCCATCATCCGTCCGCTGCTGTTCCGCTTCCCGCCCGAGGCGGCCCACCACATGACCTTCGCCGCCCTGCGGGCGGCCAGCCTCCTGCCTTTCGCGCCGCGGCCTCCGCGGCTGGACCCGCGGCTTTCGCGGCGGGTCTTCGGGCTCGATTTCCCCAGCCCCGTGGGGCTTGCCGCTGGGCTGGACAAGGACGCCGTGGCCTTCGGGGCCCTGGGGGCGATGGGCTTCGGCTTCGTGGAGGTCGGCACGCTGACGCCGCGGCCCCAGCCGGGCAACCCGCGGCCGCGGCTGTTCCGGCTGACCCGCGACAAGGCCCTGGTCAACCGCATGGGCTTCAACAACCAGGGCGTCGAGGCCGCCGCCCTGCGCCTGGCCGCCCGCCCCGCCGGGCTGGTCGTCGGGGGCAACATCGGCAAGAACAAGGACACGCCCAACGAGCGCGCCGCCGACGACTACCGCCGCTGCTTCGAGGTGCTCTACCCGGTGGTCGATTACTTCGTGGTCAACGTCAGCTCGCCCAACACGCCGGGCCTGCGCGAGTTGCAGGAGCGGCGCCCGCTTTCGGGCATCTTGGGCGAGCTGCGCTGGCTCAACGCCCAGCGGCCCGTGGCCAAGCCCATCCTGCTGAAGATCGCCCCCGACCTCAACGAGCACCAGTTGGACGACATCGCGCGCATCGTGCTCGACACGGGCATCGACGGCGTGGTGGCCACCAACACCACGCTCTCGCGGCAGGGCCTGAGCTATCCGCCCGACTGGGTGGAGCGGCTCGGGGCGGGCGGCCTGAGCGGCCTTCCGCTGCGCGAGCGTTCCACGGAGGTGGTGCGGCACCTGGCCCGCGCCTCCGAGGGGCGGTTCCCCATCGTCGGGGTCGGCGGCATCCTCTCGGCGCGGGACGCCCTCGAGAAGCTCGAGGCCGGGGCGAGCCTGGTGCAGCTCTACACGGGCTTCATCTACCGGGGGCCTGCGCTCATCCGCGAAATCCACGAGGCTCTGCTCGGGCGTTAGGCCCGAGCAGGGACAAGCCGCCGTTTTCGGCGCCTGCCTGGGCCGGAGCGCGAAACAAGTCGTGGCTTTTGGCCGTTCCTGCAAAAAAGGGAGGCTGGCGGATGCAAACGGTTCTTTTGTTTAACTTTGGTCGAAGAAGAACCCTGGAATTTTCCCTGAGGCCTTCGCCCAAAGCACAAGACTCTCGACGGATGCGCACCGCCCTGGCCCTGACATTGCTGGTTTTCGTGGCTTTTTTCGCCAAGACTGCCTCGGCAGGGCCCAACCCCGGGGCCCAGAGAGTCCCCGCGCCCGCTTCCATCGGCGGGGAGGAAAGGATTGAGATTGGCGACTTTCTTTTTTTCTACCCCGACAGCTCGGCCAGCCTGACCATCAACGACATCACCCGCCGTCTGGGTTCTTTTTCGGACCTGCCGGCCGATCACCACTTTGACACGCGCGACGTTTGGCTGTGGTTCAATCTCAAAAACCTGAACAACAAGACCGTTACCCGGGTGCTGGAGCTGGGCCGGGGCGGGTGGGGAAGGGTCGAGCTGCACCGCAACGTGCAGGCCTCGAACGCCATCCTGGTGGATGCCTTGGGCGACGACCTGCCTTTCGATGAGCGCGACATGGCCAACCGGCGCTACTCCTTCACCTTCGAGATTCCGGCGAGCAGCACGGTCAGCTTCCTGCTCCGGCTGCAGGCGGCCAAGGAGCGGGGGCCTCTCGCGCTTTCCGTTTACACGCCCCTTGCGCACACCCACAAGACCATCCGCGATTACATCGGCTTCGGGCTATACTATGGGGTCATCTTCACCATCGTGGTCAGCATCCTGGTCTTCCTGCTGGTGGTGGGCGACATGCGGCACAACAACATGCTTCTGCTGTTTTTCTCGTTCCTGGCCTTGTTCAACTTCACGGTCGATGGGCTCGCCTTCCAGTATTTCTGGCCCGGTCTGCCCGGCCTGAACCGGATGATGCGGCAGGCTCTGCCCCTGCTGACGGTCTTCGCCCTTTTGCGCTTCGGCCTGGCTTTTTTCGAGGTCAAGAGTCTGAGCCGCAAAGGTTTCCAATTGGGGAACGCCTTTTTGGCCATCCTCTCGCTGGCGCTGGTCATGGTCTTCGTGGAGGCTTTGCCGCGCCCAGCGGCCGCCTTGCTGAGCTTCGCGCTGGCCGCGGCCAGCACGGCTTACGTCCTGGTCGCGTGCAGCGTGTCCGAGGTGGCCGATCGGCTCGAAAAACTGCTTTTTGGGCTGGGACTGGCCGCATTGCTGGCGGGCTCGTCCATCTTCATGTTCGAGATGGACTTCGACAGCGGCACCCGCCACCTGACCCTGAAAGCCGGCACGGGCGCCAGCGTGCTGCTCATCTCGGTGGGCTTCCTCAACCGCGTCAAGAAGGAGCTCTCGCAGTCCAACGAAGAGGCCATCCGCAACCTCGAGGAGCTGAACCGGCTCAAGGAGGAGACCAACGCGCGCCTGGAAGGCCTGGTGCAGGAGCGCACCCACCAGTTCAAGGAAATCAACGGGCAGCTCGTGCTGGCCAATTCCGAGATACAGCAGAAGCACAACGAGCTGGTCAAGGCCTTCAAGAAAGCCAGCAGCCAGCACGTCAAGCTCCAGAAGGCCCTGGGCACCATCCAGAAGCAGAAGGCCGAGCTGGAGCTGTCCATCCGCAAGTCGCGCTACCAGCGGCAGGAAATCAAGGACGCCTTCGACCTGATCAACGCCCAGAAGCAGGAGCTGGAGCTCGCCTACCAGGCCATCCAGAAGACGGCCAACTCCAAGGAGCTCTTCCTGGCCAACACCAGCCACGAGATACGCACGCCCCTGAACGCCATCAACGGCTTCGTCAACCTGCTCATCAAGAGCGAGCTTTCGCCCAAGCAGCGCCAGTACATCAACAACATCAAGATCTCGAGCGACAACCTGCTCATGCTCATCGACGACATCCTCGACTTCTCGAAGATCGAGGCGGGCAAGTTCACCTTCGAGAACATCGAGTACGACTTCCCCAAGCTCATCAACAACATCATCAACAGCCTGAAAATCAAGGCCGCCGAGAAGCAGGTCAAGATACAGTTCTTCCGCGACCCCATGACGCCCGACTTCGTGTTTGGCGACCCCCTGCGCCTGAGCCAGATCATCGTCAACCTCATCGGCAACGCCATCAAGTTCACCGACAGCGAGGGCATGGTCCGCCTGGTGATCAACCTGGTGGAGGAGGTCGAGGACAAGGTCCGGCTCGAGTTCAACGTCATCGACTCGGGCATCGGCATCTCGGGCGAGAAGCTCGGCGACATCTTCAACGACTTCACCCAGGCCGGCATCGACATCAACCGCAAGTTCGGCGGCACCGGGCTGGGCCTTTCCATCGTCAAGAAGCTCGTCGAGAACATGGGCGGCACCATCGCGGTCGAGAGCGAGGTCGGCGTGGGCAGCACCTTCTCCTTCGAGCTCGAGTTCCGCAAGGGCGACGGCACCCACGTCCAGGAGCCCCGCAACCTCCAGCCGGCCAACACTTCCAGCCTCGACGAGCTGCGCGTGCTCCTGGTCGAGGACAACCAGATCAACCAGACCCTGGCCATCGACACCATCCACTCCTTCAACGAGAAAGTCGAGATCGACGTGGCCGAGAACGGCTTCGAGGCCATTGCCCGCATCAAGGGCAAAGACTACGACATCGTGCTCATGGACATCCAGATGCCGAAGATGGACGGCATGGAGGCCACCGAGATCATCCGCACCAAGCTCGAGCATCCCAAGTGCGAAGTGCCCATCCTCGGCCTTTCGGCACACGCCATGAAGGAGGAGAAGGAGGAATGCCTGCGCATCGGCATGAACGACTACATGACCAAGCCCTTCGACCCCGACCGCCTGTTCCTGAGCATCGAGCAGCTCACCGGGAAGAACAAGATGCAGCAGCCCGAAAGGGATTTCGACCTCGAAAATCCCTGGCAGTCGGAAGACCTGGTCCACATCAACCTGGACTCGCTCAACAAGATGTACAAGCACAACCGCCCCAAGATCGCCCGCATCCTCAAGCTCTGCCTCACGCAGGTGCCCAAGCAGCTCGTCGAGCTCAAGAAGTTCGCCAAGATGGAAGACTGGGAGCGGGTGCAGACCATCTCGCACCAGTTGAAGACAACCTTGAACTATCTGGGCATCAGGGACCTGTACTCCACGGCCAAGCACATCGAGATGCTGTGCAAGAAAAAGGAGAACCTGGCCTCCATCCCGAGCATGGTGGCCAAGATCGACAGCACCTGGCTGGACGCCCAGATCGAGATCAAGCGGCTTGTGGGCTGATGCGCCAGCGGCTTCGCGCTCTCCCGCGAAGGCTTCCGGTTTTGGCGTACATCCACGCGCTATCCAACACAAGCCGATAGGGCTGGATTGTCCTATCTTGATAAAGGTTTCCGCCAAGCGACAAAGCACCTCCGCCCCAGCAAGCCCGCGCCCCTTCGCAGCCCTGCGTAATCCGAGGAAGACGACCCCGAGCGCAGACTTCTTGACAACCAACCGTTTATGGCACTCCAACGCGCCCCGAAGCACAACGCGCCCGCGAGGTCAAAAAAATCCTCCCGGCGCTTGCTTTTCGAAGTTTTGTTTGTAACTTTGGCTATCGTCAATTTCAAACCCGATGAACAGGCTGCTCTTCAAAATCGCGGACGTCCAGGGCCAAAGTCGGCTGCCGAACTTCCAAAGCCTTACGATTCGAAAGGTTGACGGATTGGCGCAGCTTCTGGCGTAGTGCATTGGATTCCTACCTGCGCAATGGTGCTTTTGAGTTTGAATTTAGGATGTTGGAAGGAATGATGTCGCACGCAATGGACCAGATTTCGATCACGAATTTGAATTCGTTAGGTAGCATAAAATTTTCATGTTAGCCAGAGTCCTAAATCGATTTAAATATTCGATGTGAATAATAATTGATTATATTTGTCCCAATAAAATTTAAGACATGAAAATATCAATTAAAAACTTAGGTCCAATATCAGCATTTGATTTTGACTTATCAAAAGACTTTAATGTAATATTTGGAAAAAATAACATTGGGAAATCTTATGCTATTACAGCTATATATTTAATTATAAAGAATTTAACTAGCGAAAATTTCAATAGGAATTCTTTCGAAATGGATTATTTCTATTTTCGTCGGCAGGAAGGTAATAAAGAAGATTTAAAAAGGCGATCACCTTTTTTTAAACTTGTAGATGAATATGAGACTGAAATATTAAAGAATACCAAGAGCAATAAAGAAGAACTTGAAATTACAAAAGAAATTGAGGACTTGTTCAAACGAATAATTACTCAAGCAATTATTGAAAATTTAGAAAAGTCCTTTACAAATTCGTTTTCATCTATTGAAACATTATCAAATAGATTTACGAAAAAACCGTTAACCATCGAGTTATTTTATAAAGATTTTCAATTTTGTATTTCTACTAATAATAACAATAATTTAATTATTAGCGATTTGAAATTTTATAAGCCTATTTATTTAAAACCGATAAATTCAAATCGACAACCAAAAATTTCTGATGATAAAATTGTAATGTTTCTAAATAAAAAAAACAGCAGATTAGATATTTTTGGTGATGTATTGATTCGATTTTATTCTAGCTTCAAGAATGAATTAATTTCCGTGATAAATAATATTTACTTTTTACCTGCATCTCGGTCTGGATTATATCAAGCTCTCAGCACTTTTAGTGCGGTAATTGCAGAATTGTCAAAAAGCAGAAACTTTTTGAGTAATCGTATTGAGCTTCCTAACATTTCTGAACCTGTTTCTGACTATTTTTTATATTTGTCAAATATCTCAACAAAAATAAATAAAACTTTTTCTGCGATAGTTTCTGAAATAGAAAAAGATATATTGAAAGGGCAGGTTTTATTTAATAAGGAGACTAAAAAAATTGTATTCTCTCCATCAAATCTTGATATGGAATTGGATTTATCTTTTACTTCATCAATGATTTCTGAGATAGCACCAATCGTTGCTTATTTAAAATATATTATAAATCTGAAAGACGATAGTCGGATGTCGTTTTATATTAGAGAAGTCAAGCCAGTAGATCGATACAATATAATTTTTATAGAGGAACCAGAAGCACATTTACATCCGGAAATTCAAGTCAAACTATTAGAAATATTCTGTAACTTGTTGAATCTAAAAGTCAAAATTATTATGACTTCACACAGTAATTATATGTTTAATAAATTGAGTAATTTAATTTTGGATAATCAAATTGCATACGAAAAAGTAGGTTCATATTTAATGAAAGCCACTGAGTTAGGTAGCATTATAGATACTATTTCAATGAAAGCCGAAGAAGATGGGATAAAAGATGAAAATTTTGCTAAAATCGCTGAAATGTTATATGAAGAGCGAATTAATATTTATGATAAACTAAATAATCAAAATAATTGATATGCTGATTGAATTATTGTTCTATTCCTTAATAGTGGGACAAAAAGAAATGCTTACATTGCACCATGAAAAAATACGGTAATTATTTAGGTATATTTGCGTTAGTA
>JAIFMG010000023.1 GCA_020048645.1 Bacteroidota bacterium | reverse complement strand
GGCGAAATACCATAGCAATGGGTGAAGCCCATTGAACCGCCAACCATCGACCGCAAAAGCCCTGAAAGGGCGAAATATCATAGCAATGGGTGAAGCCCATTGAACCGCCAACCATCGACCGAAAAAGCCCTGAAAGGGCGAAATACCATAGCAATGGGTAAAGCCCATTGAACCGCCAACCATCGCCCGCAAAAGCCCTGAAAGGGCGAAATATCATAGCAATGGCAGAAGCCCATTGAACCGCCAACCATCGCCCGAAAAGCCCTGAAAGGGCAAAATACCATAGCAATGGGTGAAGCCCATTGACAACACGCCCACCAACGACCCAAGCCCTGAAGGGGCGAAATAATCCTGCGACAGGCGAACGCCCGAAGGAGAAACGCCGCAACCGCCAGTGTCGTGTTAAATTTGAAAAAGGGATGAACGCCGAGAGCACCAATTGAAAAAACCTTTGCAACAAAGCATTGAAATACAATCCATTCCCGAATCTTGTTTGCCGAAGACCTCAACTTTTCATACCACAACTTCGAAAATGTTTTTCCTGATGCTTTTGAAAGCAACTTGGCAAAATGTTCGACGAGCCTCCCAGGATTTTGTACACCGGGGAGGCTCGACGACGGAGAGGCGCGGAATTACCAGCGGATGAGGGCGGAGGCCCAGGTGAATCCGCTGCCGAAGGCGGCCAGGGAGATGATCTTGCCCGGCTGTAGCCTTACCTGTTCCCAGAGCTCGCTCAGGGCGATGGGGATGGTGGCCGCGGTGGTGTTGCCGTAGCGCTGGATGTTGTTGAAGACCTGGTCGTCGCGCAGGCGGAGCTTGCGCTGCACCATCTGCGAGATGCGGAGGTTGGCCTGGTGGGGCACGAAAAGGTCAATGTCGGAAGGCTGCATCCCGTTGGCTTCCAGCGACTCGCGGATGACCTCGTCGAAGCGGGTGACGGCGTGCTTGAAGACGGCGGGGCCGTCCATGATGGGGTAGATGTCCATGCTCTGCTCAAGGCCCTGGTTGATGAAGCGCTCGCCCGTGGCGCCGGGCTCCTTGAGGCAGAGCAGGTCGCGGTGCTCGCCCTGCGAGTGCAAGTGGGTCGAAAGGATGCCCGACTGGCCGTCGCGGCTGGGCTGCAGCACGGCGGCGCCAGCCCCGTCGCCGAAAAGGACGGCCGTGCCGCGGCCGCGGGTGGTCTTGTCGAGCACGATGTTCTGGACTTCGGAACCCACGACCAGGATGTTCTTGTACATGCCCGACTTGATGTACTGGTCGGCCACCGAGAGGCCATAGATGAAGCCCGAGCACTGCGCCCGAATGTCGAGCGCCCCGACGGTGTCCATGCCCATCTCGTGCTGCAACGTTACGCCGGGGCCGGGGAAGAAGTACTCGGGGCTGAGGGTCGCGAAGACGATGAAGTCGATGTCGCTGGGGGAAAGCCCGGCGCGCTCGAGGGCCATGTGGCTGGCCTTGATGGCCATGCCGGAATTGGTGTCCTGACCAGGGACAACCCAGCGGCGCTCTTGGATTCCGGTTCGCTCGATGATCCAGTCGCTGCTGGTGTCCATCATTTTTTCGAGGTCGGCATTGGTAACGACGTTGTCAGGCACATAGTGGCCCACGCCTACAATCTTGGATTTCATCACTGCTTGGTTGTTGTTCGTGTTTGAAAAAAGAAAAGAAACACGTGGCCACGTCATGACAAACATGGTCAAGCCACCCTCGGCGGGACGGCAGGCCCAAGCAAAGCCTGAATGTCGTGGTCACGGGAGCTCGTTAGAAAACATGTAACGTGTGAAAAGAAGAACTAAGAGAATTGCTGTTTGAGCAAATTTAAGATTTTCGGGACAACGGCCCAACTGCGGGAAGGTTTTTTTTTGAAAAATCCGCTTTGGATATTCGACTGAAAATATAGGGACAAGCCCCCCGATGTTCAGCCAAAATGATTACTTTAGCGAGCCAATTGAACCAAAACCCAAAGCCCCCGGGCTAGATTCGCCTGATAAACAAGCGCCCAGGGCTTCCCACAAAACGAAAGACAAAATGGCTGAAGAAGAAAAAATAGTCAGGATACAGATTGAAGAGGAGATGAAGTCGGCTTACATCGACTACGCCATGTCGGTGATCGTGGCCCGGGCTCTGCCCGACGTCCGCGACGGCCTCAAACCCGTACACCGCAGGGTGCTTTTCGGCATGAGCGACCTCGGCCTTTGGTCCAACCGGCCCTACAAGAAGTCGGCCCGTATCGTGGGTGAAGTGTTGGGCAAGTACCACCCCCACGGCGACAGCTCCGTTTACATGGCCATGGTCCGCATGGCCCAGCCCTGGTCCCTTCGCTACACCCTGGTGGACGGCCAAGGCAACTTCGGCTCCATCGACGGCGACAGCCCCGCGGCCATGCGCTACACCGAGGCGCGCCTGACCAAGATCGCCGAGGAGACCCTCAAGGACATCGACAAGGAGACCGTGGACATGCAGCTCAACTTCGACGACAGCCTCGAGGAGCCCAGCGTTCTGCCCACCCGCCTGCCCAACCTGCTGGTCAACGGCGCATCGGGCATCGCCGTGGGCATGGCCACCAACATGCCCCCCCACAACCTCATCGAAATCGTCAACGCGATCGTGGCCTACATCGACAACGCGGAAGTCAGCATCGAGGAGCTCATGCAGCATGTCAAGGCGCCCGACTTCCCCACCGGGGCCATCATCTACGGCTACGAAGGCGTCCGCCAGTCCTACCTCACCGGCAAAGGCCGCATCGTCGTCCGGGCCAAGACCCACATCGAGACCAACCCCAGCGGGCGCGAGAAAATCATCATCACCGAAATCCCCTACATGGTCAACAAGGCCGAACTCATCAAGAAGGTGGGGGATCTGGTCAACGAAAAGAAAATCGAGGGTATCGTCCACGCCAACGACGAGTCCGACCGCAGCGGCATGCGCATCGTCTTCGCCCTGAAGAACGACGTGGTGGCCAACGTCGTGCTCAACAACCTCTTCAAGCAGACCCAGCTCCAGAGCTCCTTCAGCGTCAACAACATCGCCCTGGTCGCCGGACGGCCCAAGCTCCTGAACCTCAAGGAGCTCATCGTCTCCTTCGTGGACCACCGCCACGAAATCATCATGCGCCGCACCCGGTTCGACCTGCGCAAGGCCGAAGAGCTGGCCCACATCCTCGAAGGTAGGCTCATCGCCCTGGACCACCTCGACGAGGTCATCTCCCTCATCCGCGCATCACACAGCACCGACGACGCCAAGAACGGCCTCATGGAACGCTTCCAACTCTCTGAACTCCAAGCCAAAGACATCCTCAGCATGAGGCTGCAAAAGCTCACCGGGCTCGAGCGCGAAAAAACCATCGAGGAGTTCAAGGAAATCATGGCACAAATCACCGATTTCAAGGAAATCCTCGAAAAACGCGAACGCCAGATGGGCGTCATCAAGGAGGAGCTCATCGAGCTGCGCGAACGCTTCGGCGACGCCAGGCGCACCGAGATCGTCTATTCGTCCGAGGATTTCAACCCCGAGGACTTCTACGCCGACGAGGACATGGTCATCACCATCTCGCACCTGGGCTACATCAAGCGCACACCGCTGGCCGAGTACCGCACCCAAGGCCGCGGCGGAAAAGGCTCGAAAGGCAGCGAGACCCGCGACGAGGACTTCCTCGAGCACCTTTTCGTGGCCTCGATGCACAACACCATGCTGTTCTTCACCGAGAAGGGCAAGTGCTTCTGGCTCAAGGTCTATGAAATCCCCGAAGGATCCAAGAACTCAAAAGGCCGGGCCATCCAGAACCTGCTCAACATCGAGCAGGACGACAACGTCCGCGCCTACATCAACCTGACCAAACCCCTTGACGACCAAGAGTTTACCAACTCGCACTACATCGTCATGGCCACCAAGAACGGCATCGTCAAGAAGTCGCCCCTGGCCGCCTACTCGCGCCCGCGCGCCAACGGCATCATCGCGACGACCATCCGCGAGGACGACCTGCTCATCGACGCCCGCCTGACTTCCGGCACCGACGAAATTCTGCTGGGCGCCCGCTCCGGCAAGGCCATCCGGTTCTCGGAGCAGGACGTGCGCTCCATGGGCCGCAGCGCGTCCGGCGTTACCGGTTTCCGCCTCGAAGCAGGCGACGAGGTCATTGGCATGGTCGCGATGGGCAAGGACAAGGAAGACATTCTCGTGGTCTCACAAAACGGCTACGGAAAGCGTTCGCCCCTCGAAGAATACCGTGTCACAAAACGCGGCGGCAAAGGCATCATGTCCATGAAAGTCACCGACAAGACCGGGCAAATGATCGCCATCAAGAGCGTAACGGACAATGACCACCTGATGATCATCAACCACTCGGGCCTCACGCTGCGCCTGGCCGTCGGTTCCATCAAGAGCCAAGGCCGCGCCACACAAGGCGTGCGCCTGATCAACCTCAACGCGAACGACAACATTGCATCCGTGGCCAAAATCAGCCTCGATGAAGATGAAATCGACAACACCGAAGTGCTCACAGCCCTTGAAAATCCGGATGATAGCACCGTTCCCGAAATCTTGGAGGCTGACTTGGAAGCCCAAGACGAAATCGTCGAGGAAGAAATCATCGAGGAGGAGGACGACGATTTGAACTCCCCCAAAGAGGACTAAGCCCTCGCGCTCCAAACTGCCAACCGAACACCCGAACCGAAACCTGCTTTCGCTTCGGGTGTTCGGCTTATCGTGCGCAAGCCTGGTTTCTGGGGCTGAACACCTTCACAAAAAAAAAATCGAACTTGCTGAAAACAGGATGTTTGGATAAGCCCACCAACAGTCCAACCGCATGAACAAGGACAGCCTAAAAAAAAGCCTGGCGCTGCTGCTGAAAATAGGAGTAACTGCCGCCGCGCTATTTTTCCTCTACTGGCAGCTCGATTGGCCTAAACTGGTGGAGCTGCTCGGCGCGAGCCGCTGGGCCGCCTTCATTCCCGCGTTCCTGCTCTACATGCTCTCCAAAGTGGCTTCCGCCATTCGGCTGAACGACTATTTTCGTGGCATAGGCTTGCAAATCAGTCCGATACAAAACCTGAAGCTGTACTGGCTGGGTATGTTCTACAACTTCTTCCTGCCGGGCGGAATCGGCGGGGATGGCTACAAAGTGTTTTTGCTGAACAAAAAACGGGGTGCTTCGGTAAAGCTCCTTACAGGGGCTGTCGTGTTGGATAGGGCCATTGGCGTCATGGCCCTGGGCCTCATGCTGCTGGCCTTGGCCCCTCTCCTACCCTTGGCCTTGCCCTGGCGCTGGGCCGCGTGGCTGGTGCTGCCGCTCGGGGTGTTTGCAGGCTTCTGGCTGCTGGGCTGGCTCTGGCCCAAGCACATGGCCGGACGAACAAAAGGGATCCTGCTTTCTCTTTTTGTCCAAGTGCTTCAAATTCTTTCTGTTGCTTTTGTGGCCTATGCCTTTCGCTACGACGATTCGCAACTTTCCCTGGCCTTTGTCTTCATGGTCTCGTCCGTGGTATCGGCCCTGCCCATCAGCATCGGCGGCCTTGGCGCCCGCGAGGCGACCTTCTTCCTTGGCGCCGAATGGCTTGCCCTCGACCCCAACAAGGCAGTGGCCATTGCCTTCGGCTTCTACCTTTTGAATGTTTTTTCCTCCCTTGCGGGCCTCTATTACCACATTCGCAAAATTGATTGGAACGAACCAGCCAAACAAATTGAAAAATGAAACCAAAAATCACCTTCATCATCAATCCAAAGGCTGGAACCCAACGGAAAACCAAGATTGAAGAGCTGATCGGCAGGCATGCCGACAAGCAGAAAATCGAAATACAACTGCTTCATACCCAAGCGCCTGGACACGCCACTGACTTGGCAAGAGCATCGGCCCAAACGTCCGACCTGGTTGTGGCCGTCGGCGGAGACGGAACCGTGAACGAGGTTGCCGCCGGATTGCTGAAAGGTCCTTGCCCGATGGGCATTTTGCCCTTGGGCTCGGGAAACGGCCTTGCCCGGCACTTGAGGATTCCTATGGGAATGGAAAACGCAATCGGGCTGCTATCAAATTATGAAATCCAGCGCATTGACACCTTGCTGCTCAACGACAGGTTATCCCTAAACGTCTCCGGCATTGGTTTCGATGCCCATGTGGGGCACCTCTTCGCGCATAGCCCCAAGAGAGGGCTTGCCGCCTACACCCGCATCACCGCCAGAGAGTTCAACCGGTACGAGACTCAAAAATACAGACTAAGATTCAACAACCAAGATATTGACGTAGAAGCCTTTGCGATAAGTTTCGCCAATTCGAGCCAATTTGGCAACAACGCGCGCATCGCGCCAAGCGCCAGCCTGCAAGATGGCTTGATCGACATGGCCATACTGTCCAAATTCCCCCTCGTGGCCGCACCCATCCTGGCCGCGAAACTTTTCACGGACAGCATAAGCACCAGTCGATATATGAAAATCTATCAAACATCTTCCGTGATCGTTTCCTCACAAGACGGCGAAGCGCTTTTGGCGCACGTTGACGGCGAACCAGCTCGCTTCGAAGACGGTCTCCAGGTATCCATCGCCCCGCTCTCCTTGAATCTGGCCATTCCCAAAGGAGGACAACGGATTTGAAAAAGCGCTATCTTCGCGCATCAACCAACAACAATTATCATGGACTACCATTTCAGCAAAAAAACCAGCCTTCCCTTCGACCAAGCCATCGTTGAAATCACTGAAAAACTCAAAGAACAAGGTTTTGGAGTACTTTCGGATATCGACGTACAAAACACATTCAAAAATAAATTGGGAATCGACTTCCGCGCCTATCGCATCCTCGGTGCTTGCAGCCCCAAATTCGCCTTTGAAGCCATCCAAGCCGAGCCCAACATTGGCGCCCTGCTTCCTTGCAGCGTCGCGGTGCAACAACATGAAGACGGCAAAGTCGAAATCTCTGCCATCAACCCCATCGTGGCCATGGGCATGATCCAGAACGAGAGGCTCGGAGTCGTAGCCGAACAAGTTACTGACAGGCTCCGAAACGCTGTTGAGGCAGTGCGTGAATGATCACATCAAATATTTGACTGATAGCGCCATGTGAAGGTTCACATGGCGCTTTTTTACCTTATTGGGGTCGGAAATTGTGCTGTATCAATTTTCCCCAATTACCACGAATCGTATCCACCTGCATGGACTCGTGGAGCCTATCCAGAAACTCTTCCCGCACAATGGGACGGGCGCCAAGGCTGGACAAGTGATCCGTAGGCTGCTGGGCATCAATGAAATGAAAGTTCCACTGCTTGAGGATTTCAACCAGATAGTAGAAAGCCACCTTCGAAGCGTCTGTCTGGAGATGGAACATCGACTCTCCCGAAAAAAAGCCACCCATCGAAACACCATACAAACCACCGACCAATTCACCATCCCGGTAGGTTTCGATGGAATGCGCGAAACCCTCGTGGTGAAGGTTGATGAAGGCATCGATGATTTCGTCCGAAATCCAGGTCCCGCCGCCACCTTTGCGCTCCACGTCAGCGCAGGAGTAAATGACGCCCTCAAAATCCGTATCGACTTTGACCTCGAATTTTTTGCGCCGGATGGTCTGCCTAAGGCTTTTGGAAGGCTTGAACTCCGAAAGCGGCAACACCATGCGCGGATCCAAGGACCACCACAACATCGGCAGCCCCTCGTGCGGCCAAGGGAAGATGCCATTGGAATAGGCCAGGAGCAGACGCTCCATGCTCAAATCGCCGCCAATGGCCAACAATCCCTCCTCGGCCTCGCTCGGATGGGGGAAAATCAGGTGTTCCGTTAGTCGATATACTGGCATCGGATAGCTCGCTTCTATTGGTTCGATTCCTAAAGTTAAAAAAAAATGGCAATTGATAATGCCAAGCCAAAACCCATGCTGGATTTGTCGCCGGGATGCGAAAGGGTGGAAAAAATTATCGCGACGCGAAAAAGAAAAAAGTCAAATAAAGAAAGGGGCAATCAAGCTTTTCCCATTTGCTTTTGGGCAAAGGATTGGGTACATTGTAAAGAAGCGAGGCGGCTGGCAAGTCAGCGAACCTCGAATATTTCGAAACAATTTGAATGAGAATGAAAACATCATATTTTTTTCTAACAATTCTGACATTCTTGACAATGTCATCTTGCCGAGAAGCCTCCATCAAGCGATATTCACATGAAGATGGAAGCTCCGCGGTTGACAACCAAGCGCACGAGCTGCGAACGCTCCTTCAAAACTACTTCGGCCAAATGCGCCAGCTCTATCTCAAAGACATGAATCTGAAGGAGTTGGAACTGGTCGAATCATTTTATGAGGCCGAAGATTTCCATGCCGCATGGACCTTCGGCAACGCGCTCAAGCCCCAAGCCGCTGAAATGCTTTCGGTGATACAAGACGCCGCCCAGTTTGGCTTTATGCCAGAAATGTATCACTTTGAAGAGCTTACTCAATTGAAACTGCGAATTGAAACACAAAACCAGCAACAAAATGACCTTTCCATCCGGGCAAGGTTTGATGCCTTGCTGACGGATGGAAGCTTTCGCCTCATGCGCAATCTGGAGAACGGCCTGCTTATCCCAGATTCGAGCATTTACCAGTACACAAGCTCATCGACTTCAGCAGAGTTAACAAACCATCTTTCAACTTCTCTTCGGCAAAACAATTTTCGAGAAAGTTACCTCGAAATACAACCTCGAAATCCCGCGTATAGAAACCTTCAACACGCTTTGTCAAAATATCTTGTTGAGCAAGACATTTTCAATGATTCGCTGCGGCTAACCGACCCCAACCTTGACTCTTTGAAATCCTACCAAGAAGCCGCGAATCTTCTGGTTCGCTTCCGATTTCTTGCCCCTACGGCGACCGAAGACTCGGTGGCCCTGCTTTCGGCCCTGATGAAATTTCAGAAGGCACATGGCATCGAAGTGGATGGACGCATCGGGCCGAACACACGCGAAGCATTGACCATCAACACATATGACCGCTATCGCCAAATCGTGGTGAACCTTGAGCGGCTCCGTTGGGAAAAAACCTTGCCCGACTCATTCGTGCTGGTCAACATCCCTTCTTACCAGCTCAGCTTCGTTGAAGTGGGCTGCGTCGTGCGGGTGCATCGGGTCGTGGTCGGCCTTCCCTACCTCCGAACCCCATTGCTGACCAGCCAAATCGAATACATGATCGCCAACCCGACATGGTATGTTCCAAACAGCATATCAACACACGAAATGCTAGGAACCATCAAGAATGACCCGGACTATTTGCGGAGAAATAACTACATGGTGTTTGATGCCCAAAACAGCCAGGTGGCAGTCAGCGAAGTGGATTGGGAAAGCCTTTCGCCGTCCAATTTCAACTACAAAATCGCGCAAGGACCGGGGAGAGGCAACGCGTTGGGCTCGATTGTTTTCATGTTTCCTAGTCAATATGGTGTTTATCTTCACGACACTTCGGCCAAGAGCTATTTCGAACGAACCATCCGGGCTTTCAGCCATGGCTGCGTCCGCCTGCAAGATCCGGTGGACTTCGCTCAATACCTGCTGGAACGCGAACAGCATCCCGTTGACCAGGATTCGCTTGGCCAAATCATTGAAAAGCACATCAGCAGAAACATAGCATTTCGACACCCCATCCCAATTCTAATCCGCTACCAGTCGTGCCTAGCCGACGCCTTTGGCAACCTGACTTTTTACAAAGACATCTACCGAGAAGATGCCGCCTTGATAAAGATCTATTTTGCAAAGCTGAACGAAATGGCTAGATAATACAATTTGCTGGTAAACAGTTAGTTGTGATTTTTTTGAATGATCATCCGTCAACAAACGCCATTTTTCATACTTTTGGACGAGATACAACGACCATGCAAGATCCTGGCTTGAAAAGAATTGCTCGAACAAACCTAACGGACACTGCCAACAAGGAGTTGCTCTTGTCCCACTTTCCACTTCCAAAACTCCGGTCGAATTGACTGGCGCACGGTTTTCATATGGTAAAAAGGCCGACTCTTTCCAAGAAGAGCTGGCCTTTTTTTTGTGCGAAAACTTGGCCAATACATTCTTCAAAAAAATAAAACACAATTCAATGAATAACATCCAACTGGTGCTAGAAGATGGAAGCATCTTCCCAGGCAAAAGTTTTGGCCACCCTGGTTCAGTGGCAGGCGAAGTGGTCTTTTGCACTGCCATGACAGGCTACCCCGAAAGCCTTACCGATCCGTCCTACAAAGGCCAGATTTTGGTTCTGACATTTCCCCTAATCGGAAATTATGGCGTTCCTGGCCACGAGTCCGACACGGATCTGCTGCGCTACTTCGAGTCCGACAAATTGCACATCGCTGGGCTGGCCATCAGCGACTACAGTGAGGAGTATAGCCACTGGAACGCGAACCAAAGCCTCGGCGATTGGCTGAAATCATCGGAAACACCTGGCATTTTTGGAATTGACACACGGGCCATAACCAAACTCTTGCGCGAAAAAGGGTCCATGAAGGGTAAAATCGTTTTCGAGGACCAAGACCTTGATTTTGAAGATCCTAACCTTCACAACCTTGTCGAGCAGGTGAGCTGCACCGAGCCGGTTACCTATGGCGATGGTGAACATGTGGTTGTATTGGTTGACTGTGGTGTCAAATTCAACATCATAAGAAACTTGGTAAAAAGAAACACAACAGTGATTCGTGTACCCTGGAACCATGACTTTTCCACAATGTCATATGACGGTTTGTTCCTGTCGAATGGCCCTGGCGACCCGAAGCGATGCGACATGACCATCGCACACCTGCAAAAAGCCTTCACCACCGACAAGCCCATCTTCGGGATTTGCCTGGGCAACCAGCTCATGGCGCTTGCCGCTGGCGCCGAGTCCTACAAGCTCAAGTATGGGCACCGCAGCCACAACCAACCGGTCTTGCAAGTGGGGACCAACCGGGCCTTCATCACTTCGCAGAATCATGGCTATGCCATTGACAATGAAACACTTCCGGCAGAATGGAAACCGCTCTTCATCAACCTGAATGACCAGACGAATGAGGGAATGAAGCATGTGGAAAAGCCATTCTTCTCCACGCAATTCCACCCGGAGGCATCAAGCGGCCCCACTGACACCGAATTTCTCTTCGATGACTTCATCCAGACCATCGAGGAGTACAAGAAGAAAAAGCAACAAGCCTGAAAACAATTGGAAACCAAAACACAATAACTCGATGCAATCAAAACAAATCAAAAAAATATTAGTCCTGGGCTCGGGGGCGCTGAAAATTGGCGAAGCGGGCGAGTTCGATTATTCTGGTTCGCAGGCTTTGAAGGCCTTGAAGGAAGAAGGTATCCGATCGGTGCTGATCAACCCGAACATCGCGACGGTTCAAACGTCGGAGGATGTGGCGGATAGGGTTTACTTTCTTCCTGTAACTCCTTACTTTGTTGAAAAGGTAATTGAAAAAGAGCAGCCGGATGGAATTCTGCTCGCTTTTGGAGGGCAAACGGCCCTCAACTGTGGCGTGGAGCTGCACCAAAGCGGTGTGCTCAAAAAGCACAATGTCGAAGTGTTGGGAACCCAGGTCGATGCCATTGTCATGACGGAAGACCGTCAAATTTTTGCGGACAATTTGCGAAAAATCGACGTCAAGACTCCCAAGAGCATCGCCGTTACGAATGTCGCCAAAGCCTTGGAGGCGGGAGCGACTTTGGGGTTTCCTGTCATTGTCAGGGCGGCCTTTACGCTTGGTGGTCAAGGCAGTGGCTTTTGCTACAACATGCCCGAGCTCGAAAAATTGGCGGAGAAGGCGTTCTCCTATTCTCCGCAGATTCTTGTCGAGGAATCGCTGAAGGGCTGGAAAGAGGTAGAGTACGAAGTTGTCCGCGACAAATTTGACAACTGCGTGACAGTCTGCAACATGGAAAACTTCGATCCGCTGGGAATCCATACCGGCGAAAGCATCGTAGTCGCGCCCTCGCAGACCTTGAGCAACAGCGAATACCACAAGCTGCGGCGGCTTTCGATCCAGATTGTTAGGCATGTCGGAATCGTCGGCGAGTGCAATGTCCAATACGCGCTCGACCCAGCGTCGGAAGACTACCGGGTCATCGAGGTCAACGCCCGCCTTTCGCGTTCTAGCGCGCTGGCTTCCAAGGCCACCGGCTATCCGCTGGCCTTCGTGGCGGCCAAACTCGCCCTAGGCTATGGCCTTCACGAGCTCAAAAACTCGGTTACCAAGACCACGACAGCCTTCTTTGAGCCAGCCTTGGACTACATCGTTTGCAAGATCCCTCGCTGGGATTTGAACAAATTCAACGGTGTTTCGAAAGAGATTGGCAGCAGCATGAAGAGTGTCGGCGAAGTCATGGCCATTGGGCGCACCTTCGAGGAAGCCATCCAGAAAGGGCTTAGGATGGTCGGACAGGGAACGCACGGATTTGTCGGCAACCTCGACTTGGAATTTGAGGACATCGAGAAATCACTCTCCGAACCGACGGACATGCGGATCTACAGCATCGCGAGCGCCTTCGCCGCTGGCTTCAGCATCGACAAGATACATGAATTGACCCGAATCGACCGATGGTTCCTTGTCAAACTTCGACGCATATTCGACACGAATCAGGCGATTTCAAAACACTCTTCAATCAATGAACTTCCGGTTGACTTGTTGACAACGGCCAAGCAACAGGGCTTTTCTGACTTCCAGATTGCAAGGGTTTTGCATCCGACACAAGCAGGAGGCATGGAAAAAGAGCTGCTCGCGGTTCGCGCAAAACGCAAAGAGCTGGGTATCCTGCCTGTTGTCAAGCAAATTGACACGCTTGCCGCCGAGTACCCGGCCCAGACCAATTACCTCTACCTGACCTACAATGGGAGTTCGCACGACATCAGCTTTGAAAAAGATAGCCAGTCGGTAGTGGTTTTAGGTTCAGGCGCATACCGTATTGGGAGCAGCGTAGAATTTGACTGGTGCAGTGTCAGCGCTCTTAAAAGTGTCCATAAACAAGGTTACCGATCGGTGATGATCAACTACAATCCGGAAACGGTGAGCACCGATTACGATTCCTGTGACCGGCTCTATTTCGACGAGCTCTCATTCGAGCGGGTTCTTGACATCATTGAGCTTGAAAATCCGAAAGGTACAATCGTTTCGACCGGTGGCCAGATTGCCAACAACCTTGCCCCAAGGCTTTTTCGGAATGGAGTCAAAATTTTGGGAACATCGCCCGTTTTCATCGATCAGGCTGAGAATCGGCATCACTTTTCAAGCCTGTTGGATAGTTTAGAAATTGACCAACCTCGCTGGCAAGAATTGACAAACTTTGAAGAAGTCAGTCAATTTGTGGAAAGGATTGGCTTCCCTGTTTTGGTACGTCCTTCTTATGTGCTCTCTGGCGCGGCGATGAACGTCGTCTCGAACAAGGATGAGCTTGAGGGATTCCTGAAGCTGGCGACCAAGGTTTCGAAAGAACATCCTGTCGTCGTTTCCGAGTTTATCGAACATGCCAAAGAAATCGAAATTGACGCTGTCGCGCAAAATGGCGAGCTGAAGGCCTATGCCATTTCGGAGCACATCGAGTTCGCAGGAGTCCATTCGGGTGATGCGACGATTGTGTTCCCTCCGCAGAAGATTTACTTTGAAACGGTTCGGCGGATCAAGCGCATCGCCAAGCAAATTGCGGCAGCCTTGCAGATTTCTGGCCCCTTCAACATGCAATTTCTGGCCAAAGACAACGAAATCAAGGTCATTGAGTGCAACTTGAGGGCTTCAAGAAGTTTCCCCTTCGTTTCCAAGGTGTTGAAAACGGACTTGATCGACCTGGCCACGCGAATCATGCTCGGTTTGCAGGTCGAGTCGTTGGACAAGTCCATCTTCGATTTGGACCACATCGGGGTTAAGGCTCCGCAGTTCTCATTTTCCCGCTTGCAAAAAGCCGATCCCGTCTTGGGAGTTGACATGGCCTCGACGGGCGAAGTCGGGTGCATCGGCGATGGCTACTACGAAGCGCTTCTGAACGCGATGCTATCGGTCGGCTATCGAATTCCCAAAAAAAACATTCTGTTTTCAACTGGACCTGCCCGCTCGAAAGTTGAGCTTCTGAACAGCGCGCGACTGCTGGTTGCCAAGGGATACAATTTGTTCGCCACCAAAGGTTCGCAAGAATTTCTTGCCAGCAACGGAGTTCCGGCGACGGTGTTGCACTGGCCCGACGAGGACAAAAAGCCGAACACGCTCGACTACCTCCGCGAAAAGAAAATCGACTTGGTGGTCAACATCCCCAAAAACCTCTCGAAAACGGAGTTGAACAACGACTACATGATTCGTCGGAGTGCCGTAGATTTCAACATCCCGTTGATTACAGATGCCCGCTTGGCGAGCGCCTTTCTGATAGCCATTTGCAAGCTCGACATATCGGACATTGCCATCAAGGCCTGGGACGAATACAACTAAAATCGAGCACCAACCCAACCCATCATTTTGCATCATGAAAAAGACTTTTTCTCCTCTCCTGCTTTTTCTACTTTTGGCCAAGCCATTTGTTTCTTTAGGGCAACAAACGGTCTTCACGGTCATGGATTTGTTAAAAATCCAGTTTGTGAACGAAGCGGTCATATCACCCGATGGCAGCAAGATTGCCTTCACGAAGATTGTTCCCGAAGGTGTTGAGATTGATCGAGGTAGAAACAACTCCGAGTTGCATGTCTGGGACATTGACAAGAACTCTGGCACAAGCCTTATCACGGGGGATGTTTACATTCAGAATATCGCATGGGACTTTGAAGGGAAGTTCATCAGCTTTCTTTCCTCCCTCGACGAAAGCGGAACGCAAGTCCATCGGATTTCGCCGGCAGCGAACTCGAGCGCCGAAGCTTTGACCCAAGTGAGCGGTTCGATCCTGGATTACGCTTGGAATCCCAACAAAAACGAATTGGCCTACACTGTCCAATCGGCTCCTTACAGGCATCCGCTGTATGATCGCGGTTTTGACGCAGAAGTCTATGAGGAAAATCTTCCGACGATCGACCTTTACATCCAGGAAGTTGGAAAAGAGGCCAAGAAAGTCACGGAAAATCTGATTGTCAGGGACTTCGAATGGAAACCTGACGGCAAGATGTTGGCCATCCAGACTACTGAAAACTACTTGGTGGACGAGGATTACATGTTCCGGGAAATCCACTTGCTGGATCCGCGAAATGGAAAAACGGAACTGCTGGTTGACAAGCATGGAAAACTGGGCCCAATGACCTGGAGCCCAGATGGGAAACTCTTGGCTTTCATCTCGGGTGAAAACATCAACGACCCTGTCAGGGGCTGCCTCTTCGCCACGGAAGTTGCTAAAAAACAGCCATTTGCACAACTCACCAATCTTGTGGCAGGTTTTCAAGGCCATGTTACGCATGTGGAGTGGCTGGATGAGCAAACTTTGGCTTATAGCTCCGACGAGGGAACCCGGACGACAATCCGTAGCCAGTCCATAGCCCAGAAAGTCGAAGAAAGCAAGATTCTGCTCGAAGCTGGATTGCTTGCGTTTTCATCTTTCAGCCAACACAAATCTGAGACATTCGCAATCTCTGGAAACACTTCAGCATATCCCAGCGAGCTTCATATTTTCAACTCGTCGGATAAAAAATTGACCCGATTGACTTTTTCAAACAGATGGTTAGAAAGCGTGCAACTAGCAAAGCAAGAGACCATCAAATTCGCCGCACGCGATGGATTGAGCATCGAGGGTGTGCTGATCTATCCGGTGAACTACGAAGAAGGCAAACAGTATCCGCTGATCACGAACATCCACGGGGGGCCCGAAGCCTGCGTGCTGGATGGCTGGACCACCGGCTACGGAACCTGGGGGCAAATCGCCGCGGGGCGCGACTTCTTCGTTTTTTCGCCCAACTACCGGTCCAGCTCTGGCCGCGGAGTCGAGTTTTCTCGACTGGGCTATGGGCGTCTCGCGCTCGAAGAATTTGACGACGTTTTGGACGGCATCGACTACCTCATCGGAAAAGGCATGGTCGATCCCCAGAAAGTTGGGATTGGTGGAGGTTCTTATGGTGGCTATTTCGCAGCCTGGGCAGCGACCAAGCATAGCGAACGCTTTGCAGCTTCTTGTGTTTTCGTAGGAGTATCGAACCAAATCTCCAAACGCAACACCACCGACATTCCATGGGAAGACTACTACGTGCATTGGGGGTTGTGGACGGATGACGCATTGGAACAAGTCTATGAAAGCAGCCCTGTCAGGCATGTTCGGAACAACCAGACACCAACGCTCATCCTTCATGGGAAGATGGATCCGAGGGTGCATCCTTCCCAGAGCCTTGAACTGTACCGCGGTTTGAAGATGCATGGAAATGCACCTGTCCGACTGGTTTGGTACCCGCGCGAAGGACATGGAAACGCCGAACAACCCCACCGTATCGACTATGCCACCCGGACCATGCAATGGTTCGAGTACTACCTGAAAGATGGCGGACCTCGTGACCAAATGCCACCGGCCAACCTGGAGTTTCCGGGATGGAACTAGTTTTCCAGCGTACTTCATCGCGAAGAGCCATTCCTTTCGGGGAGTGGCTCTTTTTTGTAAACCATTCAACACATTGATAGTCAAACAAGAACAGGCAGAGCGAGGTAGGGCGATTTGCCTGGAAGAAATATTAACTAAAAATATAGTCAATAAACTAAAGAAATAGTTGGAAAACTAGATTTTTAGTTTTACATTTGCAGGAACAAAAACCCCATCCTATGGAAAGTCTGACCAAGAAAGAAGAAGAAATCATGCAGGTGCTTTGGCGGCTGAAAAAGGGCGTGGTGCATGCCATTTTGACAGAACTGCCCGAGCCGAAGCCCAAGTACACGACCGTTTCAACGGTCGTGCGCATCCTGGAGGAGAAGGGATTCGTCAATCACCGGAGCTTTGGGAAAACGCACGAGTACTTTCCGGTGGTCAGCAAGATGGCCTACAAGCGCTTCTCGTTCAAACAAATGATAAGCAGCTACTTCGACAATTCCTACGAAAACGTAGTATCTTTCATGGTCAACGATCGCGAGGTGAGCGAGGAGGAGCTGGCCGAGATGAAGCAGATCATCGAGGAGAACGAAAAACTGCGGAGGGGAGAATGATGGCCGAACTGTTGGCATATGGTGTTGAGGTCGGGCTTTTGGCTTGGGCTTTCCGCTGGCTCTACCAGCGGTTGCTCGCCGACTTGACCTTCTTCGCGGCCAACCGTTATTTCCTCTTTTTGGGAATCGCCGCCAGCGCGTCAGTTCCAGCGCTCTCGATGCTCGCAGCCAAGAGTTTGCCTGTCGATACCTCAAGCCTTTGGGAAGACATGGCCATTTTTTGGCCCGGCCAGGGCTTCGCCTTGTTCAATTCCGCCTCGGCCCCGAGCGGCTCTTGGCAGGGACTGCTTTCTATCTTCTTGACGGTCTGGATTTTGGGCTCGGCCTTCTTGCTGGCCCGACTGGCACTGGCTTTTCGGAAATTGCGGAAGCAAGCTGGCGATCGAAGGGTTTTTCGGGACGGCTTTGAGCAAATCGAACGGCCCGAGCAGCCTTCGACGTTCACGCATGGCAAGACGATATTCCTGGGCAAAGACTTTCTTTCGGCCCAAGCCGATGAGCGGGAGCAAATCCTTCACCACGAATGGGTTCATGCACGGCAGGGGCACAGCCTGGACAATCTGGTACTGGAAGTTTTCAGGTGCTTGTTCTGGCCCGCGGCCGCTTTCGCGAAGCTAAAAACGGAGCTCATGCTGGTGCATGAGTTTGAGGCCGACCGCGATACGGCGCGTTACTTCAACCGTCGCACGTACTCGCAGCTCATTCTGAAGCTGGCCATGCGCCAGCGTGGCCGCCAACTCGCCAGCGCCTTTTCGGGCATCGACAACCGGCGTCGGCTGCGCATGATCGCGCAAGCGAGAAGCCTGAAGTCGCAGGCGACGAGCTACTTCTTCGTGCTGCTGCTGCTCGGACTTTCGCACTGGCCCCTGACGCGGGCGAATGCCATGCTGCTGCCTTCCTTGCAGGCCACTTCCGGATTCGAACGGTTGTTTCCGGCGGAACAGACCCGCCTGGTGATGGGCTTTTTCGAGAATCGTCCGTTAGAAACGCCCGACGGGACACGGCACTACTCGCACCGCAAGCTGACTTTCGCCACCAGCGACAGCCTTCCGCTGCGCAGCCCCTGCGCAGGCACCGTGGACAGCCTTACGCGCATGGAAACCCTGGAAGCCAACGACTTGCGCCTGGTCTTGACGGACACGGACGGCGACCGCTGGGTCTGGGAGGGCTTGAGCGATGCCACGGCCGGACCTGGCGCCCGTGTCGGCGCCGGTGACACCTTGGGCTGGGTCTTGCCCGTCGGCAGTCCGTGCGGCTTCAGCGTCGGGCTGCGCCAAGGCGGAAACAGCATCGACCCCACCGCCAAAATCAACTCGTACCGACCATGAGCGAGCAAAAGAAATCGAACCTAGCCGATCTGGAACAGATCAAGCCCGTGCTTTGGCAGTCGGCGCTGCTGATCGCGATCTGCCTGGCGCTGGTATTCATCGAGTGGGAGCGCGAAGGCAGGCCCTCGACGGCACGGGGCGAACTGGTGGCCGTGGTCTTCGAGTACGACGAGCCCGCGCCGGTGCCCGTGATCTTGCGTCCGCCTCCGCCGCCCAACGCCTCCAAGCAAATTTGGGTGCATCCGGACTCGGACAGCCTGGATGCCAGCGCCACGCCACAAGACAGAGGCGCGGACGAGAACACCGCGGTGCTGAGCGAGCAATTGAAAGCGCAGATTCTGGCCGGAAAGATCTTCGAGCATCCGCAGCGCCATGCCGAGTTTCCCGGAGGAATGCCCGCCCTCCAGGAGTACCTGAAGGAAACTCGCCAGATGCCTGACAGCCTGGTCGGCAAGGTCTTCGTCCAGTTCGTCATCACCCGCGAGGGGCTTGTCCGTCAACCGAAGGTCATACAGAGCAACAATGCCCACTTGGACAGCCTGGCGCTGACGATGGTGGCCAAATTTCCGCCCTGGAAACCCGCCACGATCGAGGGGATGGCCGTGAACAGTCGGTTCGTTTTGCCTATAATCTTCATCCAATGAGCGATATACGACAATCGAAAGAACGGCCTCCTGGGCATATCCGACAATCGAATACCGCAGGGTTTTTCAATTATACCAAATTGTAATATTCATTCAATTTCCCTCTTGAAAGTTATATTCAATTTTGTCCTACTCGCTGATTTTCAAATCTTTAAAAAGCCTCAAGATGAAAAGAATCTTTTTGTACATGGGTCTGCTGGGCCTTGGGCTCAGCATGGGTTGCACGGCAGAGCCTACGGAATCGGCACCGATGGAACCCGCAGACAGCACCGCTACGCTCCAGTCGCCCGAAGAACAGATGCCCAGTTTCGCGGGCGGTCAGCAGGCAATGACGGACTGGCTCGTCGAGAACCTCCAGTACCCGGAACCGGCCCGGGCGCAAGGGGTCGAGGGCAAGGTCATGGTCGAGTTCGTAGTCGAAGCGGACGGCTCGGTCAGCCAAGCCAAACTGCTTGAGTCCGTCAGCCCCGAGCTGGACGCTGAGGCCCTGCGGGTGGTGCAAGCGATGCCCGCCTGGACGCCCAGCAAAAAAAATGGCCAGAGCGTTGCCGCGCGGCTGGTCTTGCCGGTTCAGTTTTCCCTGGGCGCCTAGGCCATTTCCAGAGGCCTGATAATCAGGCGAAGTTCTTTGATTTGAAGATTCTTGCCCCTGGCAGTTTGCTAGTTTTGGCGGAATTTTTATATTTAACAAAATTTTTGTGAACACTAAACCAGTCAAAACGATGGAACCCAAAAAGAGTCCGAAGTCCGATTTGGAATCGCAGAAGGGCACATTCCTTCAGGTTGGCTTCGCGATTTCGTTGGCGGTGATTTTCTTCGCCTTCGAGGTCACGCAGCACATCGGCCCGATTACCGAAATGGGGGGCAACGAGGTGGTCGTCGAGGATGACATCATCCCGATCACCCGCCAGCAACCCCCGCCCCCGCCCCCGCCTCCGCCCCCGCCTCCGCCTGAAGCTCCCACCGAGCTTGAAATCGTCGAGGACGATGAGAAAGTAGAGGACATCATCATCATCGACATGGACATCGACGAGGAAGCAGTGATTGAAATCGTCGAGGTGGTTGAAGAAGAGGAAGAAGAGGAGGAAATCTTCATGGTCGTCGAAAAGATGCCCGAGTTCCCAGGTGGAGAACTGGAGCTTCGCAAGTGGATCGCCCAGAACACCAACTACCCTTCCATCGCTCGGGAGAACGGCATCCAAGGCCGCGTTTACGTCCGCTTTGTCGTGACCCGCGAAGGAAAAGTGGACCAGGTGCAAATCGCCCGGGGCGTTGACCCCCTGCTCGACACCGAAGCTGTCCGCGTGGTCAAGGGCATGCCTTCCTGGACACCCGGCGAACAGCGCGGCCAGAAGGTGAGCGTCTGGTTCACCGTGCCCATCAACTTCCAGTTGAACTAAGTCCGCCCCACCCGCTCTTTTCAAGCATGACGCCGGCCCCGCTAAGGTCGGCGTCAGCTTTTTGCCTCATTCCCAAATCTCTATCGCCATGAAAATGCTGATGCTTTTCACCGAGAGCTTCGCTTACGCGCCCGCCCAGCGCAACTCGGAGCTGGCCGACGAGAACGCCTCGGCCGGCCAGGCGAGCCAGGCGCTGGTGGCCTTCGTGCAGGCCGAGGAGCACGACGAGCAGAGCACCGTGCCGAAGGTCGAGAAGAAGCTGACCAACGCGCTGAAATGGGCCGCCCGCAAGAACGAGACCCAGCGCGTGGTGCTGCACTCCTTCGCCCATCTTTCGTCGAGCAAGGCCGGCGCGGAGTTCACGCGGGCGGTTTTCGAGGCCAGCCTGGCCCGGCTGCTTAACGCTGGCTACGAGGCCTCGCAGACTCCCTTCGGCTACTTCCTGGACCTCAGCCTGAGCGCTCCGGGAAACTCGCAAGCGCGGCTTTTCCACGAGTTCTAACATTTGCCATCGCACTGGCCATCAAAAGACAAGCCTCGCCCCTGCCCTTTCCAGAACGAGTTTGGAACCAGGCTAAATTGCGCCGCGGCGGCCCTCCAAGCCGTTTTTTTGCTAATTTCGTGGCGCATCGGTTTCCGAAAGGAAGGAAGCCTCCCCGCGTGCGACGCGAAGGGGGCGCTGAAGAGGGAACGCCGTGAAAATCGGCGACAGTTCCCGCTGCTGTAAGTTGGGTTGAAGCCTCCGCATTGTTGCCACTGCCCCTAAATGTTCAAGGGTGGGAAGGCGCGCGAGGTCCCGACGAGTCAGAAGACCTGCCGAAGCGACATAGGGATGACGCGGCAAGCGGTGAACTTGCCCTACCATTTTGTTCCGGCGCCGGCTGCTCGTCCGTCGTTGGCCGCATCATCCTTCCTGATGAACCACTAGGCGGTCAGCGATGGATTTCTCCTTGCGCAGGAACAAAGCCATTCCCCGGGAAGGGAAGCTCCGCCAAAGGGTCCAAGTGATTTTCACCCTTTCACGAACCCCTTCAATTGGCAAAATGAAACGCTATCTTCTCCCAATTCCCTTCCTGCTCCTGCTGGCGGCGCCCGCGGGCATGGCACAGGACAACCTTTTCACCACCGCCTCGGGCTATGGCGCCCAGGAAATCCTGGAATCCCGCGCCAGCGCGCCTTTCGCCGTGGCCAAGGATACTTTGTGGGTCAATGAGGGCGACCAGCTCGTCGGCATCCGGATCAGCACCGAAGA
The DNA here is from genome assembly GCA_020048645.1 of Bacteroidota bacterium. Taxonomy (GTDB): domain Bacteria; phylum Bacteroidota; class Bacteroidia; order Bacteroidales; family UBA6013; genus UBA6013. The sequence goes on along the minus strand of JAIFMG010000023.1, from coordinate 6,122 downwards.
GACCTTCTTCGAGGGCGAACTCCCCGACCAGTACACCGGTTTCGCCGCCTTCGCCGAGCTTTCGCCCGCGGGCGACCAGCTTTGGCTGGGCTTCACCGTGGCCGAGAACGCCGACGACAGGCTCTTCCGCTTCGAAATCGCAAGCCAGAGCTGGCAAATGGTCGGCACGCTGCCCGGCATGTACGACATGGCCTTCACCTCCGAGGGCCAGGCCTACCTCTCGGCCCTCGACCCCTCGGCCCCCGACAACCCGGCCAGCATCTGGCATTTCGACCCGCAAGGCGAGTTCGCGCCCCAGAAACTGGCCGAAATCGGCGGATACTCGGCTGGCATCGACCTCGATCCGCAAGACAATTTGCTGATCGTAACGGCGAAATTCTTCGAAGACGGGCTCTACCGCTTGACGAGCCAGCAGCTCGGGCAAGCCCTCGAAAACAACGACACCCTGCGCCTCGACCAGGCCGCGCTACTCTCGGACCTGCCCGCCGCGGGCAACGATTGCGCCGTGGACGCCGCCGGAAAGGTCTATTTTTCGACCAACCCCGGCACCTCCAACTTCATCGGCCTCTGGAACGAAACCACTGGCGCTGGCAACAACTACGACTCGGTGGCAGAAACTGACGGGGGAAACTGGATAACCTCCCTCCAAGTATTGGGAAGCCTTGACTCTGAAGATCTAGCCGAAGGCCTTTTCATCGCCACCTACGACAAGCCTTTCGTGCGGCTGCGGCGCGAGGCGGCCTCGGCCCTCGGCGAAGCCCGCGTGGCGGCCTTCCATGTCTTTCCGAATCCCGCGAGCGACTTCATCACCTTGGATTTGGCAGAACAGCAGAACCTCCGCTTCTTCGATGCCCTGGGGAAAATGATCTGGCAGTCCTCGGCCTTGCCAGGACAGCCGCTGGACATCAGCCACTTGCCCGCCGGTTTGTATTGGATCGACAGCCCATCGGGCAGAAGCCAAACCCTGGTCAAGCCATGACGCGCCTCCGCTTTTCTTTCGTGGCCTTGGCCTTGCTTCTCCCTTTTGGGACGAAGCAAGGCTTCGGCCAACATATCCAGGAAGTGCTGGAATACCGACCCGCGCCCGGTCAACTGGTCAACCAGGCCGCCTACGGAAGCCCATGGGCAGCGCGCCGCCTGGCCACGAATGGTAACGCCCTGATCAGCCTTGGAGCTTTTGGCGGATACGTGGTTTTTAGGTTCGATGAATTGGTCTTAAATGATGAAAATAACCCTTACGGAATTGATTTTACACTTTTCGGGAATGCTTTTCCGCAGTGGTCGGAGGCGGGAGCTGTCTATGTGATGCCTGACGACAACCAGAACCTTCTGCCGGATGAGCACTGGTACTTGCTGGCGGGCAGCGACTTCCATTTCGAAAGCTCAAAGCAGCAATGGCGGGTGAGCTACCAGAACCCGAACCAGCCGCAAGCCGCCGATGTCGCATGGCAAGACCAGGAAGGCAACCAAGGATTCATCTTCGCGCAACAGGCGCACGGCCAGCCCTACTACCCGCTGGCCGACAGCTTTCCCGAAATTGACCAAGAAGAGTACGAACTTGCCGGAGCTTGGATCGCGGCCCGCGTGGAACAGGACAACCCGGCCTGGATCAGCTCGCCCCCTCGGCGATTTGGCTACGCCGACAACCGGACGCGAGGAGACGCCGCCGTCGAATTGCCGGACAACCCCTATACCTTTGAAAAAGAAGGCTATGGGGGCGATGCCTTCGACCTGGCCTGGGCCGTGGACAACACGGGGCAGCCGGTGGAGCTGCAATCGGCCTTGTTCGTGAAGGTGCAGACGGCCGTGCTCGGCAACGCCAATTGGCTGGGCGAGCTTTCCACCGAACTGGCCGGGGCGAAGCGGACAACGCCGGCGCCTGGCACTGTGGGCGAAGATCGCTGCGTGGTGCTCAACGGCAACCCGCGCGTCCTGGCCCTGGGCGAGCATCAGATGGAGGCCGTGGCTTTCCGCGGCGGACGGCCCAGCCCGGAGCCGCTGGTTTGGAGCGTGGTCTCCGGCTCGGCCAGCATCGACTCCGAAGGGCGGCTCGACGTGCGGCAAGCTGGCCCCATCGAGCTGGAGGTGGCTTGGCAAGACGCACCCGAAATCGCTGACCGCCAGACCTTTCTGGCGCAAGCCCCCGCGGCCGTCGGCACGCTGCGCGCCGAGCGCGGCTTCCTCTACCCGAACCCCAACCGCGGCGCGGCATGGCTATGGGCGAACTCGCCAAGCGAGCTGCTGATTTTCGACCTTTCGGGACGGATGGTCTGGCATGGCACAGTAGAGGCGGGCGAGCAATGGCTGGAGTTTGGTGGGCTGGCGCCTGGCCTTTACGGGGCCACGCTGCGCGGCCGCGAAGGCGTCCAAAACCTGAAAATGCTCATCCTGCCATGAAATCCAGTGGCCTGAAGCTCAAGACTTTGCTGGCCTTGGCCCTGCTCCTGCCGCTTGGAGTGCGGGGGCAGGATCGCGACTCGCCCATCGGCTTGAGCGAGGTTCGGGTCTCGGCGGCAAGGCCCATGCAGGACATGGTGCTGAGCGTCAGGCGGATGGATTCGCTGGTCATGGCCGAGCACCGCTCCGCCAGCCTGGCAGAGCTGCTGGCCGGCAGTTCGAATGTGTTGGTCAAGCGCTACGGACCTGCGGGGCTGGCCACGGTCTCGTTCCGGGGAACGGCCGCCTCGCATACGCAGGTCAGTTGGAACGGGCTGCGGCTCAACAACCCGATGCTGGGCCAGGTGGATTTCTCGCTGATTCCGGTTTACTTCATCGACGAGCTGGAAATCCTCAACGGCCCGAGCAGCCTCAAGAATGGCAGCGGCGCCCTGGGCGGCAGCATCCAACTGCGCCAGCGGGCCGACTGGAATCCGGGCCTGCGGGCCTCGGCCATGCTGGGCGCGGGCAGTTTCGGTCTGCGGCAGGGCTTCGTCTCGGCGGCCTGGGGAAGGCAGAACGCCCAGTTCCGAGTCCGAGCCTACCGCGAGAAGGCCCGCAACGACTTCCCCTTCGTCAACACCGCCAACGGGACGGGCGCGCGGCAGCGGCAACAGGGAGCGGAATATTCCAAATCTGGGGCAATGCTCGAAGGCCACTGGCGGCTCGCGGGCAAGCATGTGCTCTCGGCCAGCGCATGGCTTTCGGGCGCCGAGCGGGCCTTGCCGCCCATCATGTCGTACCAGGGCGCCGGGCGCACCGAAACCCAGACCGACCAGGACAACCGCCTGGCCCTGAGCTGGAAAGCCTATCGGGGCGAGCGGGTCTCCGAGCTGGTCGTGGGTCTGGCCAGCGGCGAGATCGCCTACTTCCTGGCCAACCACACGCCCACGCAGAGCTGGGTCAACTTCGACACGCGCAGCCGCACCACCAGCCTGCTCGCCCGGCACGAGTGGCGAATGCCCTTGCTCGAAAACCTCATGCTGCGGGCCTTGTCGAGGGCAGAATGGGACAAGGCCACATATGGCGACCTCCTGGAAAACAGCACGTTCGCCCACGACCGCCAAATCCTTGCCCACCAGAGCAGCCTGCACTGGACGCCCTTGCCGCGCTGGAACGCCTACGGCCTTCTGGCGCTGGAGGCGGCCGATGGGCAGGCCCTGCCCCTACTGCCGGCCGCGGGCCTGGAGTTCCTGACCTGGCCGGGCGCGCGCCTGGCGCTCAACTGGGCCAGGAATTTCCACCTGCCCAGCCTCAACGACCTGCACTGGCGGCCCGGCGGAAACCCGGATCTGCGTCCCGAAAATGGGCATTCTTTCGACCTGAGCCTCGACATCGCCCACGAAAACGCCGAGCTGGGCCGCGGCTTCGCCCTGGGGCTTTCGCTGTTCAGCGCCCAGGTGCGCGACTGGATCGTCTGGACGCCCAGCCCCTTCGGCTACTGGACGGCCGAGAACCTCCGACAGGTCTGGGCACGGGGCATTGAGTCGTCGCTGCGGCTCGAAACGGGCGGGCCGCGCCACGGCTTCGCGCTCGACATGAACTACGCCCTGACGCGCACCACCCAGCGCCGGGCGGCCTTCGCCGAGGATGCCTCGCTCGACAAGCAACTGATTTACATCCCCTTGCACAGCGGAAACCTGCTGCTCTCGGCGCGCTGGAAACGGACTTCGGCCAGCCTTGGCGCCAATGCCCAAGGCCGGCGGCACACCGAGAGCACCAACCTGGATCCGCGCCTGACCTTGCCCGCCTACGCCTTGTTGGACGCTTCCCTGAGCCAAGGCATCGCATGGAAAGGATGGGATCTGGAGCTTCGCCTCGAGGTCGAGAACCTGTTGGACACCGCCTACCAGACCATGCTCTGGAGGGCCATGCCCGGACGTGGTTTCCGGCTCGCGCTCCGCGTCGCGCTCTGATGGGCTTTGTCCGCCGACGCCCCGGTTCGCGGTCAACAAGCCACATTTGCCCAGGCCATCAAAAAAAATTACCTTTGTTGAAATGCCCAACCCGATGAGCGAAAACGACCAACTGAAGAGTTTTTGGGAACAGGGAAACGCTCCCGCGGCCGCGCGCGAGGTGACTGAACAACAGGTGGAAGCCAACCGCGGCATGTTTTTCCGCGACCTCGACCTGAACTACGTGGCCAGCCTGCTGCGCTTCGTCCTCGAACCGATCGAGAAGTTCTACTTCCGGGCCCGCTTCGAAGGCTTCGAGGGCGACGACTTCCCGCACAACCCCTACCCCGACCGCCCGCTGATCTTCGTGAGCAACCACTCGGGCATGGCCTTCCCCTGGGACGCGATCATCTTCGCCTCGGGCCTGCTGCGGCGCAACAAGTTCGACCTCGCGAAGGCCGCGCGCCCGCTGGTATCGCCCATGCTGGCCAACTCGCGGCTGATGAGCCCGTTCTTGATTGGCGACTTCTGGCGCCGGATGGGCGGCATCGACGCGACTTTCCTGAACTTCGAGACGCTCATGCGCCACGGCCTGACCAACGTGCTGATCTACCCCGAGGGCATCGACGGCATCGGCAAGGGATTCAACCATCGCTACGAGTTGCAAAGGCTCTCGACCTCCACCCTGCGCATGAGCCTCAAGCACAAGGCCGACATCATCCCCTTCGCGACCGTCAACGCCGAGTACATCCACCCGTACAGCTACAGTTTCCAGCGCATCAACGAGTTCGTGCGCCAGTTCAGCATCCCCTTCCTGCCCATCAGCCCGCTGGCCCTGCTGGTTCCATTTCAGCCTTGGCTGTTCTACTTCGCGCTGCCCGCCAAGATGGTCTATGTCCGCGGCCCCCGCATCCGCCCCTACGAGCTGCTCCAGAAGCCCATCGAGGAGGTTACGGAAGAGGAGCTCTACCGCCTGCGCGACCAGATCCACCTCAAGATGCAGTCGAAACTGGACCAGGCCGTGGTGCGCTACGGCCGCGAGCCTTACGACTGGGGCGAGTTCTTCTTCAACCTGGCCAACCACTTCGACAAGCTGCTGTTCTTCCTTCCGCCGGCCTGGCCCTACCTTTTCCGCGAGCACGAGCGGCGCTACCGGCAGCTCAGCAAGCGCCGCCCAGAGGCCGAGACCCTGCGGCTGGAGCAGCTCGGCCCCAAGGAGCTGCGCCAGCAGGCCGAGCACTTCCAGGCCGTGGCCCTGAGCGGAGCCGACCAGGTCAGGCCCGCCGAGAACAGCCTGGAACTGCTCAAAGGCGCCATCGAGGGCCTGGTCAAGAACCCCGAGGTGCTGGTCTTCTACCTGCCCGTTGTCGGGCTCCTGCCCATGGCCCTGTCGGACACCGTGCGGCGCAAACATGGTCCGGAGAACGCCCGCAAGGGTTTCCTGCGGAGGCTCTTCGGCGTCTGATTCGGGGAATCGGAGACGGCGTCCAGAGCACGCGATGGGATTTCCCAAAAGCCCAAGCAGGACGTTCATCGTCCCTAACTTTGGCTTGTCGCCACACAGGCATCTGGTTTTCAGGTCTTGAACGAAACACGCTTGGGCGAAAGACACGACTGGATTCTTCCCTGAAAAAGTCGTAAATTTGTGCAAGCAAAAGCAGCAGAATCATGGAAGCCGAATTTGACGACATCGGGCTGAGGCCCCAATCGAAATTCATCAACCCCTACACGGATTTCGGGTTCAAGAAGCTCTTCGGCGAGGAGGGGAGCAAGGACCTGCTCGTGGACTTC
>JAIFMG010000063.1 GCA_020048645.1 Bacteroidota bacterium | reverse complement strand
AATTCGTAATTCGTAATTCGTAATTCGTAATTCGTAATTCGTAATTCGTAATTCCCAATTCGTAATTCGTAATTCGTAATTCGTAATTCCCAATTCGTAATTCCCAATTCGTAATTCCCAATTCCCAATTCCCAATTCGTAATTCGTAATTCGTAATTCCCAATTCGTAATTCCTAATTCGTAATTCCTAATTCGTAATTCCTAATTCGTAATTCGTAATTCGTAATTCCTAATTGTGCGAATGGTTTAACAAGGCGTTCACATCCTTTAACGCTCGCCCGCTTGACGGGTTGCCAGAAAGGCCACATATTCGCGACGGAAACCCCCGAAGCCACTGCCCTGAAAACGACCCTGACACCAAACCCCCTTCGACATGAAAAAAACCCTGCTCCTGCTGACCTTCGCCCTGCTGAGCCTGGCCCTGCCTTCGCGGGCCCGCGCCCAGGCCATGCTGACCATCCAGAACGAAAGCGACTGGGACATCTACTACATCCACATCAGCCTTTCCACCGAGACCACCTGGGGCGACGACCTGATGGGCGACCAGGTGCTCTACAGCGGCTCGAGCCAGAAGTTCAACTTCAGCCAGTCGGGGCTTTACGACATCAAGCTCATCGACGAGGAGGAGGACGAGTGCATCATCTTCGAGCAGCGGCTCGGCGGAAACCAGACCTGGAAGATCACCAACGAGGAGCTGCTCAAGTGCATGGCCAACTGAGCCAAAGCGGAGCCTCCCTCTCTTTTTTCTTAGTTTTCAACCATTCCCAAATTTTCTTTCAAAAGATGAAAAAACTGTCTTTCCTTTTCGCGGCAGGCCTGCTCTTCGCAGGCAGCCATGCCTTCGGGCAAGATTACCTGACCGACGTTACCAGCGAAGGCTCCGGCTCTTCGGGCGACTTCAAGGCCACCAGCGGCGTAACGCTCGACGTGAACTTCTCGCCCTTCTCCGAGTCCGGCGTCTGGATCGACCGCATCCGCACGCGCTACTTCATGAGCCCGGACCTTGCCCTGCGCATCGGCCTGGGCATCGAGCGCAACTCGACCACCTACGACAACTTGGAGTCAGGAGCTGACCTGATCCAGACCAAGTCCTCGACGACCTTGCTGAACCCGACCTTCGGCGTCGAGAAGCACTTCCCGGGCACCGACCGGCTCTCGCCCTACATCGGCGGCGACCTGGGCCTGGGCCTGTTCTCGGCCCGCGCCAAGCGCGTCGTGGGTGAGGACTACGAGTACATCATCACCGGCGCCACCGACAACGGCCTGGGCAACCAGCGCTACACGGCCCTGACCTTCGCGGCCGTCGCCGGAGCCAACTTCTACTTCGCCAAGCACGCCTACCTGGGCATCGAGGTGGGCCTGGGCGGACAGTTCAAGTCCTTGGGCAAAGTAGAGGAGGACGACAACGGCACGGTCGAGGTCCTCTTCGAGGACAAGGTCAACAGCTTCAGATTCGAGGACTACGCCAACGCGGGCCTTCTGCTGGGCTTCAAGTTCTGATCCGGCGGGCCAAGGCCTGAACCACCACGAGCGGGCGGTTCCCAGGGACGAGCGTCCCTCGGGTGCCGCCCGCTTCTTGTGTTAGAGGCTTGATGCCAGGATGCTATTTCGCCTTTTTTTTATTTGCATTGTTGTGCTTGGTATTTGTTTTCCGCATGTCATTTTTAAAGTTTTTCATCATTTTCCCGAATGATTTTTCTTTTTTCCTTTTTTCGGCGACAGTAAGGTCAAAATGGTCTTTCTCTCTTTCAATTTTCAGGAAATTCTCGTAGGATTTGCGGTCAATCTCGCCCTGTTCAACTGCTTCAATTACAGCACAACCAAGCTCATGGGTGTGGGTGCAATCCGCAAATTTACATTTCTTTGAAAAACTGTAAATTTCATCAAATGTGCTTTCTAGTCCATCGGCGGAATCAATTATTCCAATTTCCCTCATGCCCGGATTGTCAATCAGTATTCCTCCACTTTCTATAACAGTCAATTCTCGGTGGCTGGTTATGTGCCTGCCTTTATTTGTGCTTTTGCTTATGGAATTTGTTTTCATCATGTTCTTGCCTGACAGGTTGTTCATCAATGTTGATTTGCCTACACCTGAAGAGCCCAGCAGGCAATAGGTCTTTCCTTTTTCTATTGATCCTGCTAGGGAGCTATAACCGTCTTTTGTTTCGTTGCTGATAGCAAAGATTGGGATATTCTTTATCCGTTGTTTGATGTTTTCAACTATTTCATTGAGGATTTGTGGTTCAATCAAGTCGGTTTTAGTGAGAACAATTATTGGACTTACTTTTGAAGAATGGCAAATGGTCAAATATCGTTCAAGGCGGTTCATGTTAAAATCTCTATCGACTGCTTGAACCAAAAGTGCAAAATCAATATTTGTCGCAATGATTTGGGTTTCACCAAACTTTCCAACTGCTTGTCTTGAAAGAGTTGATGTTCGGGGAATAATGCTATGGATGATTCCAAAATCAGAATCACCATTCAACAACGCGACCCAATCTCCAACAGCAGGAAAGTCTTCACGACTTTTAGCCGTGAACCTAAGATTTCCAGTGATCTCAGCTTCAAATTCTCCCTTTTCGTTCTTTACAATATATCTTTCCTTGTGTTCGGCTATTATTCGTCCAATTTCAAAATCCTCAAGATTCTTTTCTTTTCTTAGTTTTTCGAAAGTGTCATTGTATCCCAAATCTTCGATTTTCATGTTGTTTTCAATTTTCCAGGAGGTCTTCTTGTATTACCCACAACGAAAATGGTTTTGAGTAGTTTTCTTATTGGCTAGTGTTGCGCCTGCGGCAAGCCAAAATAAAATTACTTCAAACCCAATGATATGTGCATTTTCATCTTTCTAATCATTTGTTATTTTATGGATATACGGTTCTTTACCAGCAAAAACAATAGGAATATTTATTATTTTGTCTAATTCTATCTTGTTGTCAATTAGTTCTTTGAAATATTTGTTTCGTTCTATTTGCTTCAAGGCATTATCAAGCTCATTATTAACCCGATTTTTAAAATCTTTTTCATTTTCGTTTTTCTTTTGCTTTTCAATGCTTTTAATTTCAATAACAACTCCGTATTTTGATTTGTCGTATGGTATCAGAGCTATATCATACCTTCCATTTCCGCTTTCTCTGTTTGATTTTATCATATAATCATCACACAAAATTGCAAGAAGACCGAGTGTGTAAACATGGTAAATATTTTCTGGTGTAACTATTTCTTGCTTGCTATTTTTATCTGTCTTTTTAGCTGTATCATAATAGCTTAAAGTATCTCCGATTATTTTTTTGAAGCCTGTTGAAAACTCCTGTATTTCATTATTTATCAGGTTCTCTGCTGTTTTAATTAGTAATTCCCTTTTTAGTTTTACCACACCATTGAGCCATGTCATTATTATATCGGTAAAAACAATTTTTACTTCATTATTTGGAATTTTCAGTTCGTAATTACCGTATTTGCCTTTTTCTATTTGTGTTAAATATCCATTATCTGTCAATAATGTCCATATTAGTTCATTGTTCGTTTCAAAATCCTGAAATACAAAATTGTCTTTTAGTTCTTTATCTATTGCCTTTCCTTCAATCAGGTCTTGCACGGTTTCTTTTACACCATACTCAATTATACGACTTTTTATTAATGAGTAATCTCCGGAATTAACCCAGTACGGTTTAAAACCGTCACTGTTGTATTCAATATAATTTACAATTGACCATGGATTGTAAATGCTTTCTACATTGCCAAATTTATAACCATTATACCATTTTTGAATTTCAGATTGTTGTTCGTTCAGGTCATAGTAATCTAATATTCTGTTAACTTCCTCATTTGTAAAACCAAATTTATCGGAAAAGTAAGTAGAAGTTATATCAAATACTTTAAAGTTGTTCCATTCCGAAAATATACTTTCTTTACCAACTCTCATAACTCCGGTTAGCATCCCTTTGAGTAAAGCACTGTTTTCTTTATAAGCATCGCCAAGAAATCCTTGCATAAATTCAATCGTTTTTTCATAATATGTTTTATTTTCTTTGTCTTCTGATTTTATCGGATTGTTTGTATTATTGAATGCGTTTATTATCGGCGTATCATATTCATCAACAAGAATTATAACCTTTTGGTAAAAATGCTTTTCTAAATAACTACTCAAACTTTCTAAACTTTCTTTATATTCTGCTTCATTTGCAGTTTTTAAAACAATCCGTTCAAAAATTTGTTTATCTACCTTTGAAAGTTTGTCTGAACTCATCAAAAAGTCATTATTTTGATAAAGTTTTGAAATTTGACTTTTGAATTTATCCAGGCACTTTTCCCAATTTGTTCCTTTTACACTTTTTAAAGATATATTGATAACAGGATATTTGTTTTGATGTTCATTACAAAACTCTTGTTTTTTAGCGATTTCAAATTCTGAAAATAACTCCTTACTGCCTAATTTTTGAATATCGAAAAAATGCTCAACCATTGACAGATTAAGAGTTTTTCCAAAACGTTTAGGACGTGAAAACAAAACAATATCGTTTGCGTTGTTGTAAAAATCATAAATCAACATTGTTTTATCAACAAAATAATGATTGTTTTTTACAATTAATCCGAAATCAGAACGACCTATTTTTAAAGTTTTTTTATTTTCCATAATTTCCATGAATTTAGTACTCATTTCTTTGCAAAAGCAAGAATTGCTTCTCAGAGTTTATTGTTATTCTGATTTTTGCATTGCACATATCGTCATTGCTTCCACCATCCTCAATTCCTACCCCAAAGCACCATTGCGCAAGTAGGAATTGAATGCACAACTCCGGAAGCCGCGCCAATCGGTCAAAGTTTCGAATCGACAGGTTTTGGAAGTTGGGTAGCCGGCTTTGGCCTTGGACATCCGTGGTTTTGAAGGGTTGCTTGTTCATCGGGGGGCAATTGGCCATAGCCAAAGATACAAACTACGTTCCCGAAAAACAAGTGCCTTGGCGATTTTTTGTGAACTGGCGGGCGTGTTGTGCTTGGCGGACGCGTTGGACGGCCGCGAAGCACCCCGAACCAGAACCTCCTGGGGTTTCAACGCGGACTGGACCGTTTTCAAGCCAGTCCGTCGCGTTGGAAAGCAATTGGGTGGGGGGTGGGGTCCTCACCTTTGGGGACGGTTGCCGCGACAGCTTCCGGCAGGGAGCTTCCAGCTTGGCTTCCGGCTTGCTCTTGCCTGGGCTTGGAAGTTGATAGCAAGGCTTTTACCACCTTGGACTCCGCTTGACGCCAGCGATTGGGCTAGGGTTTTCGTGGCTTGAACTGCTTCCCGCCCGGGGTGAATTGGAAATGTGGACTTGATTTTTGAGAAATAAAGAAAGCTGACTAGATTTGGGACTCACAAGTCTTTTTAGCTTTTCTTAACACGAACAAAAAACACAAGTCATGGGAAAAACAAACAAGATTGGGCTGGCGCTCCTTGCGGCCCTGCTCCTGGCCCCCGGGCCGGGGTGGGCGCAGACGGAGAAGGCCAACGGCAGCGAGGTGCTGCTGCAGGGTTTCAACTGGGACTCCTGGATGCTGAACACGGGCTGGTACAACTTCGTCTCGTCGAAGGCGGAGGACATCGCGGCCGTGGGGATCGACGGCGTCTGGATGCCCCCGCCCTCGAACGCCAACTACTCGGCCGGGCAAGGCTACCTGCCGGCGCAACTGAACCTGCTCGACAGCGAGTACGGCACGGAGCAGGAACTGCGCGACATGATAACGGCCCTGCACCAGAACGACGTGAAGGTGCTGGCCGACATCGTCATCAACCACCGGGTGGGCACCACCGACTGGGGGGACTTCACGAACCCGACCTGGGGCTGCTGGGCCACCTGCGATGACGACGAGTGGCCGGGCGCCTGCGGGGGCAACGACACGGGCGTCGGCTACGCGGCGGCGCGCGACCTGGACCACACCAACCAGACCGTCCGGGACGACATCAAGACCTGGATGAACATGCTCAAGGACGACATCGGCTTCGACGGCTGGCGCTACGACTACGTCAAGGGCTTCGCGGCCAGCTACATCGCGGAGTACGACCAGGCGACGGACCCGTGGTTCTCGGTGGGCGAGCACTGGTCGCCGTACAACGACGTGGTGAACTGGCTCAACGGCGCCGGCAGCCACGCGCACGCCTTCGCGTTCGAGACCAAGGGCACCTTGCAGGACGCCTTCAGCAACAACAACTTCAGCTACCTGAACGCCTTCGGGGGGATGCCCAGCATCGCCGGCACGCACGCGGCCAAGGCCGTAACGTTCATCGACAACCACGACACGGGCTCGAGCCAGAACCACTGGCCCTTCCCGTCGAACTGGGTGCTGCAAGGCTACGCCTACATCCTTACCCACCCGGGCACGCCGATGGTGTTCTGGGACCACCTCTACGAGTGGGGTCTGCGGGACCAGATCGCGACCCTGATCCAGATCCGCAAGGCCAACGGCATCCACAGCACCAGCCAGATCTACATCGTCGAGTCGCGGGCCGACCTCTACGCCGCCACGATCGACGACAAGGTGGCCATGAAGCTCGGCCCCGGCTCGTGGTCGCCCGCGGGCGAAGGCTGGATCCTGGGCATCTCCGGCACCAACTTCGCCGTGTGGTCGAAGGCCGCCCCCCAGGCGCCGACCCTCGCGGTGGACGTGGAAGGCGGCGCCTTCGCCAGCCCGGTGACGGTTATTCTGACGGCCGCGGATGGGCAGGACGCCAACCCCACCATCTACTACACGCTGAACAACATCCCCCCGACGACCTCCTCGGCCAGCGCCCAAGGCTCTGTCACGCTGGAAATCAGCCAGACCGCGACCCTGCGCGCCTTCGCCATGGACCAGGACCAGAACCAGTCGAACGCCATCGAGGAGCGCTACCAGATCGGCGACCCGGCCGGCTTCAGCGTCTATCTCAAGAAGCCCGCCGCCTGGCCCGTCCCGAACATCTACTACTGGGAGCCGCTGCCCGAAGGTTCCATGCCCTCGGTAACCTGGCCGGGCGTGGCCATGTCGGTCCACCAGGGCGACTGGTACACCTACAACTTCCCCGGGGTCAGCTTCACGAACCTGATCTTCAACGGTGGCGGCAACCAGACCGGAAACCTGGCCGCCGACCGCGAGATGTGGTACGACCAAGGCTGGCTCCAGGCGCCCCACCTGACGGCCATCGGCATGAGCGGCGAGCTCGAGATTGGGGCCAGCCTGACCGGCACCTACACCTATGGGCACCCGAGCGGGCAGACCGAGGGCGCCACCCAGAGGGCCTGGCACATGGCCAACGACGGGAATGGCACCGGCTCTGCGGCGATCAGCGGCGCGGACCAGAGCTCGCTCACCCTTGGCGCGGCGCAGAATGGCAAGTTCATCGCCTTCGCCGTCAAGCCGCAGGACCAGAACGGCGTGCAGGGCGAGTGGTACTTCACCCCCTACCAGGGCCCTGTCCAGACCGTTACGGCCATCGGCCAGGCCCAGGCCTCCTTCCTGGCCTTCCCGAACCCGACCTCCGGGGCCTTGCAGGTCGTCGCGCCGAAACCCGCCGTCCGCGTTTCGCTCTACGACATGGTGGGCAAAATGGTGCTAGACCTCCGGCAAGCCGCGGCCAGCGAGCTTTCCCTCGACCTGGGGGGCTTGCCCAAGCAGAACTTCATCCTAGAGGTAACGCTTGAGGACGGGACCGTGCTCCGCCAAAGGGTATCCAAGCAGTGAAAGCATCTTTTTGGGTGATTGCCCCCTAAATCGTCAAGGTAGGCCGCCCCTGGCGGCCTATTTTTTTTGTTCATGGCACAAAGTTGCTGGGAAAATGGTTCCTTTCGGGCCTCGCCGCGGTCGAATTTGGGCCAACGTGGGACGCACCTCCGTTGACATCAGCGGCCTTTACACGGGCGTTTACACGGCCCGCGTTATCGAGAACGGCAGCTCGTTCGTCGGCAAGGTCGCCGTCCTGCAAGCTGTCGCCGTTTCCCCCAAAGTCCCTGGCAGTCTTGTGCCCGGGGCTTTTTTTTGGGAAATCCGGCCAGGCTCAGGCTTTCTTGCGGAACAAGACGTGGATGCGCCGGGCGTCGTCGGCCGGGGTGTAGATCTGGATGAGCTCCCAGGCCTTGTCGTAGTTGGCCAGGTGGAGCTTGAGCTGGTCGATGCGTTCCTGGATGTTCTGCTGGGCCTGCCAAGGGAAGCCCTCGACGCGGAACTCGAAGCTTGTCTTGCGGTCGCCGATGGTCAGTTGGATGTGGGCGGTCTGGTCGCCTTCGAAGGCGGGCAGCGGTAAGCACAGTTCGCGCATGGTGGAGGGTTGCTTGGTTTCAATCTTTTTAACAATTGCAATGCCATTTGTCTTAACCTTTGGTTGCCAATGCGTTAACTTTCGTGGCCGAGGCCTCGGCCTGTCCGAGTTTGGACGAGGCCTGAACGAAAACGGGCACGTGGCAAGCCGCCAATTCGACTATCTTTGTCATCCGCGGGACGAAAGAAAGTCTCGGAATCGCACCCAACTTAAAACTCCCAACGATGAAAACCGTGTTCAAGATTCTAGGATGGCTCGTTCTGGGCGCGGCCGCCTTGCTCGGCGTGTTCCTGCTCTACACGACGCTGGCCGACTACTCTCCCCAACAAGAGACGCTGGTCTCGGAATCAGCCCAGCCGACTCGCTTCCCAATAGGCCAGGAAGTCAATGTGATGAGCTGGAACCTAGGCTATTGCGGCCTCAGCTCGGAGATGGATTTCTTCTACGACGGCGGCAAGAGCGTCCGCCCGACCGAGGAGACGGTGCGGCGCAACATCTCGGCCATGCTGGAGATCCTGGCCCGCCACAAGGCCTTCGACTTTTTCCTTCTCCAAGAGGTTGACCTGGATTCCAAGCGCAGCTACCACAGCGACCAGATGGACTCCATCGGGCGGATCTTGCCCGAACACAAGGCCTTCTTCGGCAAGAACTACGAGGTGGCCTTCGTGCCCACCCCTCCCATCGACCCCATGGGCAAGGTGCTCTCGGGCATCGTCACCTATTCCAAGGCAGTGCCCAGCCTTTCGACCCGCTACCAGTACCCTGGCCAATACGCTTGGCCAAAGGGCCTCTTCCTGCTCGACCGGTGCTTCGTGCTGAACCGCTACCCCACTTCCGATGGCAAGGAGCTGCTGGTCATCAACACCCACAACTCCGCCTACGACGACGGCGGCCAAAGAAGGGCGCAGATGGAGATGCTCAAAACGCTTCTGCTGGCCGAGCACCAGGCAGGCAACTACGTCATCGCTGGCGGCGACTGGAACCAGTGTCCTCCCGGATTTGATGGCGGCTACCCCTCCAACATCTTCGACAAGGATGACCTCATCCACCTAGAGTCCGACTATCCAGCTCCAGGCTGGCGATGGTTCTACGACGATTCCAAGCCATCGAACCGCCGGGTTGACATTCCCTACGACCCTAGCCAGACCCGAACCACCACCATCGACTTCTTCCTGCTTTCACCGAACGTCGAAGGCATTTCGGTGGAGGTGCTCGACCTGGAGTTCGCCTACTCGGACCACCAGCCCGTGCTGATGAAGGCGCGGCTGGGCCAGGTTGAGCCTGAAACTTCCGACTCAATCGCGACTTCTCCGTCGAACGAATAGCCCCGACATTTCGTAACTTCGCGCCCCAACACTCCGCGCCATGCTGATCATCAACCCCCTGTACGACTGGGCCTTCAAGTACCTGCTCGACGACAACGGTCTGGCCCGCAAGTTCCTCTCGACGATCCTGAAGATGGAGGTGGAGCACCTCGAGACGCGCAACATCGAGCTGCCCCAGC
>JAIFMG010000126.1 GCA_020048645.1 Bacteroidota bacterium | reverse complement strand
AAGGGGTTGCCCTCCTTGAGCAGGGGCAGCTCGATGTTGCGGGTCTCGAGGTGCTCGACCTCCATCTTGAGGATCGCGGACAGGAAGTCCCGGGCCAGGGCGTTGTCGTCGAGCAGGTACTTGAAGGTCCAGTCGTAGAGGGGGTTGAGGATGAGCATGGCGGCACGGTTTTTCTTATCCGCGAAGTTAGTCAAACGCGGGGGATTCGCTGGAAATTCGATGACGCACCGCATCCGAAATCGCGGGTGGAATAGCCCAAATTCACTTATTTTGTCTCTAATTCACCCGCAGGGAGCCTTTCCCGAGGGAAGTCATCCAACCCAAAGCGACTCCAAGATGCGCATCGAAGCCGAGAACCCTGACCAATACATCGCCCAGGCGCCGGAAGGCTACCGCGAGGCCCTGGCGAAGCTGCGGCAACTGCTGCGCGAAAATCTGCCCGAGGGTTTCGAGGAGTCGATGGCCTACGGGATGGTCGGCTACGTCGTGCCGCTGCGGCTCTTCCCGCGCGGCTACCATTGCTTGCCGGGCCAGGCCTTGCCGTGGGTGAGCATCGCCGCGCAGAAGAACCACTTGGCCGTTTACCACATGGGCCTGTATGCCGACAAGGAGCTGCTCGACTGGTTCGTGGCGGAGTATCCCAAGCATAGTGCCCGAAAGCTCGACATGGGCAAGAGCTGCCTGCGCTTCAAGAAGCCCGAGCATGTGCCTTGGGAGCTGCTGGCCGAGCTGTTCCGGAAGCGGCGGCCCGAGCAGTGGGTTGACCTTTACTCGGCCACGCTGGAGCGCAAGCCGTGACGGCCTTTGCCAGCGGTACGTCGGCTTTTGCTAGTTTCGCGGGATGAAAAACCTGCTGATCATCTACCCGCACTGGCCGCCCTCGAACCTGGCCGGGGTGCATCGCCCCAGGCTGGTGGGCAATTTCCTGCTCGAGTTCGGCTGGCGCTGCACCGTGCTGACGGTCCACCCCGACCACTACGAGGAGCCGCATGATCCCGACATCGAGCGGACCGTCTTGCCCGACATCGAGGTCCTGCGCGTGGGCGCCCGTCCCGTGGGCAGGCCCCGCCTGGTCGGCGACATAGGCCTCCGCGGCTTTGGGCACCTCAAGCGCCGGGCACTGGCGCTCCTGGCCGAGCGCCGGTTCGACTTCCTGTGGATTCCCATCCCGTCCTTCTACACCGCCCTGCTGGGCCGCCAGTTGCACGAGGCCACGGGCGTGCCCTATGGCATCGACTACATCGACCCCTGGGTGGATGGCTTCGCCCGGCAGGAGCGGCTGTTCTCGCGGGCCTGGCTGGCCAACCAACTCGCCAGGCTGCTCGAGCCCTACGCCGTGGCCAAGGCCTCGCTCATCTCGGGGGTCTCGCGGGCCTACTACGAGGGCGTGCTGCGGCGCAACTTCAGCCGCCGCCCGGTCGAGGACGTGGCCATGCCCTACGGCTTCGACCCCGCCGACCACGCCCTCCGGCTCGAAGGCCTGCCGCTGCCCTGGCCCGAGGGAACCCGCGCCTGGGTCTATGCCGGGGCCTTCCTGCCCAAGTCCGTCCTGTTTGTCGGGCTGATGTTCGACGCCCTGGCGCGACTCGAGGGCCGGGGGGAGCTGCCCGGCGAGCTGCGGCTCTACTTCCTCGGCACCGGCCCCTACCAGGGCAAGACCATTGCCGAGATGGCCCGCGAGCGAGGCGTCGGGCACCGCGTCGTCGAAATCCGCGAGCGCTTTCCTTTCCTGCATGTGCTCAACTTCCTTTCGGCCAGCCAGGGCGTCATGATTGTCGGCAGCACCGAGCGGCACTACACGGCCTCGAAGACCTTCCAGGCCGTGCTCTCGGGCCAGCCCGTCTGGGCCGTCCTGCACCGCGAAAGCTCGGCCGTGGAGCTCCTGCGCGAGGCCAAGGCCGACGCCTACCTGTGCCAGTACTCGCCCGAGGAAGGCCAGGACGAGCTCGCGGCTAGGCTGGAGCGCGGCCTGGCGGACTTCGCCCGCCGCGAGCGGCCCTGGCATCCCGCGCTCGAGGCCCTGGAGCCCTATTCGGCCCGCGCTTCGGCGCGCAAGCTCGCCGAGAAGCTCGACCGCATAACCCAAAAGCAAGCCCCGTGAAACCCCGCTACGACATCCTGACCTTCCATCCGCGGCGCCACCACAACTTCGAGCAGGCCGCGGGCCTCGAAAAGGAGTTCGCCAGCTTCAGGCACGCCACCGGCCTGTTCTTCCCACCCCGCGCCGTCGAGCTGGCCCGCCGCGTCAGCCTGGGGCTGGGCAAGGAGCTCGCCCGTCGCTCCTACCTTTTCCAGCGCCCCGACCTGGTCGAGAGCCACCCTTGGCCCGAGCTGCGCCGGCTGGCGGCCCAGGCCCTGGGCCGAGGCATCGACTACCACGCCCACCACGAGGCCTTCGGCCGTTGGGTCGTGCGCCACTTCGAGCCGCCGAAGATAGCCCTGGGCTTCGACTCCCTGTCGCGCAGGGTGTTCCGGGCCTGGAAGGGCAAGAGCTTCCTGGTGCTCGACCTGGTCATCGGCATTCCCCAGTACCGGGCCATGCTCGACTACGGCCCCGGCTTCCGCCCCGAGCACCTGCTCCTGCGCTCGGCCAAGGACCAGCAGAACTACGCCATTTACCAGGAGGAAATCGAGCTGGCCGACCTGGTGCTCTGTGGCTCTGACTTCGTGCGGCATACCTGCCTGACCTTCGGCGTGCCCGAGGAAAAGCTCGTGGTCCTCAACTATGGCGTGGACGTCGAGCGGTTCAAGAACCCTGGCAAACGGCACAAGGCCGCGGGCGAGAAGCTCAAGTTCGTCTTCATCGGGGCCGTGGGCTACCGCAAGGGCGCCGACGTGCTGGCGCAGGCATGGCAGCGCTTCGCGGCGCGGGAGCCGGGCCACGAGCTGCACTTCTTCGGCAAGGTCGAGCTCGACTTCCCGCCGGACCTGCCGGGGGTCTTCTTCCACGGCCACCTCAACCAGCTCGACCTGATCGAGCACTTGCGGGGGGCCGATGTCATGGTCTTCCCCTCGACCTTCGAGGGGAGCGCCTACTCGCTCTACCAGGCCATGGCCATGAAGCTGGCCGTCATCACCACCTACAACAGCGGGACGGTGCTGCGCGACCAGGAGTCGGCCTTGATTGTGCCCATCGGGCAGCCCGAGGCCCTCGCCGAGGCCCTTGAAAGCCTGGCGCGCGACCCGGCGACCCGCGTCCGCCTGGCCGAGGCCGCCTACCAGCAGGCGCAGGTTTACACCTGGGACAACTACGGAGCCAAGCTCGCGGCGCTCTTCCGCGAGATCCTCGGCAGGGTCTGATGCCAGGTCGCGTTCAAATGGATAAAGAACCGATTTTTTGTCCACGAAAGACACGAAAAGCACGAAATTTTCTTTTTGAAAAAGAGTCTTTCAAGAATTTGACAACCTGAAGGCAAGCCAAGCGAATAAACCGCAGAGTCCTTTCGTGCAAAAACACCTTTCGTGCTATCCGTGCCTTTCGTGGACAAAATAAATTTCGAGCCGTCCAATCCCTTCGCAAGTGAACAGCTATCATATTTAAAATCAGTGATTTGTATGAACAATTCATTTTCCCCACACACTCTTTTAAAGAACCTCTTTTTATCGGTTCATGGAGCCGCGCGGCGGCCCAGGACGAAGTAGCGCAGGTGCTGCCAGAGGTAGAGCAGCGGCATGATGGGGCGCTTCTTCCAGTGCAGTCGGCCCCAGCGGAGGCGGAACAGCGAGAAGGGAGCGTTCAGCACCAGGCTGGGGTGGTAGAAGCAGGCGTCGAGGGCCTGGGTGTCGAGCTCGGCCAGGTAGGCGGCGCGCTGGCGGGGGGCGAAGTCCTTTTCAGCGATCCAAGTCCTTGTGAGCCTGTCCATTCGCATCTGCGCCTCCAAGCGCAGCTTGAAGTGGGTGGCCGAGATGCTCTGCCGGCCCCAGCGGTTGTAAACGGCGAACTCGCCCGGCACGTGGCCGAAGCGGAAGCCCTCGATGGCCAGCCGGGTGAAGTACTCGCGGTCCTGGGCCACGGGCGTCTGGGGGTTCCAGCCTTGCAAGAGGTGCCCGCGCTCGGCGGCGCGGCGGCTCAGGAGGTAGCTGTGGCAGGGCTGCCAGTTGTCCTGGAGGAGCTGGAGCAGGTAGTCGTCGTGCTGGCGGGCCGCGACGGACTCGCTGTGGGTGAAGCGGCCCTCGTGGTGGAAGTCGGAGCGCCAGTCGGAATAGGCGATGTCGAAGCCCGGGTTCTGCCGCAGGAACCGGACCTGGGTGGCGAACTTGCCCGGCTCGATGCGGTCGTCGGAGTCGAGCCATTGGACGAACTGGCCCCGGCAGTGGGCGAACCCGTGGTTGCGGGCCAGGTTGGCTCCCTTGCCCGGGTTGCGCAGCGGGCGCACGATGCCCGGGTGCTCGGCGGCGAATCCTTCGAGCAGCTCCCAGCTCCCGTCTTGCGAGCCGTCGTCCACCACAACGATTTCCAGTAGCCACTCGGGGCCCTGGGCCAGGCAGCTTTCCAGGCAGGCGGGCAGCCACTGGGCGTTGTTGAAGTTGGGGACGATGACCGAGACTAGGGACATGGCTTTCAGGGATTGAGCAGGAATTTGTAAACCAGGAAGTTGCCCTGGTCGTAGGCAGGGGAGAGCCCGCGGCGTCGGCAGTAGTCGAGCAGGTAGGCGCTCGGGTCGAGCTGGTCGATGGCCACGAAGACCTGCACCGGGCGCGAGGTGGCCAGCGAGTCGAGGCGGTTCTTGACACTGCCGCCGAACTCGGCGCCCATGGCCTCGGCCACGAAGGAGGTCCGGTCGTGGCAGACGTAGAGCGGGCGGACGCCATCGACCCACGAGGCTTGGATCTCGTCTGCGAGCCAGCGGCTGAAGCGCTCGTCGCCGGCCAGGTTGGCGATCCAGACCTTGTCTTGGCCCATCATGGCGTAGGCGGGCGTGCTCCGGGCCTCCGCCCACTTGGCCACAGGCCAGTAGAGCATCCCCAGGAGGGCCAGCCCGAAGGCGAAGCTCCGGGGGGCCTTGGCCAGCCAGCCAGTCGCTTGGTCCGGCCTGCGCTCGAACACCGCCCACAGGAAGAAGTAGAGCGTGGCGGCATGGGCGGGGGCGAAGTAGCGCCCTTCGGCCACGTAGGTGAAGAAGCCGCTGGGGCCGCCCTGCTCGGGCTCCTTGGTGAGCGAGAGCAGCAGCAGCGAGCCGACGTTGGCCCCGGCCAGCAAGAGCGGGAAAAGCAGGTCGAACCAGTGCCGGGCGTCGCGGCCCTGCCCCGCGCGCCTCGCCACGCGCCATAGGCCCCAGCCCGCCACGGACGCCACCAGCAGGCTCAGCGCCGCCTGCGCCATCACGACCGCGGCGGCGGGCAGGCCCAGCCTGCTAAAGACGCTGTGTACCCAGCGTCCGTCCGTCAGCGCCTCCATCGGGAAGGCCCAGTTGAACAGCAGCAGGTTCTCCCAGCGCAGGCCGCCGCGGGCCTCGCCCACTTCCGCGGCTTCGTCCATAAAGCTCATGGGCATCCGGGCCAGGCTCCAGGAGAGCGCCACGGCGCCCGCCATCAGGCCCAGCATCAGCGCCGGTTGCCACCGCGCGCCGCGCGCGCCGCCCAGCCAGGCCGGGGCCAGCAGCGACAGCGGCAGCATCCAGACCAGCGGGTAGTAGGCGAAGCGCATGTCGAAGGCCAGGTAGGCCAGCAGGGCGGAAAGCCCCAGCGCGCGCCAGCCCATCCGCCCATCGGCGGCCAGCGAGCGCCTCGCCAGGCCAAAGGCCAGCCACATCGCCCCCAGGGCGAGCAGGTCCGTCGAGGAGTACAGGAAATAGGGCGAGCCCGAGAAGCCGAAGAAAAGCAGCAAGGCCAGCGGCGCGGCCGGGTCGAGAGACTCGGCTTGCGCCTTCCAGAGCATCCACCAGCCGCCCAGCAGCGCCAGCACGCCCAGCAGGTTCAGCAGGACGCTGCCCCAGTAGTCGCTGCCCGTCAGCCACAGCCCGATGGCAAGGAGCCGCGGGTAGCCCACGGCACCGGCTGGGTAGGGCTTCGGAATCGAGCGCGAGACGTCCAGCGGGTCGGCATAGCTCAGCGCGAAGCCTTCGCCCTCGAGGATGCTCTGGGCGCCCACCAGGAAGCGGAGCTGGTCGGAATGGAAGATCGGCGCCAGCAGCTCCCGCTCGAAGCGGACGAGCAGGGCCGCGGCCAGCAGCACGGCCAGGGCTAGGCGAAGATGGGAGGATTTCATGGCTCTTGGACGATTTTGGCGAAAATGACCTTGTCGTTATTTAGGAGGACCTCGTGCTCCAGCCCGGACAAGATGCGCTCGACCGACGCTGACGAGTCGCCGTCGCCTTTGCGCAAGACCACGAAGGCTTCGGTGTAATGGATTTCAGGCATGGCCATGATGCGCTGGACGTCGCCGGCCTTGCCGATCTGCTTGCAATACCTTCCGGTGTAGATTGAGGTCTCTTGGTAGGTGTTCGCGAACACCAGCGGCATCCGCGCCTCCTCTAGTGCCTTTCGGATGAGTGCATATTCATCGATGGGAGCCGTTTCGAGTTGCAAGCCGTCGAAAAACAGACGGCTCCTATGGCCGTTCGACAAGACCGAACCGACCAGTAGCATTACCGTCAGCCATTTGAATGCTACCCTCTTTTTGTCGTTGCCCGTGTTAATCTTGTAGATGAGATACAGCAGGATGAGCATCAGGTAGGGCTGCAGGACATAAAAGTAGCGCATGAACCCGCCGCTTCGGGTTGGAAAGTTGACAAGGAGCGAAAACGTCGTTATCCCACCGACATAAACCAGCAGGAAGGCCAGAACGACGGCGAGCTCATGGGCAAGAGGCGCCTCTTGCCTAAACAGCATGAACAGGCCCAAGGCGAGCCAGGCCAGAATCAGGAAGGACAAGACTTCCAAGGAGGAAGGCAAGCCCAGGGTGTCGATGACGAAGTATCGCAGTATGGCCACGAGCTTCTCCGGCGCGTCGAGCTCGGTCATGTTTTGCCCCGCGAACAGATTGTTTTTGTAGATATGGTTCCGGAGCAGCCAACCGCCAACCAGGAAGCCCGATAGGCCCAGGAAAACAAACAAGGCCTTGGCATGGCTTGGCTTCGACTCCGCCCTTGCCAAGAAAAGGCGAGCGGCCAAGACCAAAGCGAGGCTGATCGCGAGCGCTATGCCTACCTTCCTGGTCAATGCGACAGCCGAGCCGACCAGCGCCAGCATCATGGCGTGGAGCAAGATTTCCCGATGCTGGGCGGCCCTCTGGTAGCGCGTGGCCAGGTGCAAGCCCAAGGCCAGCAGCGCCATGAAGACAGGTTCGGACATGGATGTCGTGGCGTAGAGCCATGTGCTGGGCATCAGCAGGAGGCCGAATCCACCCAAGGCCGCGAAGATTTTCCGCTCACGAAAGAGCGAGTTGAGCAAGACCAACCATATGATGACATAAAACAGCAAGAAAGAGTAGTTGACGGCATGTATCGCCCGCAAAGGTGATTCGGCTGAAACCAGTTTGGCCACCGACAGCACCACCGAGTAAACAGGCATGTAGTGGGTGATAGGAGTCGTGCGGGTCGGGTTAGACGCTGTGTTCGAGCAAAAGCCTTCTCCCTGCGAGATCATGTTGGCGGCGATATTGTAATAGACAGCATCAGCGCCGTAGCTCATTTTGCTCCCATGTATTCGATAAATGCCTAAGATGAACAAGCTGACGACAACCCAATACGGTATGTTTGATGCTAAGTTGTTCCAGTTCAATTTCATGGGTGATGCTTTTCTGGGTGGGGCCGCGATGGCCCTGGGCGGGCCAATGCCGACAGGCGGAGAACCAGCCGCCCTCATCGGAGCAGCGGGTGGTAGTCGCCCTCGCGGCCCACGGGTTGGGAGTTTCGGATGGCGAACACGGCCTCGATGCTGGGCCGGGCCTGCTCGAGGCCGAAGCCCTGCCCCGCGAGGATGCCCTGGTAGGAGAGCGTGTGCAGGTCCGCGAAGCCCTCGCTGAACTCGAGCTCCTGCCCATCGACGGTGATGGAGCGGAAGGTGCGCTGGCCTTTCTCCTTCGATTCCCGCGGCACGTCCTGGTAGTCCACGCTGAGGAACCAGCGGACGCGGGCCGAGCCGAGCTGGAGGAAGCCGGCCCCCCGGCTCTGGTCGAGCTGGTGGACCACGCTGGCCTGGGGCGGGCCGAAGAGCCAGATGAGCATGTCGAAGAAGTGGATGCCGATGTTGGAGGCGATGCCGCCGGACTTGGCCGCGTCGCCCTTCCAGCTCACGGGGTACCAGCGTCCCCGCGCCGTCACGTAGCTCAGGTCGATGTCGTGGACTCGGCCGGGCTGCTCGGCCCGCTCGCGGTCGAGGCGCTGCTTGAGCGCGATGATGCTGGGATGCAGGCGCAGTTGCAGGATGGTGTTGACGCGGCGCCCGGTCTGGGCCTCGAGCTCCGAGAGGGCGTCTAGGTTCCAGGGGTTGAGCACCAGGGGCTTCTCGCAGATGGCGTCGGCCCCAGAGCGCAGGGCGAAGCGGATGTGCGAGTCGTGCAGGTAGTTGGGCGAGCAGATGCTCAGGTAGTCGATGCCCTGCCCCGCGCGCCGGAGCTTGTCGAGGTGCCGGTCGAAGCGCTCGAACTCGGTGAAGAAGTGGGTGTCGGGGAAATAGCTGTCCACCACGCCCATGCAGTCGCGGGGGTCGAGGGCGGCCACGAGCTGGTTGCCGGTCTCGAGGATGGCCTTCATGTGGCGCGGGGCGACGAAGCCCGCCGAGCCGACCATCGCGAATTTTTTCATGGCGAATCGGTTAGGGAGGGCCAAAGATAGGAAAAAAGCCAAGGGCTTCGCCCGCGCCGGCTCAGAAGGTCGGGTACCAGCGCCGGATGAGGGAGCGCGCCCCCGGGGGCAGGCTGTCGAGCAGCACGGCCTGCCCGGGGTCCTGCGGGTCATAGACCAGCCGCTCGACCTCCTCGTCCTGGAGGCGGCGCACCAGGTGGGTCTTGGTGGAGGCCCGCTGGGTCTGGCCCAGGGTGTCCTCGTACTCGAAGAAGACCTCCATGACGCGCTGCTTGTTGACGGTCATGTTGGTGGGCTCCATGCCCACGACCCTGCCGTAGGCGAGCTGTCCGTGCCGCAGCAGGCGCAGGTTGGTCCGGCCCGTGCGGGTGGCGAAGAAGAGCAGGCCTCCGCCCACGCCCGGGAAGATGAGCAGGAAGAGCAGGATGAAGGCCGGCACCGGGCTGGCGTCCATCCCGGCGATGACCGCGTCCAGCGGCTGGCCGGGCTCGTAGAAGACCGTGACCGAGTCGCCCGCGTCGAGCAGCACGCCGGGCGCGTAGCTGGTGCCGATGTACGGATTGCCCTCGGCGCTCTTGAAGGCGAAGGTGTAGGAGTAGATGACCTGGTCGTTGACGATGTTCCCCGTCGGGGCCACCTGCTTGACCACTCCGAGGGCCTGGCCTCCCGCGGTCTCGTCGAGGCCGAGCTTGCCCCATTCCACCTGGCTGCCGAACGCGGCTATCGCCAGCGTCCCGATCAGGAAGAACACCAGGCCGATGAAGCCCGCGGGGCCGTTGAGCAGGATGCGGAGCGCGAGGATGGGGGGCACGCGGCGGTCCAGGCTGCCGCCGTCGGAAGGGATGTGGGCGTTCGTCTTCATGGGTCGCTGTTTTAGGGGGCGTTGCTTGCCCGGCGGGGCTGGGCCAAGGCGTCCGGCCGGCAGGTTCTTTAGCCCGTTCAAGATAAGCCAAATCGCGGTCTTGGGCAAGTTGGAGCCTGGACAAGGCGATAATTATGCAGGTTCGAGGTCATTGGGGTTTCCAAAGCCGGGAAGCAAGGGCAGGATGTCGTTTTTTTGGCGTATCTTGAGGCGGAAAGCCCCCGCCCCAGCCATGAACGAACCCACCGACACGCGACAACGCCTGGCCCGCCTGGCCGGCCTGTCCCCCCATGAGGCCGAAGGCCTTGGTCTTGAACAGATCCTGGAGCAACTTGAGCGCCGCTTCGAGACGGGAGAAAAAGAGCGGGCTGAGCTGGAAAGGGACCTGCGCCGCGGCCGCGCCGAGCACCAGGCCGCCCTGGAGTCGGCCATGGACGCCATCATCTTCACGGACGCCGGGCACCGGCTTGTCGCGGCCAACACCGCCACCACCAAGATGTTCGGCTACCCGCTGGAGGGCCTGCTGGGCCAGTCGCTGGAGGTCCTGATTCCTGAGGAGCTGTTCGATCCTCCGCGGGAGCTCGACCCCGATTTCCTCTCGCCCCGGCGGGGCCCCCTGGCAGGCAAGCAGCTCCGGAAGGTACACGGCCGCCGCTCCGACGGGCAGCTCTTCCCCGTGGAGGTGGCCCTGGGCAAGGTGGAAGACCAGGGCGAGCCGATCCTGAGCCTGGCCGTGCGCGACGTCAGCCAGACCCTCGACCGCCTCTACAAGCTGCGCCAGCGGCAGCAGGAGCTCAAGGCCCTGAACGCCACCAAGGACAAGTTCTTCAACATCATCGCCCACGACCTGCGCGGCCCTTTCCAGGTGCTGCTCGGCTTCGTGGACCTGCTGCTCCGGCGCTACCACTCGTTCGACGACGCCAAGCGCGTGGAGTTCCTCGAGCACGTCCAGCACAGCGCGGCCGCGGCCCATCGCCTGCTCGAGGACCTGCTCCAGTGGGCGCGGCTGCAGAACGGCAAGATGCCCTTCAGGCCCCAGCAGGTCAAGCTCTCGGCCCTGGTCGGCGAGCTGCTCCCCATCC
The DNA here is from genome assembly GCA_020048645.1 of Bacteroidota bacterium. Taxonomy (GTDB): domain Bacteria; phylum Bacteroidota; class Bacteroidia; order Bacteroidales; family UBA6013; genus UBA6013. The sequence goes on along the minus strand of JAIFMG010000126.1, from coordinate 17,262 downwards.
TCGGGCCCGCCGCCGAGAAGCGTGGCGTCCGCCTGGAGCTGCCCGAGGAGCCCGAGGTCGAGCTCTGGGCCGACGAGCACATGCTCCGCACCGTCTTGCGCAACCTGGCCTCCAACGCCCTCAAGTTCACCCCGCAGGGCGGCCGCGTCAGCCTGGCCGTCTTTCCGCCCGACGACGGCTTCGTCCGCCTCGAGCTCTCCGACAGCGGAGTGGGCATCTCGCCCAAGCTGCTGCCCAAGCTTTTCAGCATCGACCAGAACACCTCCACCCCCGACCTCGACGGCAACAAGGGCACCGGCCTGGGGCTGATCCTCTGCCACGAGTTCGTCAAGGCGCACAAAGGCGAGATCGGCGTGGCCAGCCAGGAGGGCCAGGGCACCACCTTCACCCTGCTCTGGCCCGTCTCGCCACGGTGAACGGGCCTCGCCCGACCGAGCGCGGAGGCCTCGGGCTGCCGCGAAGCCGTCCGTTTTCCCTACCTTCGCGCCCGAGGATTTCGGACCCAACAACGACATGGCCATGAAAAGGATGCTCCCCTACGGTTCGTCGAACTTCGAGGAAATCGCCACGGGCGAATACTTCTACGTGGACAAGACCGGCTTCATCGAGCGGCTGGAGCGGGTCAAGTTCCCGGTCTTCCTGCGCCCGCGGCGCTTCGGCAAGTCGCTGCTGGCCGAGATGCTGCGCTGCTACTACGACCTGCGGATGGCCGCCCGCTTCGAGGCGGTCTTCGGCGGGCTGGACGCCGGGCGGGCGCCCACGCCCAGCCGCAACCGGTTCTACTTCCTCAAGCTCGACTTCTCGGGCATGTACGCCTACGCCGAGATGGACGAGCGGGAGCTCAAGCGCTCGTTCGACCGGCACGTGGCCGGGGCGCTGCTGGGCTTCCTGCACCACTACCGGCACGAGCTGGCGGAGGCCGCCAGCGACGTCGAGCGGCTGAAGGGGGCGCTGCACGAGGACGCGGCCTCGGCCATGGGCGCGGTGTGCGAGCTGGTCGCGGGGCTCGGCGGGCAGATCTACCTGGCCATCGACGAGTACGACTCGCTGGCGAACGCGCTGGCCGTCCGCTACCGGCACTCGGGCCGCGACGACAACATGTACCTCCGCATCCTGGGCCGCGGGGGCTTCTTCCGGAACTTCTTCGAGCTGCTCAAGGCGCAGACCGGGAGCGCGATCCACCAGATCTACATGACTGGCATCCTGCCGATAACCATCTCGGACATGAAGAGTGGCTTCAACATCGCGAGCTGGGTGCAGCTCGACGAGCGCTTCTCGAGCCTGCTGGGGATCACGGGCCCGGAGCTGGACTGCCTGCTCGACGAGGTCTATTCGGACTACCCCGAGATCCCGCATGGCAAGGCGGAGGTGGCCGAGACGCTGCGCAACTACTACGACGGCTACCGCTTCACCAAGCGGGGCCCGCACGTTTACAACCCGATGATGGTCCTGTACTTCCTCGACAGCCTGTCCGGGCAGGGCAGCTTCCCGGACATCCTGGCCGACAACAACCTGCGCATCAGCTACCAGCAGATAGCCTTCCTCTTCGGCCAGAACCTGGCCCGGGCCAGCGAGATCATCACCGAGATAGCCGACAAGAAGGCCTACGACATTTTCACGCCCCTGAAGATCTCGTTCGACATGGTGGACTTCAAGGAGGGCAACCACATCGCCGAGGGGCTGTTCTACGCGGGCATCCTGACGCATTCCGACCAGGTGAATACGCTGCGGGTGCCCAACCTGGTAACCTACGACTTCGCGCTCGACTACTTCAACAAGCTGCGCGACTTCCACTACCAGGGCGGAGACTACGCCCTCTGGGTCGGGGCGTACAAGCGCCAGGGCGACGCGGTGGCGCTGGTGGAGGGCTTCTTCCGCGACGTGGTCCAGAAGTACCCTGGGCAGTTCTTCTCGGGCGTGAACGAGAGCTTCTACCACGGGCTGTTCTTCCAGGTGCTCTACAACCACACCGAGAAGGACATCTACGAGCTGCTGCCGGAGTACAACCTGGCCCGCGGCCGGGCGGACATCATGCTGCGCACCTACCCCGGGCAGAGCTACGCCCCCATGCCGCTGCACGACCTCTTCGAGCTCAAGCAGGTGCCCAAGGAGGCCAGCGACGCCCGCTTCGAGGCCCGCTTCGAGGAGTGCAGGCGCCAGGTGGCGGCCTACCGCTCGGGCGACCACGCCCACTTCCGGGCCATCGCCGTCTGCTTCCGCGGCAACACCGACGTCAAGGTCGAGATACTGCCACAGCCATGAGGCGGCCGCGCCTGGGCGGCCCGCCGGACTCCCCGCGCTCGCCGCGAGCTGGGGCGTTCCTGGCCCTGGGCTGCCAGGACGCCGCATGGATGTTCGTTTTTTTAGTTTTTTTATTGTTTTTAATAAATAATCAATTTTGACATTTTATGCAACAGATTTTCTTGATACATTCGCCTCCCTGTCGATTTTCTCGTGCTTTGACCGCGGCGAAGTTTTGCTTTTCATTGGGAAAAATTAGTTTTCCTTCACGCTTCGCGCCTTGGGCCATTGTTTCGCTTTGCTATCTTTGCCAGGGATCACACGGATAGGCATTTCCTGCGGTTATCGTCTTGAGGACCTCCTGCGCTAAAATATTTTCATACCCCACCGAAACGACATGCTTAGCGGATGGAAATCGACCCCAAGAAAATAAGAGAGAAGGCCGAGGAGCAGTACCGCCTTCGGCGCGCGCAGGATCCGGCAGCTCTCCCGGATCCTGTCAAGCTCCTGGAGGAGCTGAGCATCCACCAGATAGAGCTGGAGATGCAGAACCATGAGCTGGCCGCCGGCATGGAGCGGCTGGAGGCCGAGAAGCGCAAGTTCCAGGCGCTCTACGAGCACGCGCCCATTCCGTACCTGAGCCTCAACCGCATGGGCAACATCCTGGAGATGAACGGCGAGGCGGCCAATCTGCTGGGCATCCCCAAGCACCAGAGCCGCTACACCTCCATCTTCCCTTACATCGAGCCCCAGCACAAGGTCCGCTTCGCCCGCTACTTCAAGGAGGTCTTCGCCTCGGAGCGGCCCGTGGTGGAGCAGATTGTCTTCCGCCACCGCGACGGCCGGGCCATCAACGCCCAGCTCCAGTCGCTGGTCTATTTCGACATGGACCTGGCGCAGCCCGTCTGCCGCCTGGCGGCGACCGACGTTACCGGAGAGGCCCAGAAGCAGCGCAAGCTGCTGGCCGACCTGGAGGAGAAGTACCACCTCCTGGCCGAGAACGCGCACGAGCTGATATTCGTCTGCCAAGACCAGCGGCTGGCCTACGTGAGCGACGCCTCGCTGGCGCTCCTGGGCCTGGCGCCCCAGGAGCTGCTGGCCCTGGGCAGCCTCGGGCCCCTGGCGCATCCCGAGGACAGGCACCTGCTGGCCGGGATGATGGCCTCTGAGCCGAGCCGGCGCCCCCGCGGCGGGACCCTGCTCATGCGCGTCCGCCACAAGAAGGGGCACTACCTCTGGCTCGAGAGCTTCGAGCTGACCAAGGACAAGCACCAGCCCGAGCGCCAGTCCATCTGGGTCAGCCGCGACGTCAGCGAGCGGGTGGCCTTGCAGAAGGCCCTGTCCGACAGCCACGAGCAACAAGGGCATCCTGGAAATGGCCATGGACGCCATCATCACCATCGACGAGCAGCACCGCGTGACCTTTTTCAACGGCGCCGCCGAGCGGATGTTCGGCCTGAAGGCCGAGGAGGTGCTGGGCCAGCACATGGAGCTGCTGCTCCCTGCCGAGTCGCGGCTGCTGCACCGCGGCCACCTTTCCGACTTCGCCCAGCATGGCACCCACGCCCGCGAGGTCGGGCGGCACCGGCGCGTGCATGGCCTGCGGGCCAATGGGGAGAAGTTCCCCATCGAGGCGGCGGTGTCGAGGGTGGTCGTGGATGGCAAGCAATTCTTCACGGCCATCGTCCGCGACGTCTCGGAGACCTTACGTTTCATGGAGAAGCTGCAGGAGAGCAACCAGAAGCTCGGGGAGCTCAACGCCACCAAGGACAAGTTCTTCAACATCATCGCACACGACCTTCGCAGCCCTTTCAACACGCTGCTGGGCTTCATCGAGCTGCTGGAGAAGAACCATGCCCGCTACGACGACCTCAAGCGGGGCCAGATGATAGGCCACCTGCGCCAGAGCTCCAACATGGCCTTGCAACTGGTGGAGGAGCTGTTGCAGTGGGCGCGCTCGCAGACGGGCCGCATCGACTACTCGCCCCAGCCCTACGACCTCAAGAATATGGCCTACGACGCCATCTACTCGCTCCGGAACACGGCCAAGGCCTCGGGCGTGCTGCTCAGCCAGTCGGAGGAATCGGTCTGGGCCCTGGCCGACATGCCCATGGTGCGCACGATCCTGCGCAACCTGGTCTCGAACGCCATCCGCTTCACGCCCAGGGGCGGGCAGGTGCGGGTGGAGCACTTCGCCAACCCGGAGGGCATGGCGCAGGTGGAAGTGGTGGACACGGGGGTGGGCATCGAGCAGGAGCGCCTGCCCAAGCTGTTCCAGATCGAGAAGAACCTCTCGACCATCGACCTGCAGGGCAACAAGGGCACGGGGCTGGGCCTGATTCTCTGCGCCGAGTTCGTGTCGCGGCACGGGGGCCGGGTCTGGGCCGAGAGCGAGCTGGGCAAGGGCAGCAAGTTCTGCTTCACGCTGCCGCTGGCCCAGGAGTTCCCGCTGCCGGACCTGGAGGGAGCGTTCGACCTCTAGCCGTGCTCGCTGATGCGGGCCAGGCGGTCCAGGTCCAGGATGGAGATCTTGCGGCCGTCCACGCTGATGACGCCCTCAGCGGCGAAGTTGGACAGGGTGCGGATGGCGTTGGAGGTGGTCATGTTCGAGAGGTTGGCGATGTCTTCCCTCGAAAGGTAAACCTTGATGGTCTTGGCGTCGGGCTCCAGGCCGTAGGTCTCCTTGAGGAAGACCAGCGACTCTGCGAGCCGGCCGCGGATGTGCTTCTGGGTCAGGGTCACGGTGCGGTTGTTCGAGAAGCCGAGCTCTCGGGCCATGTACCGGACGATGTTCATGGCCAGCCTGCTGTTGGACTGCATCACCTTGAAGACGCTGCTCTTCTCGAAGGTGCAGACCAGGCAGTCCTCCAGGGCCAGGGCCGAGGAGATGTAGCCCTCCTCGGCGAACAGGGCGCGGTAGCCGATGAAGCCGACGGGCTTGGCCATGCGGACGATCTGCTCGCGGCCGCCCACGCCTTCCTTGAAGATCTTGGCCTTGCCCTCGATCAGGCATATCAGGCCGTTGGGCTTTTCCCCTTCCTTGTAGATGATCTCCCCCTTCTTGTAGGTGGTCAAGGTTTGGTTCTTTCGGAGGATTTCCTTTTCTTTCTTGGTCAAGACATGGAAAACCGTCATTTTTTCGTCCAGAAAATCGACTTGGGATTTCTGGCTGTCCGTCTTGGGTAGCCCTTGTGCCATCACCGTTGGGTTTTATGAAGGTTCGTGAACACTCCAAAGATAGCCAAAAAATGATTTTGAGAGTTCTTTCTCCCCGAAAATTGTGGTTGACAGCCTGCTTTGGCTTGCCGAATGTCAAGCGGGGGCCTTCCGCAGGGCATGGCCCGGGCGCGCCGGCCTGGTGCCTGGGTCTCGCCTTCTGGCTCTGGGCCGGGCTGGCGGCCGCAGGCGGGGCCTTCGGCCAGCCGGCGGCCCGGCCTTGCGACGACTTCATGGCCTACGCGCCGCTGGTGCCCGAGCACACGCCCGTCAAGCGGGTGAGGCTGACCTTCCACGTGCTTTGCCGGGCCGACGGGCAGGACAGCTTCGCGCCCGACCAGGCCAGCCGGGACTGGCTGCTCGGGCCGGTGCTCTGGGGCCTGAACCACACCTACGCCAACCTGCGGCCGATGCGGCTGGAAAGCCCCTCGCCCCACATCCCCGACAGCCGCATCCAGTTCGTGGTGGACACGCTGCTGTTCCACGTGGACGACCAGGGCTGGGACATGTCGCCCGACCCGCGGACGGGCGACATCAGCTACCAGAAGGGCCAGGACCTCTACCGGCGCCACGTGCTCGAGAACCCCGCGCTCGGCCCGGGGCGCGACAGCAGCGTCCACGTATTCCTGGGCGAGCACGACAGGTCCAAGGGCATCGCCAGCGGCATCGGCGACAAGCGCTGGGTGGTCTGCGCCTCGTTCCACCACCACTACCTCCAGGGCAACCACTGGATACCGGCGGGCAACCTGCGGCACGAGCTGGGCCACAGCATCGGCCTGACCCACAGTTGGAACGCCGCCGACGGATGCGCCGACACGCCGCCCAACCGCAACTGCTGGAACGGCGCCGAGTGCTCGAACAACATCATGGACTACAACGCCGAGAAGGGCGCCCTGACAGCCTGCCAGCTCGGGCGGGCGCACTACTACCTGAGCGGGCGCCAGGGGAGCATCGCCGAAGCGGTGGCGCCCGACCACTGCCGCTACGACGGCAGCCGCGTGGTCATCGCCGCGGGCGACTCGGTGGTCTGGGAGGGCCAGAAGCGCTTCGCGGGCGACATCGTCGTGGAGCCGGGGGCCACGCTGGTGGTGCGCTGCCCGGTACACCTGCCGCGGCTGGGCACCCTGCGCCTGCTGGGCGACGCCCGCCTGGTGCTCGACGGGGGGAGCCTGACCAACCTTTGCGGCGAAAGCTGGGGAGGAATCCGCGGAAACAGGCGAAATGTCAGCTTCCTGGACGGCGGAAGGCTGGAGAACACCCGCCGGGCGCGGCCCCGGGGCGGGCGCTAGTTTTTTTTGCGCCGCGTTTGTGCTATTTTTGGACATTGACTTGTCTTCAAGACCCATGGGAAGCCCGGGCCATCGCCGCCCGGGGCCCTAGCGCGCGAAACATCTGCCAGCATGAAAATCGGGATCCAGGCCAAAATTCTCTTTTCGATACTGACCACCACCGTGGCCATCTTCGGCCTGTCCATCGGCCTGGTGAGCTTCCGCACCAAGAACGTGGCCTTCAACTACGCCAAGCGGCTGACCGACGCCTACGCCTACTCCTACGCGAGCCTCTCGGCGGGCCTGTTCAACATCGACTTCGGCGTGGCGGCGGGCCTGGCCCAGACCTTCTCGAACCTGGACTCGGAGGCCTTCGCGGACGCCGCCGCCCGCAAGCGCTTCTTCACGGAGCTCCTCGCGCAGGCCCTGCTCGAGAACGAGCAGTTCGCGGCCGTCTCGCTGCATCTGGAGCTGTCGCGGCTGGACACGGCCTACGCCGGCTCGGACAGCCTGGTGCGCTGGACCTACTTCCGCAACCGCCGCGAGGTGGCCTTCCAGGAGGCCGTCCTCGACGGGCGCACCCAGGTGGACAGCTTCTACCGGGCCCTGCGGGTGCAGTTGCGGCCCATCCTGCTCGACCCCTACTTCTACTCGTACCCCGGCAGCTCGCAGGAGCAGTTCCTGGAGACCAGCCTGCGCGTGCCCATCGTCAGCCAGGGCGAGTTCGCCGGCATGCTGGAGGTCAACTTCAACCTGCGGCCCTTCCAGCGGGTTACGGACGCCATCCGGCCCTTCGACAAGAGCTACGCCTTCCTGCTCTCGAACAACGCCCGCTTCGTGGCCTACCCGCAGAAGACGATGGTGAACCAGCCGCTGGGGGCGGCCTTCCCGCTGGAGGTGGAGAAGATGAAGCTCAACGAGATGGTGGCCCTGGGCGAGAGCGTCTCGTTCTTCAACACCACCGGCGACCGCGACTTCTACGTCTCGCTCTACCCGGTCAAGTTCAGCCGCACGGGCCGGCCGTGGTCGCTGGGCATCGTTGCCCCGGTGGACGTGGTCATGGCCGAGGCCAACTTCAACTTCTGGCTGGCCATCGGGGTGGGCGCCGCCGGGCTGCTGGCCATGGCCCTGGCCATCCTGCTGACCTCGGCCCGCATCACCGACCCGCTCAAGCGCATCACCCGGGTGCTCAACGAGCTCGACAAGGGCCGCTTCGACGAGTCGCAGAAGCTGGAGCAGCGCGACGGCGACGAGGTGGGCGACATCGCCCGCTCGGTGAACAAGCTCATCGAGGGGCTGAGCAACACGGCCGTCTTCGCCAAGCACGTGGGGGAGGGCCGGCTCGACCAGGACTTCGAGCTGCTCAGCCAGGACGACGTGCTGGGCAACGCCCTGCTGGAGATGCGCGAGCGCCTGAAGGAGGCCCGCGAGCAGGAGGACAGCCGCAAGGTCATGGTCGAGCGGCAGAACTGGTCCACCCGGGGCATCGCCATCTTCAGCGAGATCCTCCGGCAGAACAACGACGACCTCCGGGAGCTGGCCTTCAACGTCATCCGCAAGCTCTGCAAGTACCTCGGCGTCAACCAGGGAGGGATCTTCCTGCTGAACGACTCCGACCCCGAGAACCCGGTGCTGGAGCTCACGGCGGCCTACGCCTTCGACCGGCGCAAGTACCTCGACGACAAGTTCGTGCCGGGCGAGTCGCTGGTGGGGCGGTGCTTCCAGGAGAACGAGACGATCTACATGACGGACATCCCGCAGGGCTACACGACCATCACCTCGGGCCTGGGCGAGAAGACCCCGACGAGCCTGGCCCTGGTGCCGCTCAAGTACAACCAGGTCACGCAGGGGGTCATCGAGCTGGCCTCCTTCCACGCGATCGAGCCCTACCGGGTCGAGTTCGTGCAGAAGGTGGGCGAGAGCATCGCGGCCTCGCTGCTCAACGTGAAGGCGGGCCTGCGCACCAGCCAACTGCTGGAGGAGACCCGGCGGAAGTCCGACGAGCTGGCCCAGAAGGAGGAGCTGATGCGGCAGAGCATCGCCCGGATGGAGGCCACGCAGGCCGAGTCCTCGCGCCGCGAGGAGGAGATGGCCGGGCTGTGGGCCGGCCTGGAGGGCTTCGCCCTGGTGTCGGAGTTCTCGCCCGAGGGCGTCTTCCTGAACGTCAACAGCCGCTACCTCGACGTGCTGGGCCTCCACGCCGGCAAGGTGCTGGGCTGGCAGCACCCGATGCTGCTGGAGCAGGACGCGGCCGAGGCCTCCTACAACCGCCGCTTCTGGGAGGACCTCAACCGGGGCATCACCCGCAACCGGATCCACCGGGGCGAGGTGCGCGGCAGCCGGGTGTGGGTCCATGAGACCTACACCCGCGTGATGGCCAGCCAGGGGCAGCACAAGGTCCTGTGCATCGGCATGGAGGTCTCGGAGGACAAGGAGGAGATCCTCTTCCTGGAAAAAGAAGTGGAACGATTGAAGAACATGCTCCGGCGGCACGGCCCCAAGAGCTGACCGCGCCCTTAGCAAACCCAAGCGCACATGCCAAACAACCTGAACATCAGCACCAAGCTCCTGGTCTATATCGTCCTGACGGCCTTGGCGGGCCTGGGGGCGACCCTGGCCCTGGTCTCCTACAGCATCCGGCAGGACGACCTGCGGACGGCCCGGCGCTTCACCGACGCGCAGGCGGCCCGCCATGCCCAGGCCATCGAGGGCTACCTGAACAGCTTCTGCGACCCGGTGCGGCACATGGCCGTCTCGCTGGGCCAGCACAACCTCCTGCCGGAGCCCGAGCGGCGGCGCTTCTACGGCGAGCTGGCCTTCCAGACCCTGGAGGCCAACAAGCACCTGGTCTCGCTCTGGGCCATCCTGGGGGCCAACGCCCTGGGCCCCGACACCCTCTACGCCAACCAGACCTTCAACACCCCGCAAGGCGTCTTCGCCCCCTACGTGCAGCGCTTCTCGGGCACCTCCGGGCGGGGGCACGCGGGCGAGCGCGGCGAGATCTTCAGCCGCGAGGAGTACACCGTGGTGCTGGACAACAAGATGGAGAACATCCTTCCGCCCTCGCTCGAGAGCCTGGACGGCATCAAGCCGCCCATCTGGCAGACCACCTTCGCCGTGCCCGTGGCCTCCTCGTCGGAGGTCTTCGGCGTGGTGTGCGCCCAGATCCCGCTGGACCGCGTCCAGCACATGCTCGACACCCTGCGCCTGTTCAAGAACCACCAGGCCATGGTCATCAACCAGGAGCTGCGCTTCGTGGCCCACACCAACCGCGAGTTCGTCATGGTCTCGATGAACGACTTCAACCGCAGCTTCAACGGCACCTTCAACGTCCAGGAGAAGATCCGGCGGGGCGAGCCCTGTTCGTTCTTCACGGACGAGGGCAACGACGACCGCGAGGCCTACGTCTCGTTCGCGCCCATCCACGTGGGGCTGACCCGCACGCCGTGGTCGCTGGCCCTGTACGTTCCCAAGGCGGCCTTCCTGCTCGAGGCCAACGACGTGGTCTTCCTGTTCGTGATCAGCACCAGCCTGAGCCTCTTCCTGATGGGCCTGGTCATCCTGGCCCTCACCCTGAAGATAACCCGCCCGCTGGCGGCCATCTCGGAGACCCTGCGCAAGCTCAACCGGGGGGACATCAGCCTGCTGGAGGACATCGCCGACCGCTACAACGACGAGATCGGCGAGATAGCCTCCTCTGCCTACACCCTGATACACTGGCTCAACAGCACGGGCGAGTTCGCCAAGGAGATCGGCGAGGGCCAGCTCGACGCGCAGTACCGGATGCTCAGCGAGGACGACGTGCTGGGCAAGAAGCTCATCGACATGCGCGACCGCCTCAAGGAGGCCCGCGAGGAGGAGGCCAAGCGCCGGCTCGACGACCAGCACCGCAACTGGGCCTCGGAGGGCGTGGCCAAGTTCGCCGACATCCTGCGCCAGAACAACGACAACATGGAGGAGTACAGCTACTCCATCGTGAGCAACCTGGTCAAGTACATGGACGCCAACCAGGGGGCGCTCTTCCTGATCAACGACGAGGAGCCGGGCGGCGAGTTCATCGAGCTGCAGGCCAGCTACGCCTACGGCAAGCGCCGCTACCGCGACAAGCGCATCGACATGGGCGTGGGCCTGGTCGGGCGGTGCATCCAGGAGAACGAGACCATCTACCTGACGGACCTGCCCGAGGGCTACACGTCGATCTCGTCGGGCCTGGGCGACGAGACCCCCGGCTCGCTGCTGATCGTGCCCCTGATCTTCAACGACAAGACCTTCGGCGTCATCGAGGTGGCCTCGTTCAGGCCCATCGAGCCCTACCAGGTCGAGTTTGTCGAGCGGCTGGGCGAGAGCATCGCCTCGACCATCTCGGCCGTGAAGATCAACCTGCGCACCACCTCGCTGCTCGAGCAGTCGCGCAGGCAGTCGCAGGAGCTGGCCGAGAAGGAGGAGCAGATGCGCCTGAGCATCGAGCAGCTCACGGCCGACTGGGAGCTCTCGGAGCGCCGGCGCAAGGAGATGGAGGCCCGGCAGAACGCCATCGAGGGCAGCCTGCCCACGGCCATCTACGACCCCGAGTCGAGCCTGGCGCACGCCAACGCCAGCTTCCTGAAGCTGCTGGGCTACACCTTCCGCGAGCTCCGGCACAAGAAGCAGGCCCTGCTGCTGGAGCGCTCGCACGGCCACTCGCACGAGCACAGCGAGTTCTGGGAGGCCCTGCGCGACGGCTCGCCCATCTGGAACCGCATGGTCCACCTGACCAAGACCAAGGAGCGGAAGTTCCTGGCCAGCGTCTTCGTGCCCATCGCCGACGAGGCCGGCAACGTGGCCCAGGTCATCCAGCACGCCTACGACCTGACGGACCTGGAGGAGCGCGACCACCAGCAGGAGGAGCTGCTCGAGGCCGTCAAGCGCAACATGCAGGTGCTTGAGCTGGACCCCACCGGGCGCATCGTCAGCATGAACCGGGCCTTTTCCAAGACCTTCAAGACCAGGGCCGAGGATGCCCAGGGCAAGCACCACTCGGATTTCGTGCACCAGGACTACCGCGAGCTGAGCGAGTACTCGCACATCTGGTCCAAGCTCACCCGCGGCAAGGCCGTGGCCCAGGAGCTCAAGATGGTGACGGCCGAGGACGCCGAGCTGTGGATGCAGAACCTCTTCATCCCCGTGACGTCGCTCAGCGGCCAGACCCTGAAGATCGTCTGCATCTCCAACCGGGTCATCAAAGACGAGTTCATCTACTGAGCCGGGCCAACCATCTTGGCCCTGATCTTGTCTTGGCAATCTACCCTAGGCCCAGGGCCTTCCGCGCGGGAGGCCTTTGGTTGTCCATCGCCCAAACTCCAGCCATGAGCACCATTTTCCGAAACTGTCGCTTCGCGATCGCCCTCCTGGCCTTCCTATGGCCGTGCTTTTCCGCCCTGGCGCAGGCCGACTCGCTCTGGGCGGTGGCCGGCTCGCCGCGGGCGGGCGCCGCCGACCGCGGCCAGGCCCTGGCCGAGCTCAGCGGTCTGGCCCTGGCGCAGGACTACGACTCGGCCCTGCGCCTGGCCGAGCGGAGCATGGGGTGGGCGAGCCAGAGCCAGGACCCGCGCAGCCTGATGCTGGCCCACGGGGCCCTGGCCAACGCCTACTTCTCCGTGGGCGATTGGCAAAATTCATTTCTCAACGATTTGGCAGCCAAAAATTTGGCCGAGAAATTGGAGGACAGCGTCGCGCTGGCCATGTACCTTTCCAACATCGGCACCAGCCATTTCCAACTGGGCAACCTGCCCGAGAGCTCGGAGCTCTTCCTCAAGGTCCGCACGCTCTACGCCCAGATGGGCAACCAGGAGCGCGAGGCCACGGCCAACCTCAACCTCGGGGTGCTCTCCGTGAAGCAGCGGCGGTTCGAGCAGGCCAGGGAGTTCTTCGAGTTTGCCCGCGAGAGCGCCCTTGCCCGCCGCGACACGGCCCTGCTGCTGTCCCTTCTGGTCAACGAGGCGGACATGGCCATCCAAGAGGAGCGGCCCGCCCGGGCGGACTCTCTGGTCCGGGCGGGCATGGGCCTGCTCCGGACCTATTCGGGGGCCACGCACAGCGACCGCTTCTCGCTGGAGGCCAACCTGATCGAGAGCGGCTTCATGCTGGGGCGGTTCGACGCTTGCGAGCGGCTGCTGGAGCAGGGCCGCGTGGAGTCCGTGGCCATCGGCGCCGAGGCGGAGCTGGTCTTCTTCGACCTCTGGGAGGCCAGGCTGCGGCAGGCCGAAGGCCGGCTGGGCGAGGCCATCGGGAGCGCCAGCCGCGCCCTAAAGGTGGCCGAGCGGCTGGGAGACCATGAATACCAGACGGAGCTGCTGTTGCTGCTCACGGAGCTGCACCGCCTCAACGGCGAGCCCGCGCTGGCCTACGACTACCTGCTCCGCGGGCAGGCCCTGGGCGACAGCCTGGGCGAGGCCAACCAGGCCATGCGCCTTTTCGCCATCAAGGAGTCCCAGGCCAGCGAGCGGCAGAAGGAGCAGATAAGGAGCCTCCAGGCCGAGGCCGAGGCCCACCGGCTGATACAGAGGCTGCTCCTGGCCGTCCTCCTGCTGGGAGCGGTGTTCTTGGTCGGGGCCATCGTCGGGGCCCTCAAGTCCCAGCGCAAGAACCAGGAGCTACGCGCCAGCCAGCAGAAGCTCTCCGAGTCTTACGCCCAGCTCAGCTCCAAGAACGCCGAAATCAGCCAGATGAACGAGGAAATCTCGCTCCAGAAGGAGGAGCTCGAGCAGGCCAACGCCGCGAAGGACAAGCTCTTCTCCATCATCGGGCACGACCTGCGCAACCCGTTCAACACCATCATCGGCTTCTCGCGCATCTTGTACGAGAACCAGGGAGACCTGGAGGCCGACGACATCAAGGACGTCAGCGGGAGGCTCTACAAGGCCTCCCTCAAGGGCATGTCGCTGCTCGAGAACCTCCTGCTCTGGTCGCGCAGCCAGACCGGCAGGATACAGGTGGACGCCGTCCCGGTGGTCTTGCGCGACCTCGTGGAGCAGAACCTGGACCTGGTCCGTCCGGACATCGAGCGCAAGCGCATCCAGACCGAGGTCCGCCTCGACCCCGCGGCGCCCCTGGTCAGGGCCGACCCGAACATGGTGGACACCATCCTGCGCAACCTGCTCTCCAACGCGGTCAAGTTCACGCACGCCGAAGGCCTGATCCGCGTCTGCACCGAGCGCAAGGGCCCGATGGTCGAGATCCGCGTGGCCGACAACGGCCTGGGCATCTCCCCCCAGAACCTCGAGAAGGTGTTCCAGCTTGGCAGCGGCTTCACCACCCCGGGCACAGAGCAGGAGAAGGGAAGCGGCCTGGGCCTGATCCTCTGCAGGGAGTTCGCCCTGCTCAACAACGGCGAGATCCGGGTCGAGAGCGGCATCGGCATCGGGACAACCTTCTTCGTCAGCCTGCCCTTCTCGGCCTGAGGCCCCGCAGAGCCCGACCGCCGCGCCCCGGACAAAAAACGCCGGGAGGCTTCCTTTTCTGCCGAAATGCCCTATTTTCGCGGCCCCGGACTGCATTTCCCGATTCCTTAACCCGCCGCAGGCCCGCGCCGCGCGGCACAACATACCACTACACAATGGTTACCACAGAACAACTGAAGGCCTTGGTGGAGCGCAAGCACGCGCTGAGGAGGTACCTTTGACTACGACCAGAAGACCATAGCCCTGGCCAACGAGGAAGAAAAGACCCATGCCCCTGACTTCTGGGACGACCCCCAGAAGGCCCAGGCCCAGATGCAGGTCATCAACTCCATCAAGCGGTGGACCAAGGCCTACGACCTGATCGAGGCCGGGCTGGAAGACCTCCAGGTCCTCTTCGAGTTCCACCAGTTGGGCGAGGCCGACGAGGCCGAGGTCGAGGGCCAGTACCAAAAGACCCTGGCCATGGTCGAGGACCTCGAGTTCAAGAACATGCTCCAGGACGACGAAGACCCCCTGGGCGCCATCCTCAAGATCAACTCCGGCGCCGGCGGGACCGAGAGCCAGGACTGGGCCTCCATGCTCTACCGCATGTACATGCGCTGGGGCGAGCAGAGCGGATTCACCGTCAAGGAGGTCGCCTACCAGGACGGCGACACCGCCGGCATCAAGACCGCCACCCTGCAGATCGAGGGAGAATACGCCTACGGCTTCCTCAAGAGCGAGAACGGCGTCCATCGGCTGGTCCGCATCTCGCCCTTCGACTCCAACGCCCGCAGGCACACCTCATTCGCCTCGGTCTTCGTCTCGCCCATCGTTGACGACACCATCCAGATCGACATCAGCCCCGCCGACCTCGAGTGGGACACCTTCCGCTCGGGTGGCGCTGGCGGACAGAACGTCAACAAGGTGGAGACCGGCGTCCGCGTCAGGCACTTGCCCACCGGCATCACGGTGGAGAACACCGAGACCCGCTCGCAGCTCAAGAACCGCGAGAACGCCCTGCGCATCCTCCGCTCGCACCTCTACGAGATGGAGCTCCGCAAGCGCCGGGAGAAGCAGGCCGAAATCGAGGGCCAGAAGAAGAAGATCGAGTGGGGAGCCCAGATCCGCAGCTACGTCATGCACCCCTACAAGATGGTCAAGGACCTCCGCACCGAGCACGAGACCTCCAACGTCCAGGCCGTCATGGATGGCCAGATCGACGACTTCATCAAGGCCTTCCTGATGCAGTTCGGCGCCGGCGTGCCCAAGGAGGACGCGCAGGACTGAGGCCTCGCCCATGGCCCGCCTGCCCTGCCCTGCCGCACAACAGCCGCGGCCCAGACCTTCCGCGGGGGGGCCGGGCCGCGGCTTTTTGCTTATCTTCGCGCCATCACCAAACCCTCCGGAACTATGGAATACCTGATCAACGCCGCGATCGTGCTGGCGGCATTCGCCTTCATGGAGTTCGTGGCCTGGTTCACCCACAAGTACATCATGCACGGGTGGCTCTGGGTCTGGCACGAGTCGCACCACCGCAAGCGCGAGGGCGCCTTCGAGAAGAACGACCTCTTCGCCTTCATGTTCGCCATTCCCTCCATCTGGCTCATCCTCCTCGGGGCCGAGGGCTTCGACTGGCGCTTCTGGTTCGGCATCGGCATCGCCCTCTACGGACTGGTCTATTTCCTGGTCCACGACGTCTATGTCCATCGGCGCGTCAAGCTGCTGCCCCGGCGCTCGCGGCACCGCTACTTCGAGCTGCTCCGCGTCTCGCACCACATCCACCACCAGGTCCACACCAAGGAAGGGGCCGAGTCCTTCGGCTTCGTCTGGGTCGCCCCCAAGTACTGGAGCAAGGTCAAGCCCAAGAGCCGCGGCAAGCACAAAAGCCCCGACAAGCCCGCCAAAGAAAGCCCTTCCCAGGCATAACCCACCCCCAAAAACCGAGCGCCATGTCACTTTTCGAACGCATCAAGAACGTCGTCAAGTCCAACCTGAACGACCTCGACGCCCTGGGCACCCGAGGCGAGGACCCGGCCCCCGGCGGCTTTTTCGACAAGCTCCGCGACGAGGCCGACGAGCTGCGCGACTTCTTCAACGAGCGCACGGCCAAGCCCGACCCCAAGGAGAAGGAGGCCCAGGACGCCGCCGCCGAGCACCTCGGCAACGCCAGCAAGCCCACCCCCGAGGCCAACGGCTACGACCAGGAGCTCGACTCGGAAAAGGCCGACTAGAGACGCCCGGGCAGGCCCTCAGTGCCGGAGCACCTGGATGCTGCCATCGATACGGATCCGGATCATGCCCGCCAGACGGCCCGCGAGGCTTTCGCCCTGGCGCCAGGCCGACACCAAGTCGGCCGCCGAGCGCAGCCCTTCCGCCACCAGCTCGGGCCGCGTGGGCATCGGCAGGCCCGGAGCCACGGCCTCGAAACTGGCCAGCGGGCGGCGCAGGCCCCGCATCAGCCGGCGGCAAAACGCTTCCTCCACCAGGCGGAAGGCCACGCTGCCATCCGCCGCCGCCAGGCCCGGCGCCATGTCGCGGCCCCGGGGCAGGACCAGGCTCAGCGGCTTGTCCGCGACCTCCAGCAGTTGCCAAGCCAGGTCGGGCACGTTCACCGCGTAGCGCATCAGCATCGCGTCCGACTCGACCAGCACCACCGGCCGCTCGCCCTCGGGCAGGAGCGCCAGCAGCCGCTCCACCGCCTCGGCGTTGCAGGCGTCGCAGGCCATTGTCCAGAGCGTGTCGGACGGAAAGAGCAGGACGCCTCCCTTGCGGAGGGTCTCCAGGGCTTCGGCTGAAGCGGTTTCGATTGGGCTGGCAGGCATGGGCGGAGCTTTTTTGTTGGTTGATGCCGCGAAGATAAGCCGCGGAACGGTACGCGAGGCGACCGTCGCGGCAAGGATGCCCTGCCTTGCCTTTTGGGAAATGCAGGCCTTGAGCCCACCCCAGCTTCCCTCCCTCACCACTTGGTCTCGTCGTACTCGACCAAGAAGGTCGAGAGCTCGACTCCCTCGATGGTCTCGGTCGCCTCTTTCACGATGTCGGGATAGCGGATGTCGTTGGGGCAATAGACCAGATAGACTCCCTTGTCGAGCGAGAGGCTGCGGGCGTAGTAGGCG
>JAIFMG010000225.1 GCA_020048645.1 Bacteroidota bacterium | reverse complement strand
GGAACCCCGAAGGGGTGGCATGATCTGCGCCTCGATGGGCAGCGATTTCAATCGGGGCGTCCTCGCGGTGGTTTCGCCCCTTCGGGGCTTGACATCATAATCCACATCGCGTTCGGCGGGCTGAAGCCCGCCGCTATTGATGCTCCGCGGCGGTTTCGCCCCTTCGGGGCTTGCATCGCGGCGGCGGGCTTATGTCTGCCGCGGGAAGTTTCATCCGCCCGGCTCGCGCATGTGCCGGCTGAAGCAAACGAAAAGCGCCGCGCCCTGTTGAGGGGGCGCGGCGCTGGTTTTTTGGGCGAAGAAGTCGCTGGGGATCAGTTGTTGAACTCGTTGGTCTCGCGTTTTGCCTCGGCGATGTCGATGGGGTTTCCGTTGCGGAAGGCCACGATGAAGGCGTCTGCCACGGCTTTAAGGTCACCGCGGCGGAAGGAATCGGCCTGGGCGTAGGTGTTGAAACGGCCGACGTAGTATTTGTAGAGGCCGCCGATTTTCTTTTCCATGACGGACCTGCCGCCTTTGTAAAGGGCTTGCACGTTGCCGTTCTTGGTGCGGCCGGCCCAGATCTGGACGCGGTAGCAGAGGCCGCTCTCCTCGAGGTCGTTGCCGGTGTATTCGGGCGCGACGGGCTCGGGCTCGACGGGGTCGGGCTCGACGGGCTCGGGTTGGGGCGGCGGGGGCGCGAGGAACTGCCAGAAGGCATCGACCAGGTACTCGACTCCTTGCGAGCGGAGGTCGTAGGCTTGCCAGAGGTTGTCGCGGACTTTCTCGTACTCGTCGCGGGTGGTCAGTCGGCTCTGGAGGTTCTGGGCGGAGGCGAAGTTGTTGCGGGCCTGGGTGCGCAGGGAAGTCGCCTGGTTCTGCTTGACGGGGTCGTCGGACTCCATTCCGTCGAGGGACTTGTTGAAGATTTCATAGACGGCGTCGAATCCCTCCTTGTGCATGACGGCAGCGCGGGCGTGCTCCTGCTTGTTGGTCTCGCCCAGGCGTGCGCGCTCGCGCTTGGCCCGTCGGCGGTCTCGTCCCCTTTCGCCGTTCTCCTCGATGTCGGCCAGCTCGTCGAGGCGGGTGTAGTTGCGGTTGACGTTGCCCATGATGCCATCGGCCTGCTTGATTTTGTTGAGGGCGGCGTCGAGGCGGGCCTGGTCTCCGCCGGCAATGGCCTTGGTCCGGATGGCTTCCATCTTCTGGTCGTAGCTGGCAGTGGGTTGTGCCGTCGCGGGCATGGCCATGGCCAGTCCGAGCCAGGTCAGCAGCAGCAGCAGTTTCGCGTTGGGTCTCATGATGATGTTCATTTTGTAGATAGGGAATTTGGTTCGTTGTCTTGAATGAACGCCAAAAAACCTTCCAAAATTAGGGCCAATGCGGGGTCTGAAAGTTTTCGGGCATATTGGGGGCAAAATAAGCCAGAAAAAAGCGAATGCCCAAACGGAAACTTTTTGGGGCTCGCTCGCGGAGCGGGGCAATTTGGCGTGCGTCTGGCCTAAAAGCGAGGCTTGCCAGGGGTGGGGGCCTTGGCGGATGGACTTGCGGGGAAATGTTTTCGGGCATGGCCCTGTCATTCCAGACCGAAAAGCCTTAGGGCTGCGTATTATTCGGAAAGAAGCCCGTAAATTTGGGACAAATTCCAAAGCAATCCAACCAACACGAACCTAAATCTCCCCTTCGAAAATGGCAGACCATGACGAGCAAAAGCTAGAGCGAGATGGGCAGGGCCCGCTGCGCTCGGTGAACGATCCCCCGACGGGATTTCGCGACGATGAAGACAAGATGCCCAAAGGGCTGCTGGCGGCGGTCATCGCGGCCGTGCTTCTGCTGGCGGGCCTGATGGCCTACAACCACTGGGTCGCGCCCCGGCTGGCCGAAGAACAGGCGAAAGGCCCGGCCACCCCACAAGTGCCAGAGGAGCAGCGCCTGGTGCCGGAGACCTTCGCCCTGCAAGGCGAGCTGACCAAGCTCGTCTCGGTGGCCACCGAGGGCTCCGAGAAAGAGGAATGGGTCAAGAGCCTGGCGCTGAAGTACAAGTCGAACACCCGGGTGGAGTTCTTCGACAACATCAAGGGCGTCCGCCAGAGCCTTGAGTTCCACGAGTACTTGAAATACCTGAAGGTGTTCACCCAGCCCGGGACCTCGATACGCATCACCAGCCTCCAGGTGATCGGCATCGAGAGCCGGGGCGACTCGACCTTGGTGCTCGTGCAAGAAAACTTCATCGCGCAATAGCGCCCGGGCCTTTGCCGCTCGCGCCCTCCGAGACTATTCCCCAAACCCAACGACAACCTAAGCCAGACAAGAGCCATGACAAAGAGAAATTTCCTGATAGTGCTGATGTTCGTGCTGGTATTCCTGATAGCCTTCTACCTTGGAGCGTTCTTCAAGGGCGAGGCCTACCGCTCCATCGAGCAAGGATTCCAGCGGCAAGTGACCGACCTGCGGGTCGAACTGGAGCAGGCCGAGTTCCTGAACCAGAAATTGCGGACCGTGTTCCAGACCGTCGAGGTCAAGAACGACGTGATCCGGACCAAGGAGGCCGAGATCGCCGAGCTGGAGACCCAGCTCTCGACCACGAGCGACCCCAACCAGGCGCGGGCCTTGCGGGCCGAGCTGAACCGGAAGAACCAGGAGCTGGCCCTGCTGCGCCAGGACTACGACAAAGTGGTGGAAGAGTTCACGGCCGTGCGGCAGGAGCTGGCCGTTGCCAAGCAGCAACTGGTCGAGCAAGGCCAGGTCGTGCAGCAGATGGGCAACCAGAGCCAGCAGCAGCGCCAGGAGACGCAGAAGGTGGACTCGCTCACGGGCGCGATCGAGCAGATGGCCGCGCGGGTGGACGCCTTCGAGAAGGGCGGCACCTACGAGGCCCGGGCCGACAACTACCGGGGCAACGACCGCCGCCGCCGCCAAGACCAGCTCTACCACAACGCCTACTTCTTCTTCGCCCAGGCCAATTCGGCGGCCGACATGGCCAGGGTTTACGAGAAGATCCGCTCGCCGGAAATCCGCGCCAAGATCGACAACGGCGACTACGGACAGGCGCCTGTCGAGTGACATGGGCTCCATTCGGGGGGATGGGCTTTGAGGGTCGGCAAAAAAAATCTATCTTTGGAAATTGCCCCACCCGAAAAGCCCCCCTCTCACAACCCGCGCAAAATCCCCACCCGTGAGTCCTACGAGAAAATCCAAAGCACTGGCAAACAGCCTCTCGGGCCTTCTGCTCGGGATGCTGTTTCCGCTTGCCTCGGGCATCATCTTCCTGAGCCTGGCCCAAAACACGGCCTTCACGGTGGGCAACTTCCTGCTGTTGCCCACCTTCCAGCCGCTCTTTTACGTGGTCTTCGCCACGCCTTTGGTTTTCATGGCCTTCGGGTGGTGGCTGGGCCGCAGGAACCACGCCCGAAACGTGGCCCTGCTTTCCGACCTCGACCGCGAGGAGAAGCGGGCCCACCGCGTCAGCCAGTTCGCCCTCCGGCTGCAGCAGGGCGAAGCCGGGGCCCAGTACGAGCCCGACGGCCCGAACGACAAGCTCGGCATGGCCCTGGTGGAGCTCCAGAAGAGCATCCTCAACGCCAAGAACGAGGAGGAGGCCCGCAAGCGCGAGGACATGCAGCGGCACTGGGCCACCGACGGCCTGGCCAAGTTCTCGGACATCCTGCGCAGCCATTCCAAGAGCCTGGAGGAGCTCTCCGAGAAGGTCATCCACAACCTGGTCAAGTACACGGACTCCAACCAAGGCGCCTTCTTCATCCTCCAGCACGACGAAGAGAGCCAGGATCGCTATTTCGAAATGATGGCCTGCATCGCCTACGAGCGCAAGAAGTACGTCGAGAAGCGCCTCGAATGGGGCGAGGGACTGGTGGGCCGCTGCGGCCTCGAGAACGAGCCCATCTTCATGACCGACGTGCCCGACGACTACATCAAGATCACCTCCGGCCTGGGCACGTCCAACCCGCGGTGCCTGCTGCTGGTGCCCCTGCTGGTCAACGACCAGCTTCACGGGGTGATGGAGCTGGCCTCGTTCAAGGTCTTCGAGGAGTACCAGGTCAACTTCGTGGTGAAGCTGGCCGAGAGCATCGCCGCGACCATCGCCACCGTCAAGATCAACCTCCGCACCTCGCAACTGCTCAAGGAATCGCAGGAGCAGTCGGAAAAGCTCGCGAAGCAGGAGGAAGAGATGCGCCAGAACGTGCAGGTGCTGCGCCGCACCCAGAAGGAAGCCGCCAAGCAGAGCGAGGAGTTCGTCAGCTTCACCAACTCCGTGAACCACACCCTCATCCGGGCCGAGTACAACACCGAGGGCAAGCTCCTCTACGCCAACACCAAGTTCCTGAGCAAGCTCGGCTACTCGGGCCTCAAGGAGGTCCAGGACCGCAAGATCGAGATCTTCATCAACAAGAAGGACCAGGTCTGGTTCAGCAAGATCTGGAACGACCTGGCCAAGGGCGGCAACCATTTCGAGGACTACATGAAGCACGTCACCAAGGACGGCCACGACCTTTGGACCATGGCCACCTACACCTGCGTGCGCAACATGAACGGCGAGGTTGAGAAGATCCTCTTCCTGGCCATCGACACCACCGAGGAGAAGAAGAAGAGCCTCGACTACCTGGGGCAGATCGAGGCCCTGAACCGCTCGAGCGTCAAGGTCGAGTACAGCCGCGACGGCAACATCCATAGCAGCAACCAGAAGTTCCTCAAGTCGATGGACCTCAGCCAGTTGGAAATCCAGAACAAGAGCATCTTCAGCTACATGGAAAAAGACGAGGTACACGAGTTCCTCAAGGTCTGGGACGAGGTGCTCAACGGAAAGCCCTACGAGGGACAGGTCAAGCTGCTCACCTCGCTGGGCGAGGAGCGCTGGTTCCAAGGCACTTACACGGCCGTCAACGACATGTACCACGAGGTGGCCAAAGTGGTCTTCATCGCCTACGACATCACCGAGCAGAAGCGCATGGAGATGCAGGCCAAGGAGCAGACCGAGATCCTCCGCATGCAAGAAGAAAAGCTGCGGCAGTCCGAAATCGAGCTCAGCATGAAGCTGGAGCAGGCCCGCGAAGAAATGGCGCAGCAGTACAAGCAGATCGAGCACGTCAAGGTCCTCAACGAGAAGACCCTCGAAGGCGCGCTCGACGCCATCGTGACCGTGGACTCCAAAGGCATCGTGCAGTTCTTCAACCGCGCCGCCGAGGAGCTCTGGATCATCGAAAAGGGCCAGGTCATGGGCAAGAGCGTCCGCGAGCTGCTGCCCCCTTCCATGAAGGACACCACCGACCAGCGGATAAGGGACTACCTCACCAAGGAGGCCGAAGGCTGGTTCAGGGTACGGCGCGAGGTGACCATCACCGACAAGACCGGCGAGGAAGTGCCTGTGCTGATCACCATCGCCAACGCGCAAGTCGGCAGCGAGCAGACCTTCACGGCCTTCATCCAGAACGTCTCCATCGAGCTTTTCTGAGCCGGGCCCAACAGCGCTTTTCCCCCACGAAAAATCTTCTTCGAGGAGACTTCGCAAACGTTTCCGAAAAACAAAAAAATCCTTATTTTCGCGGGAGGTGAACCCCAAGCGCCGCCACCGACCTCAGCAAGAAAAGACCGACACAAGATGCCCCACTACCACAGCCTCGGCCAAGTCCCCCACAAACGCCACACCGTGTTCCGCAAACCCGACGGTGGGCTCTACTGCGAAGAACTGGTCTCCACGGAAGGCTTCTCGCACGACGCCTCGCTGGTTTACCACGTCCATCCGCCCACGGCCGTGCTCGAGGTGGACGAGCCCATCGACTTCGCCCCGCGGGTGGCCGAGGCCAAGAACATGAGGCACCGCTGCTACCACGGCTTCAACATCCCCAGTTCCGACGACTACCTCAAGGGACGGCGCCCGGTGCTGGTCAACGACGACGTCTGCATCCACCTGGCCGCCCCGTCAGCCTCGATGCGCGGCTACTTCTTCAAGAACTCCGACGCCCACGAGCTGGTCTTCATCCACCAGGGAAAAGGCGTGCTCAAGACGCCCTTCGGGCAAATCGAGTTCGGCTATGGCGACCAGTTGATCATCCCCCGCGGCACCATCCACCAGTTCGAGTTCGAGGGCAGCGACAACCGCCTGTTCATCGTCGAGTCGTTCAGCCCCTACCGCTTCCCCAAGCGCTACCTCAGCCCCAACGGCCAACTGCTTGAGAACGCCCCCTTCTGCGAGCGCGACCTGCGCAAGCCCACCGACCTCCAGACCTTCGACGAAAAAGGCGACTTCCTGGTCTATGTCAAGAAGCAGGACCAGCTCTACCCCTACCACTTCGCCACCCACCCGTTCGACTATGTGGGCTGGGACGGCTACCACTACCCCTACGCCTTCAACGTCAAGGACTTCGAGCCCATCACGGGCAGGGTCCACCAGCCGCCACCCGTCCACCAGGTCTGGGAAGCCCACAACTTCGTCATCTGCAACTTCGTGCCCCGCCTCTACGACTACCACCCCGACTCCATCCCCGCGCCCTACGCCCACAGCAACGTGGACTCCGACGAGGTGCTCTACTACGTCGATGGAGACTTCATGAGCCGCAACAACGTCACCAAGGGCATGATCACCCTGCACCCGATCGGCATCCCCCACGGGCCGCACCCGGGCGCCATCGAGCGGAGCATCGGAAAGAAAGACACCCAGGAGCTCGCCCTGATGGTCGATACCTTCCGCCCCCTGCGCGTGACCGCCGACGCGCTCGAAATCGAAGACAAGAACTACTACAAATCCTGGTTGCACTGACCCCCACCCTACTCCTGAAATGGTAAAACAAACCTACCACCTCATCTTTGCCTGCGTTTGCGCCGAATGGTAACGGTTCACGAAATGCCTTTCCACCAAGGGATTTTCCCATTTTTCCATTGAAAAGCAAGAACCATTTCCATCCAACACAAACAACCAAAAAGCAAGATGAACAACGAACAGGAATTCCTCCCCATCAAGAGCATCGACCACGTCGAGTTTTACGTGGGCAATGCCAAACAGGCCGCCTACTACTACATGACGGCCTTCGGTTTCCAGCCCCTGGCGGTTTCTTCGCTCGAAACCGGCAACCGCGACAACATGTCCGTGGTGCTCCGCCAGAACAACATCACCCTGGTGCTCACCTCGTCCTTCCTGCCCGACTCGCCTGTCAGCCAGCACGTTCGCCTGCACGGCGACGGCATCAAGGTGCTCGCCCTCGAAGTGGAGGACGCCGCACGCTCCTTCGAGGAGACCACCAAGAGGGGCGCGCAAGCCTACTTCACGCCCCGCGAAGAAACCGATCACAACGGAACTGTCCACCTTTCGGCCATCAAGACCTACGGCGACACGGTACACGTCTTCGTGGACCGCAGCCAATACAAAGGCCTCTTCCTGCCCGGATTCGAGAAATGGGAACCCGACTACCGCCCCACCGAGACCGGACTGCGCATCGTGGACCACGTGGTCGGCAACGTGGACTGGGGACAGATGAAAACCTGGGCCAAGTTCTACGAGGAAGTCATGGGCTTCAAGCAGCTCATCTCCTTCGACGACAAGGACATATCCACCGAATATACCGCCCTGATGAGCAAGGTCATGACCAACGGAAACTTCCGCGTCAAGTTCCCCATCAACGAGCCTGCCCACGGCAAGAAGAAATCCCAGATCGAGGAGTTCCTCGACTACTACCGCGGCCCGGGAGTACAGCACCTGGCCTTGCATACCCACGACATCCTGCACACCGTGCCTGAGCTGCGCCGCCGCGGCGTCGAGTTCCTGACCATCCCCGACGCCTACTACTCCCACCTGCTCGACCGCGTGGGGCAAATCGACGAAGACATCGAGGAACTGCGCCAACACAACATCCTGGTGGATCGCGACGAGGACGGCTACCTGCTCCAGATCTTCACCCGCCCGCTGCAAGACCGCCCCACCTTCTTCGTGGAAATCATCCAGCGCAAAGGAGCCCGCTCCTTCGGCAAAGGCAACTTCAAGGCGCTGTTCGAATCCATCGAGCTGGAGCAAGAACGTCGCGGAAACCTCTGAAAAACAAAATCTTGGCCTTGGCGGATACCCCCAAGGCCATTACTTCACCCCAACCCCACCCTCATGGCAACTCCCAACGCGAAATCTTGGCTGACGGTGGAAGCCGACAGCGACTTCTCCCTCCAAAACATTCCCTTCGGGATCTTTTCCACACCCACCAGCCTCCCCAGAGTGGCCAGCCGGGTTGGCGACTACGTCATCGACCTGGCCACCTTGGCCGAGCTGGGCTACTTCAACTCCGTGCATGAGCTCGAGGACAAGAGCGTCTTCAACGAGAGCTGCCTCAACGGCTTCATCTTCCAGGGGCCCAGGGCCTGGAAGGCCGTGCGGGCCCGTGTGGCGGAGCTGTTCAGCCACGGCAATGAGGAGCTCGTCGGCAACGCGGACCACCTCCGCGAGATCGTCTTCCACTACATCGACGTGGAGATGCACATGCCCATCCGCGTGGGCGACTACACCGACTTCTATTCGAGCATCGAGCACGCCACCAACGTGGGCAAGATGTTTCGAGACCCCGAAAACGCCCTGCTGCCCAACTGGCGCCACCTGCCCGTGGCCTACCACGGACGCAGCTCGTCCATCGTGGTCTCCGGAGCCGAAATCCCCCGCCCGATGGGCCAGAGCCTGCCCAAAGACGAGCAGCAACCCGTCTTCGGGCCCAGCAAAAGCCTCGACTTCGAACTCGAAATGGCCTTCGTCGTGGGCACCGACACCCGCCTGGGCCAGCGCCTGAAGGCCGAAACGGCAGAAGAGGCAATTTTTGGGATGATGATCTTCAACGACCTTTCGGCCCGCGACATCCAAAAGTGGGAATACGTGCCCCTGGGGCCTTTCCTTGGAAAGAGCTTCGGATCCGTGGTCTCGCCCTGGGTCGTGACCTTGGACGCCCTGGAGCCCTTCCGCACGCAAGGCCCTGCGCAGCAGCCAGAACCCCTGCCCTACCTGCGCACCAGCGGCCCCCGCAACTTCGACATCGAACTGGAGGTCTGGCTACAGCCCGAAGAGACGCCCGCCACCAAGGTCTGCCACTCCAACACCAAGCACCTCTACTGGAACATGGCCCAGCAACTGGCCCACCACACCAGCAACGGATGCAACCTCCGCGTGGGCGACCTCTGCGCCTCCGGCACCATCAGCGGCCCGACGCCCGATTCTTTCGGCTCGCTGCTCGAGCTCACCTGGGGTGGACAGAAGCCCATCGCCATGCAAGACGGCAGCCAACGCCGATTCCTCGAAGACAACGACACGGTCGTCATGCGCGCCTATGCCCAAAAGGACGGCCTGCGGGTCGGCTTTGGCGACTGCGCCGTGAAAATCCTGCCCGCCGAAAGCGACGAATTTCTATCCTGACTGGATTTGCCTTTAAAACGCTAGAGCAGTCAGTCCGATGCCGCTTCAAACCCTCATGAAGCGGCATTTTTTTGCCCCAAAATTTGTCCAAAGCCCAAAGGCGGACAACAACGCCTCGGATACCCAGTCGCGTTAAAAGGTGATCGATTGACTTGAAACGTCTTGGTTTTCGCATTGAACCCCCGCGGGGTTCTGGTTCGCGGCGGTTCTCTCCCCCGGATTTCATCCGGGGCTATTCATGTTTGATCCCTCTGGGATTGGGAAAGCAGCCTGCTTTTGTCGGGAAACTGGTGTTTCGGATATTCCACCACCGAAAGCAAATGGTATAAGCTTATCATCGTAGATAGAGTGATAATACCAAATGAAGATATATTGCAATCCAATTTGGACAATTGGATTTTTTATTAATTTAGGGGCTTCAACATTAATGCACAACTATGGC
>JAIFMG010000171.1 GCA_020048645.1 Bacteroidota bacterium | reverse complement strand
GAGGACAAGAATATTTTCGTGTTTTTCGTGCATTTCGTGGAAAAAATCTTTTCGTATTGATAATGCAAACTGAATCTAGCCTTTTACTTAACGATTCTCATTGGTTACCAACGAACGCAACTTGGTATAGCTCCCCGGGAAGCAAGCGCGTCCCCCGCGGCCTGGCCATCCCTTGAGGAAGGTAAAAGCTGACGTTGGCCAGCCTTTGTCGCCAGCAGGGTGTTATGGGCCATCCAGGTCCAAAGAAAGGGGGTTGGTTTTTTTTGATGGAACAAAGACTCCTTCCGACAACAAATGGCTTGGCGGTCTCGTCCTTTTAACATATTTTTAAAACTTTTCCCAACCCAAGCCACCCCACAAAACCCAGAACCATGAAAAAGAAAACCTGCATGGCCCTCGCCGCCGGCCTTCTTTCCTGCGCTCCGCTCGCGGGCCGGGCACAAGAGGCGGACAACATTTACGAGATGGACCTGGCCACCCTGATGAGCCTGGAGGTCAGCGTCGGCTCCAACGTGGTCAACGAGCTCAAGAAGCAGCCCGTCTCGGTAACGACCATCGGCCGCGACCAGCTCATGGCCAGCGGGGCGCGCACCCTGGCCGAGGCCATCATGATCTACGTGCCGGGCTTCTTCGCCGTCGAGGACCAGGACGACCTGATCGCGGGCTTCCGCGGCCTGGCGCCCGACAACAACTCGAAGGTGATGCTGCTGGTCAACGGGCGCAACATGAACACCGAGTGGTTCTGGGGCCCGCCCACGGCCCTGCTCAACAGCACCAACTACTCCTACATCGAGCGGGTGGAGGTTATCCGCGGGCCGGGCTCCGTAACGCTGGGCCAGGGGGCCTTGCTGGGGGTCATCAACATCGTGACCGGATCGGGCCAGTCGCTCGAAGACCAGGGCCGCACGCGCCAGTCGAGCGTTACGGCCCTGGCCGGCCGCGACGAGTTCATGGGCGCCCAGCTCGACGCCATGGTCCTCGAGGGCAAGACCAACGCCTACTTCCACGTGGCCCGCCAGCAGTACGAGGGCCAGGCCCTGCGCAACCAGGGCTGGGCCAAGGACCACGCCAACCAGGGCTACCTCGGCGGCAACGTGCTCGACATCGGCACCCGCCTCAAGCGCAGCCACAACAACCTGATCTTGGGGCACGTGGGCCACGGCCGCTTCGACTTCGACCTGCTCTACGTCGAGCAGAAGCAGGACCTCTACAACTTCTACCGCGACCGCAACCAGATGGAGCAGACGCTCTTGAGCTTCGGCACCACCTACAACCAGGAGCTGGGCCAACGCGCCAGCCTGCGGGTCTCGGCCGACGCCGCCACCGACAACTTCGCGCTCAGCTCGGTTGACGGCTACACCATGGGCGGGACCGGCGAGAACCGCCTGGGCGCCAAGGCCCTGCTCAACGTCAACGACCTTCTGCCCGGCAACCGCCTGGCCGTGGGCGTCGAGACCCGGCATTTCCAGTTCGGCCGGCCCAACCTCGAGGGCAACAACTTCATCAACAACGTGGTGGACCAGTCGGCCATCGACGATCCTTCGGCCTACATCAGCCTGGCCAACCAGGAGAAGGTCTGGGGATACCGCTCCGACCTGACCGTTTACAGCTTCTTCCTCGAAGACTTCCACACCCTGGCCGAGGGCTACGACCTGGTCATGGCCCTGCGCTACGACAACCACCCCTTCTGGGGCAGCAACCTCTCGCCCCGGCTGGGCTTCCTGATGCAGCCCCACGACAAGCTCCGCGGCCGCCTGACCTACCAGACCGGATTCCGGGGCGCCGTCGGGGTCCACTACGGCGGCGGCTACCGCCAGGACGGCTTCCTGAGCGCGGAGAACTACGAGGCCGTGGAGGCCGCCCAGATCGCCATCCTCGACGAGGCCGGCGAGCCGGTCGGCTTCGAGTCCAACATCGCGCAGGCAAAGCCGGAGAAGATGCAGAGCCTCGAGCTGGCCCTCGACTACGACTTCCTGCCCGGCTGGAACTTCAACGCCGTGGGCTTCTACAACAACATCGCCAACGTCATCGACGTGGGCGTCATCTGGCGCGACGCCGCCACCATGGCCGTGCCCGCGGTGGGCACCGACGTGCCCGGCGACTGGAACGGCTACTGGTTCTTCAAGAACACCCAGGGCGAGATCACCCAGCTCGGCGCCGAGGCCAGCCTGAGCTACCGCTCCGAGCGGATACAGGCGGGCGTGAGCCACTCGTGGGTCTCGCTGCGCTCGGCCGCCGAGCAGCAGCGCGGCAGCATGTACCTGACGGCCGAGGACAACTTCAAGGCCTACCCGGAGAACGTCACCCGCGCCAACCTGGTGGCCACGCTCAGCCCCAGCCTCAAGGTGGGAGTCAACTACCTCTACTACTACCGCTGGTTCTCGCCCACCGACCAGTCCGTCAGGGCCAACCACATGGCCAACCTGACGGCCCTGCTCGACCTGACCGAGAAGTTCTCGACCCGCGTGACCCTCTACAACCTTCTGGGCCAGACGGAGCTCTACCCCATGAACAGCAACGTGGGCGACGACGGGCTTTCCGACGGCACGCCTTCGTATGAGAAGACCACTTTCTGGATGGCCCTGACCTACCGTTTCTGAGCGCCCAGCGCCTGCCCGAGGCGGCATCGGCATTTTTTTTGCTCGATGGATTGCTTTTTGCATTTTCGCGAAGATCGCATCGTCAATAACTTCAAAAAAACAATCCTGCCAGATGGTATCAAACCTGGTGATCGTGGAGTCTCCGGCCAAGGCCAAGACCATAGAACGCTTCTTGGGAAAGGGATTCAAGGTCGTGTCCAGCTTCGGGCACATCCGCGACCTTGAGAAAAAGGACTTCGGGGTTGACGTGGAGAACAACTACGCCCCCCATTACCAAGTTTCACCTGAAAAACAGAAGGTTGTCAACGAGTTGAAGAAGCTGGCCGGCGAGGCCACGATGGTCTGGCTGGCCTCCGACGAGGACCGCGAGGGCGAGGCCATCGCGTGGCACCTCTACGAGGTCCTGGGGCTGCGCCCGGGCAACACCCAGCGCATCGTCTTCAACGAGATCACGCAGAAGGCCATCGAGAACGCCGTGCGCTCGCCCCGGAGCATCAACCGCGACCTGGTGGACGCCCAGCAGGCCCGCCGCGTGCTCGACCGCCTGGTCGGCTTCCGCATCTCGCCCGTGCTCTGGCGCAAGGTGAAGCCCTCGCTCTCGGCGGGACGGGTGCAGTCGGTGGCCGTCCGGCTGCTGGTGGAGCGCGAGCGCGAGGTCATCGGCTTCCAGCCCCGCTCGTCCTACAAGGTCGTGGCGCTCTTCCCCGCCAGCCACAAGAGCGGCCGCACGGCCACCCTGAAGGCCGAGCTGCCGAAGAACCTGGAAGCCAAGGAGCAGGCCATGGACTTCCTGCGCCGCTGCGCCAATGCCAGCTTCAAGGTGGCGGAGGTCGTCAAGAAGCCCGGCACCCGGAAGCCGGCGCCCCCCTTCACCACTTCCACCCTTCAGCAGGAGGCCAGCCGCAAGCTCGGCTTCTCGGTCAGCAAGACCATGAGCGTGGCCCAGCGCCTCTACGAGGCCGGCAAGATAACCTACATGAGGACCGACTCGATGAACCTCTCGGAGCTGGCCCTGGACGCCGCCGAGACCCAGATCGTCAGCCAGTTCGGCAAGCCTTACCACGAGCGCCGCGTTTACAAGACCAGCTCGAAGGGCGCCCAGGAGGCCCACGAGGCCATCCGCCCCACCTACTTCGAGAACGCGACCACCGACGGCCCCACCGACGAGGTGCGCCTCTACGAGCTGATCTGGAAGCGGACCGTCGCCTCGCAGATGAGCCAGGCCAGGCTCGAGCGCACCACCGTCACCATCGACATCTCGACCGTGCCCGACAAGCTGCTGGCCAAGGGCGAAGTCGTCATCTTCGACGGCTTCCTCAAGGTTTACCAAGAGTCGTCCGACGACGAGGACGACGAGCAGACGCAGGGGCTTCTGCCTCCGGTGGCCGTAGGCCAGGTGCTCGCGCTCGAGAAGATGACGGCCACGCAGGGCTTCACCAAGGCCCCGCCCCGCTACACCGAGGCCAGCCTGGTCAAGAAGCTCGAGGAGCTCGGCATCGGCCGGCCCTCGACCTACGCGCCCACCATCTCGACCATCCAGAACCGCGGCTACGTGGTCAAGGAGAGCCGCGATGGGGAGCAGCGCGCCTTCGTGGAGCTCACCCTGGCCCAGGCGCAGGTGCGCGAGGCCATCCGCCACGAAATTGCAGGCCAGGAGAAGAGCAAGCTCTTCCCCACCGACATCGGCATCGTGGTCACGGACTTCCTGGTGGGCCATTTCCAGCAGATCCTCAGCTACGACTTCACGGCCAAGGTCGAGAAGGAGTTCGACGACATCGCCCAAGGGAGGCTGGTCTGGCAAAAGATGATCGACAACTTCTACCGCCCCTTCGACCAGCTCGTCGAGAAGACCATCCGCGACTCGGACCGCCAGGACGGCGAGCGGGTCCTGGGCCTCGACCCCGAGACCGGGAAGCAGGTCAGCGTGCGCATCGGCCGGTTCGGGCCCATCGTCCAGCTCGGCAGCAGCGAAGAAGGCGACCAGAAGCCCGAGTACAAAAGCATCCCCAAGGGCATGCACCTGGAGACCATCAGCCTGGAGCAAGCCCTGGAGCT
The DNA here is from genome assembly GCA_020048645.1 of Bacteroidota bacterium. Taxonomy (GTDB): domain Bacteria; phylum Bacteroidota; class Bacteroidia; order Bacteroidales; family UBA6013; genus UBA6013. Next base: position 26,136 of record JAIFMG010000171.1, on the reverse strand, counting down.
CCTGCGCAACAAAGGCGAGGGCCGCCTGCTGGGCCACGACCCGCACTCGGGCAAGCCTGTCTATGCCCGGGTGGGACGCTATGGCCCGCTGGTCCAGATGGGCGAGTCGGACGACCCGGAAAAGCGCTACGGAAAGCTCGAGAAAGGCATGGTGCTCGACAAGCTGGACCTGGCCCAGGCGCTGAGCCTGCTGGTCTTCCCCCGCGTGCTGGGCACCCACGAGGGGCAGACCGTCATCGCCGACAAGGGCCGCTTCGGGCCCTACGTCAAGCTGGGCGACTACTCGGCCTCCCTGACCCGGACCGACGACCCGCTGACCGTCACCCTGGCCAGGGCCGTGCAACTGGTCAAGGCCAAGCAGGAGAAGGAAACCAAGAAGACCATCAAGACCTTCGAGGAGAACGCCCAGATCAAGGTCGTCTTCGACCGCTGGGGCAAGCCTTCCGTCCAGAAGGGCATCAAGAGCGTGCGCCTGCCCGAGGACAAGGACCCGGCGAGCCTGAGCTACCAGGACTGCCTCGACCTGCTGGGCATCAAGCCCGAGGATGAGGCGGCCCCGGCCAAAGGCGGAGCCAAGGCAGGCACGAAGGCGGGTGCCAAGGCGGGCACGAAGGCCAAGGCCGGCACTGCCACCAAGGCCAAGCCCGCGGCCCGCAAGTCCACCCCCAAGTCCAAGTAAACGACGCCATCCATGGAGCTAGACCTCTACTTCGAGCCGGTCTCGGCCGCCCTGCGCGAGCTGGCCGCTTCCCAGCCGGGAGGCTCGCTGGGGCTGATGCCCAAGCACGAACCGGGCTCGCTGCCTCCGCTCCAGGGCGCCACCCTGGCCCTGGTGGGCGTGCCCGAGGGCCGCAACTGCGACGACCCGGGCGTGTCCCTCGCGCCCGACGCGGTGCGCGAGAAGATCTACGGGCTCTTCGCGCCCTTCCCCAGCCCCAAGATCGTGGACCTGGGCAACATGGTCGCGGGCAAGCGGCTGGCCGACAGCTACGTGGCCCTGGCCGAAGTGGTCGCCCACCTGCTGCGCGAAGGGGTCCTGCCCATCGTGCTGGGCGGCCCGCAGCACCTGGCCTACGCCTGCTACAAGGGGTTCGAGCGCCTGGAGCAAGTGGTGAACCTGACGGCCATCGCCCCCCGGCTGCACCTCGGGCACGGGCAGGAGCTGATGAACGAGCACTCCTACCTGCGCGAGATCGTGGCCGACCCGGCCAACCAGCTCTACGACTTCTGCAACATCGGCCTCCAGCGCTACTACGTCTCGCAGGAAGAGCTCGACAAGGCCATCGACCTGAAGTTCGAGCTGCTCCGCCTGGGCCAGGCGCAGGCCAACCTCGAGGGCGCCGAGCCGCTGCTGCGCGACGCCAACCTGGTCTCGGTGGACCTGGCCAGCGTGCGCCACTCGGAGGCCCCGGGCCTGAAGCGCCCCTCGGCCAACGGCTTCTTCGGCTACGAGTTCTGCCAGTTGGGCCGCTACGCGGGCCTGAGCGACCGGGTGCAATGCCTGGGCCTCTTCGGCCTCTCGCCCGAGCTCGACCCGAGCGGGCGCAGCGCCGAGCTGTGCGCCCAGTTCGTCTGGCACTTTGCCGAGGGCTTCCAGCAGCGCAAGCGCGACTACCCGATAGCGCCCATCGAGGAGGCCATGCAGTTCAACGTCTTCTTCGAGCAGGAGGACACCTCGCTGGTCTTCTACAAGAGCAAGCGCTCGGGGCGCTGGTGGATCGAGGTCCCCTACCTCGACCAGGGCCTGGAGCGGAAATTGCGGGTGGCCTGCACCAAGCAGGACTACGACGACGCCCTCAAGGGCGTGATTCCAGACCGCTGGTGGCGGCATTTCAACAAGCTATCCTGACGCTGCCCGGCGGTGGCCGAGGGCGGAACTTTGCCTTCCGCGTTTCGTAAAGAGGGGAAGCGCGCCCCAGCGAACGCGCTTTCCGCGGCCTTCATCCGTTAGGCATCGCCCGCGGCGCTTTCGATGGCGCGCGTAAAAAAAGAACAACCATCCCCCCCCCATGAAAAAGACTACCCTGACGCTACTGCTCACCGGCCTGGTTTTTTCGTTCCAGGCCCGAGGCCAGCAGGACCCCCAGTTCAGCCACAACATGTTCGTGCCCGCCGTGGTGAACCCGGCCAGCGTGGGCAGCAACGGCAAGCTCAACGTCGCGGCCCTGCACCGCCAGCAGTGGGTAGGCTTCGAGGGCGCCCCGGCCTCGACGGCCTTCCTGGCCAACGCGGGCTTCCGGCTGCTGGGCCTCTCGCACGGCGCGGGCATCGCCCTGCTCGACGACCGCCTGGGCTTCGACCACAACTTCAGCGGCAGGGCCGCCTACGCCCTGCACCTTCCCTTCCTCAAGGGCAAGCTGGGCATAGGGGCAGACTTTGGCTTCATGAGCAAGTCGCTGAACGCCAGTTGGTTCATCCCAGACGCCGACGGCTTCGTGCAGCCGGGTGGCGACCCCTCCATCCCGGCCAACAACACCGACCTGGTGTTCGACATGGGCGTAGGCCTTTATTACAGCGCCCGGAAAGGCTACCTGGGCATCTCGACCACGCACCTGAACGAGGCCGACCTCGACCTGACGGGCCAGAGCCTGCCCTACCTGCGGCGGCACTACTTCGTAACGGCGGGCTACGAGTGGCTCAACTCGGCCTCGACGCTCCGCTTCCAGCCCTCGACCTTCATCAAGTACGACGGGGCCGCGTTCCAGGCCGACCTGAACATGAACGTCACCATCAACGACCGCTTCTGGGTCGGGGCCTCGTACCGGCTCATGGACGACTTCAACACGGCCGTCGCGCTGGTGGGCATGGAGCTTTCGAACGGCCTGCGCCTGGGCTACGCCTACGACGTGCTGTCGGCCAAGACCCAGGCCTATAGCGCTGGCAGCCACGAGATTATGCTCCAGTACTCGATGAACCTGCGGGGCGAGCAGCCGCCCCCGAAATACCGCAGCGTGCGATTTTTGTAAAAAAAATCAGGCTCGCGAAAAAAATGCACGGTTTTTGTCAATTGAGAAACAAAACTCTCAAGCCCAAGCAATAAATTCCAGGAAAGATATGAGAAAGCTCGCGTTAATACTACTGTCCCTCGGGGTTCTTTCCTCCTGTGAAACCTACAACGGTGAACTGACAGGGGTGCCCGGCAGGCAAGAATGGATCGAACCAGACCCCTACGGGATGGTTTTCGTACCAATGGGAAGCTACCAGATGGGGCTGATTGGCGAGGACGTTCCCTTCGCGATGACGGCCACGACCCAGACCGTCTCGGTCGATCCGTTCTGGATGGACGACACGGAAATCACCAACAACGAGTTCCGGCAGTTCGTCCACTGGGTACGGGACTCGATCGCCATGAAGAAGCTGGCGACGAACTTTCCCGAGGACTTCATCCTGGAGGACAACCAGGGCAACTACGACCCCGACAAGGGCTGGCTGAGCTGGGAGGCCCGCGAGTTCGACTGGCAAGACGAGGAGTACGCCCCGCTGCTGGAGGACATGTACCTGGCCGAGGACGAGCGGTTCTTCATGCGCAAGGAGCTGGACACCCGGCTGTGGGTCTATCACTACTTCTGGGTTGACATCAAGCAGGCGGCCATCTACGAGAACCGCTACAACTTCAACCTGGACACCCAGGACGACCCCGACTACGTCTGGAACGGCCAGCGCGGCCAGGTCATCAACGAGACCGGCGACATCGAGGACGTCAACGGGCGCGACGCCTTCATCATGGAGGACGACGTGCAGGTTTACCCCGACACGCTGGTCTGGGTCCGCGACTTCACCTACTCGTTCAACGAGCCTTGGACCGAGATGTACTTCTGGCACCCCGCCTACGACGACTACCCCTGTGTGGGCGTCAACTGGGAGCAGGCCCGGGCCTTCTCCATCTGGCGCACCCAGCTCATGAACAACTACCTGAACTCTAAGGACCAGACCTGGGTGCAGCGCTACCGCCTGCCCACCGAGTCCGAATGGGAATACGCTTCCCGCGGCGGCCTCCACCTGAACATGTACCCCTGGGGCGGCCCCTACACCCGCAACATCGAAGGCTGCTTCATCGCCAACTTCAAGAACATGAGGGGCAACTACGTGGCCGACGGCGGCATCAAGACCCTGAAGGTCGGCACCTACTCGCCCAACGGATACGGCCTCTACGACATGGCCGGCAACGTGGCCGAGTGGACCAACAACGCCTTCGACGAGTCCGCCTACTCGTTCACCATGAGCCTCAACCCCGACTACACCTACCGGGCCAACTTCACCGACCCCCCCGCCATGAAGCGCAAGGTCGTCCGCGGCGGCTCTTGGAAGGACGTGGCCTTCTACCTCCAGTGCGGGGCCCGCACCTACGAGTACCAGGATTCGGTGAAGTGCTACATCGGCTTCCGCTGCGTCCGCTCGTACATGGGCCGCGACGCCGCCATCATGGGCACCAGCGGCGGAGGATCCTACTGAATCCTGGAAATCAAGAACTTGTGCTGATTGCTTGGCAGCACGCAAATGTCGAATACCAGAAAAGTATTCGACATTTTTTTTTATTCCGATTTTTTTTCAATTTTACAGACGTAAATTTTTGGTGGAAGCCATTTTTGTTTACTTTAAAGTCTGGAAAGCGAATCTGTTGAATTGGTCACTAAAATCACACAACTATGACTTTTGCGGAACTCACACAAACCAAAGGATGGAAGAACTTCATGGCCAAGCTGTACGGGCTTGGTGCCGCCGTGGTAATCGTCGGCGCGTTGTTCAAAATCATGCACTGGCCGGGCGCAGGTCCCATGCTCGTGGTCGGTCTCACCACTGAGGCCATCATCTTCATCTTCTCGGCCTTCGAGCCTTTGCACGAGGAGCTGGACTGGACCTTGGCTTATCCCGAGCTGCTGGGCATCGACGACGAAGAAGGAGGAGGCCATGGACATGGCCGACGTGCCAAGCCCGCCGAAGCCGGAGCTGGCGGCCTTAGCGAAATCGACCGCCTGCTGCTCAAGAGCGTTGACAACGACAAGGGCATCTTCGACCAGATCGGCAAAGGCCTCAAGAGCCTCTCCGAGACGGCCTCGAACCTGACGGACATCTCGGCCGCCACCGTGGCCACCAAGAGCTACACGCAGAACATGCAGAAGGCTGCCGATTCTGTCAACCAGTTCTCGGACGCCTACAAGTCATCCGCCGACTCGGTCACCCACTCCTCCGACAACCTCTCGGAAGCCTACAACAAGCTCACCAACCAGATGAAAGTCGAGGTTGACTTCGCTGCCGTGGTCAAAGGGAACGAGAACTACAGCCAGAAAATCACGTCCTTGAACAAGAACCTCTCAGCGCTCAACGCCGTGTTCGAGGTGCAATTGCAAGAGATGGACCTCGAGACCATGGTGAAAGACCTCCACGGGACCGTTGCCGTCGCCCACAAGTACAGCGTCCACATGACCGAACTGACCGCGAAAGTCGAAACCCTCAACGGCATCTACGGCAACATGCTGGGAGCCCTGCGAGGCAAAGCCTGATTTCTTGCCGTAACCCGAAACAAGAGGCTTCGGCCTCTTGTACTCTTTCCCAGTGTTTAATTTCATAATCTTTAAGATATGGGTCACGGAAAAGAAACACCGAGACAGAAAATGATCGGCATGATGTATTTGGTGCTTACCGCTCTGTTGGCACTGAACGTATCTGCCGAGATTCTCAACGCTTTCATTCTGATTGACAACAGTTTGAAGAAAACAGCGCAGAACATCACCTCTAAAAACGACCTCATCTACACCGAGTTCAACAAGTCCTACGAGGAGAACCCCGGCAAGGTGGGCGAATGGAAGGAAAAGGCTGAGCGCGTCAAGGAATTGACAGACGACCTCTTCAACAAGATCCAGGAGCTGAAAGTCAAGATTGTCCAGACCTCTGAAGGCGAAACCGGCAACGTGGACAGCATCCTGAACAAGGATGACAACAACGTCCCTGGCCAGGTCATGATCCTGGAGAAAAATGGCGAGGCCCTCAAAGAGATGTTCGTCACCACTCGGACCGAGCTGCTTGGATTTTTCGACAACGAGAAGTACGCCGGCTTGGCACACTCCATCAGCATGCTGTTGAGCACCGAGGACATCAAAGGCCAGACCGGAGAGATGGTTCCTTGGGAACACGCCAACTTCGAACACCTTCCTCTGGTGGGGGTCATCACCTTGATGTCCAAGATGCAGGCTGACATCCGTAACGCTGAGGCGGACATGCTCACGCACTTCCTGTCCCAGATTGACGCCAGCATGTTCAAGTTCAACAAGATCGAAGCCATCGTGACGGCCAACTCGAACTACGTCCTGGCGGGCAACCCCTACGACGCGCGGGTCTTCATCGCTGCCTCCGACAGCACCCAAGAACCCATCATCTACTTGAACGGCGGCACCCGCCTGGCAATTGAAGATGGCAAAGGGGTTTACTCGGGCGCGACTTCAACTCCTGGCATCGTCAACTGGGGTGGTGTCATCAAGCTGGTCAACCCAGCCACAGAGGATACCATGTCCTTCCCCTTCGAGAGCACCTACCAGGTGGGCGAGCCTAGCCTCGTCATCTCTGCCACCAAGATGAACGTGTTCTACATCGGCGTGCCCAACCCTGTGGCCATTTCGGTGCCGGGTGTGCCTGACGACAAGATCACTGCTTCCATTTCTTCTGGTACCATCACCCGTTCGGGCAAGGAGTATGTCGTTGACGTGCGTCGTCCCGGTACGGCCAACATCAGCGTTTCCGCCGACTTGGGCAACGGGCCGCAGTCGATGGGCTCCAAGGAGTTCCGCGTCAAGCAGGTGCCTGACCCTGTTCCCCAGGTCGCCGGGCAGACCACTTCCGGGCGCTTGGGCAAGAGCGTTCTCTTGGCGCAGCCTGGCGTCTTCGCCATCATGCAGAACTTCGACTTCGACCTCAAGTTCGACGTGGTGAGCTTCTCTGTCTCCGCCAACATCCGCGGGTTCTTGCAAGAGGCGGCTACCAGCTCGGCCCGTTTCACGGCCGAACAAAAAGCCATCATGCAGCAGGTTCTGCCCAACCAGAAGGTTTACATCGAGAACATCAAGGCGCGCGGTCCTGACGGCACTGTCCGTTCCCTGCCACCTTTGACGTTCACCTTGAACTAAGCCTCCCGGCATCTTTTCAAGCGAAGGCGGAGCTCTTTATCGGGCTCCGCCTTCTTTTTTGGCTCCCGGCCGCGGCCCATCCGTTTGCCCGAATTGCTTATCTTTGGCCGCACAACCTTGACTTTACCCATGCGACAACAACTTTTCTGCGTCATCATGGCGGGCGGAGTGGGCAGCCGGTTCTGGCCCTTGAGCAAATCCAGCCGCCCCAAGCAGTTCCTGGACATCCTCGGGACGGGCAAGACCTTCCTGCGGCAAACCTTCGAGCGCTTCTTGCCGCTTTGTCCTGCCACCAACATCCTGGTCGTTACCAGCAGCCAGTACGGGGCGCTCGTGGCCGAGCAGCTTCCGGAGCTGCCGGCCGAGAACATCCTGGTCGAGCCTGGACGCCGGAACACCGCGCCCTGCGTGGCCTACGCCAACGAAAAGATCCGCAGGGTCTCGCCGGAGGCCCTGGTGGTGGTAACGCCTGCCGACCATCTGGTCCTGGACGAGACGCGCTTCCGCCAAGAGCTGGAGAGGGGTTTCCATTTCGTGGCCGAGAAGCCCGCGCTGCTCACCCTGGGCATGAAACCCAACCGCCCCGAGACGGGCTATGGCTACATCCAGGTGCCGGACTGGCACGAGTTCGGGCAGATTGACAAGGTCAAGACCTTCACGGAGAAGCCTGACGTCGAAATGGCCAAGGTCTTCTTCCAGAGTGGGGACTTCTACTGGAACGCCGGCATCTTCATCTGGTCGCTGTCGGCCATCGACCAGGCTTTCCGCCAGCATCTGCCCGACCTCCACGCCTTGTTCGAGGCCGAGCGCGAGTCGTTCGGGACGGCCGACGAACCTGCCGCGATCCGCAGGGTTTACGCGGAGTCGCCCTCCATCTCGATCGACTATGGCGTCATGGAAAAGGCCGACGAGGTCTATGTCCTGACCACTGACTTCGGCTGGTCGGACCTGGGGACCTGGGGATCTTTGCACGAGAACTCGGAAAAGGATGGGAAAGGCAACGCCGTCATGGCGGGCAGGAGCCTGCTTTACGAAGTGTCGGATTCGGTGTTCCGGCTGCAAGGGGGCAGACTCCTGGTGGCGCAGGGCCTCGAGGGCTTCATCGTGGCCGAGTCGGACGGCGTCCTGCTGATCTGCAAGAAGGACCAGGAGCAGCGCATCCGCGAGTTCGTCAGCGACGTCAAGCTGAAGGTGGGGGAGGAGTTCATCTGATGGAGGCCGGAGGCAAGCTCTACTTCGCGTCCGACCTCCACCTGGGCTTCCCCGACTGGGCCTCGAGCCTGGAGCGCGAGCGGATGTTCGTGGACTGGCTCGAAATGGCCCGTCGCGACGCCTCGGCGATTTTCCTGCTGGGCGACATGTTCGAGTTCTGGCACGAGTGGAAGCGCGTGGTGCCCCGGGGGCATGTCCGGTTCCTGGGCAAGATTGGCGAGCTGACGGACGCGGGCCTGCCGGTTTACTACTTCACGGGCAACCACGATCTGTGGGTGGACGACTACCTGCCCCGCGAGACGGGCGCGACCCTGGTCCGCGACCGGATGGTCTGGGAGCAGGGCGGCAAGCGCTTCTTCCTGCACCATGGCGATGGGCTGGGTCCGGGCGACCTGAACTACAAGCGCCTGAAGCGGCTTTTCCGCAACCGGGCCTTGCGTTGGCTGCTCGCCCGGCTGCACCCGAACTTCACGGTGGGCCTGGCCTTGCGCTGGTCGGGGAGCAGCCGCGAGGCCGACAAGGACCGCTCTTTCAAGGGGCAGGAGGGGGAGTGGCTGCTGCGCTACGCCCGGCGGAAGCTGGAGTCGGAGCACTACGACTTCTTCGTCTTCGGCCATCGGCACATCCCTTACCGCGTCGAGCTGGGGCAGGGCAGCGTGTGCCTGAACCTGGGCGATTGGCTTGAGCATTTCACCTATGGAGTTTACGACGGACAGGAGCTCCGGCTGGAGCGCTGGCGGCAGCGCCAAGTGGCCCCGGCGGCTTCCTGAACGCAGGGTTTCGAGAAAACAATGAAGTGATGTTTGACGACGAATATTTCATGCGGCGCGCCCTGGCCTTGGCTGAGGAGGCTTACGCGAACGGCGAGATTCCGGTGGGCGCTGTGGTGGTCTGGCAGGGCCAGATCGTGGCGCAGGCCGGCAACCTGACTGAGCGGCTGAACGACGTTACGGCACATGCCGAGATGCAGGCCATCACGGCGGCGGCGAATCACTTGGGCAGCAAGTACCTGGTGGACTGCGACTTGTACGTTACGCTCGAGCCATGCCTGATGTGCGCGGGGGCCTTGGCCTGGGCGCAACTGGGGCGGCTTGTCTATGGGGCGTCGGATTCGCGGCGGGGCTTCACGAACTTCCGGCCGGTGCCGCTGCATCCCAAGACGCGGGTGGTCTCGGGTGTCTTGGCGGGGCCTTGCTCGGAGTTGATGCGCCGTTTTTTCGCCGCGCGCCGGGCGCGTCCCTACGAGGGCTCGGAGCCGGGCCTGAACTGACGTTCCGGGGGGCGCCGCCTCTGGCGCGGAGCCATTCCCAGGCTTTTTCCAGGTTGGGGAATACCTTGATTTGTATCATGCCGGGCAGGGCCTCGGCGGCCTCCTCGATGATCTGCTGGGCGGACAGCTTGGCGAAGTATTCCTTGGGCTGCACCTGGGCGTAGCGCCTGCACCCCAGCTTGTTCCACGCGGGCACGAGCAGCCCTACGGCCCAGGCCTGGAGGTCGGGCGGCACGGCGTACTGCCGCTCGACTCCGTTCGACAGGATGGCTTTGGGGCTGGTGCGCATGCTGGTTTCCAGGATTTGGCGCACGAACTGCCGGAACTCGTCGTTGGTCATCTCGAAGGAGGCGGGGAAGAAGCCGAACTCGAGCACGCGCTGCTGGGGGTGAGTGCGGATGAAGCAGTGTTCGTTGGTGAAATGTTCGGTGGCCATGTCGGGTGGCGTTTGGTTCGCGCCGCAATTTAGCCAAAAATGCGGAGCGCGTCCTCGGGGATGTCCGCCCAGAACTGGCTGCCGTCTGGGTCCGGCCGGTCAAGCGGGTTTCAGGGCGGGCGGCGGGTAGAGTTGCGCGACGCGTTCCTCGAGGGCCTTCGTGATGGAGCGAAGGCGGAGGTGTTGTGGGAGCGGGCTGTCGTGGATGTCGCGGAGGGACTGTGCCAGGATGTTCTTGGCGTGGATGAGCGTTCGGCAGCTTTCGAGGGCGGCGTCGAAGTCTTCGCGCTGGTTGTCGGGGCTGTCGATGGTCTGGAGCACCCTGTCGAAGAGGCTCATGGCGTTTTCGTTGGCCTGGCGGGCCTTCTGGTGCTGGCCGTCCTCGAGGAAGAGCTCGGCCAGGAAGGTGTAGGCGTCGGCGATGTCGCGCGCGGTGGCCTGGGGGCATCGGGCCAGGCCCAGGATGGCCTGCTCCTGGTGCGAAATGGCCAGCTCCAACTGGCCTTGCAGGCGATGGAGGGAGGCCAGGGCATTGTGGGCCTCGAAGAGTCCCCAGGCGTCGTTGGCCAGGAATGACTTCCGCAGGCGGAGGGCCTTGTGCTTGTAGGCGGTGGCCTGCTCCAGCTCGTGGCTGGCCATGAGGATGTCCGATTGGGCTTGGTAAAACGGGACGAGCTGGAGGACGTCCTGGCGGAGCAGTTGCTCGGCCTGGCTTTCAATGGCTTGCAAAAATTCCCGGTTTACTTTTTTCATATTTGCTGGCTTGAGGAGGTTTTTTCCAAGGCAAAAATAATTTTTTTCCAACAAATGATGAATTTCAGAATTGTTAAAAATCAATTTGTTCCGTCAAGATTTTGGGTTTCGGGATGAAAAGAAGTTTGGTTTTGCATTCAGGGAAATGGCCTTGAAGTGTCTTGGTTTTCGGATTGAACCCCTATGGGGTTCTGGTTCGCGGCGGTTCCCTGCTCCCCGGATTTCATCCGGGGCTATCCACATCCAATCCCTTCGGGATTGTCTGAACAGCCCGATTTTGTCGGACGCTGGTGCTTAGGGTTTTCCACCCATGAACGCAGTTTGGTGTTAGAAGAAAAAGAAGTAGGAGATGATGATGGCGGCCACGATGCCGGCCAGGTCGGCCAGGAGGCCGGCGGGCAGGGCGTGCCGGGTCTTGCGGACACCGACGGAGCCGAAGTAAACGGCCAGGATGTAGAAGGTGGTGTCGGTGGAGCCTTGGATGGTGCAGGCGACCTTGGAGGCGAAGCTGTCGGGCCCGGTGGCGGCCATCAGCTCGGCGACCATCCCTCGGGCTCCGCTTCCGCTGAGGGGCTTCATGAAGGCTGTCGGCAGGGCTTCGACGAAGGAGGTGTCTAGGCCGAGGGCGGCGAAGGTCCAGCGGAAGGCCTCGACGAGCCAGCCCATCGCGCCAGACTCGCGGAATAGGCCGACGGCCACCAGGATGGCCAGCAGGTAGGGGATGATGCCCACGGCGGTCTTGAATCCGTCCTTGGCGCCTTCGATGAAGGCCTCGTAAACGGGCACGCGGCGCAGCAGGGCCATGAGCACGAAGCCGGCGATGATGGCCAGGATGAGGAAGTTGCCCAGGGTCGAGCTGGCGCTGGCCAGCTCGTCGGGCGCGAGGCGCGAGAAGTAGAGGAAGATGCCCCCGACGAATGCGGTCCCCAGGCCGAGGTAGGCGAGCACGACGCGGTCGAGCAGGTTGATGCGCTGGTAGGCGGCCACGGCCAGCAGGCCGACCAGGGTGGAGAAGAAGGTGGCCAGCAGGATGGGCAGGAAGATGTCGGTGGGGTTGGCGGCGCCCTGGGCGGCGCGGAGGGTCATGATGCTGACGGGGATGATGGTCAGGCCGGAGGTGTTGAGCACCAGGAACATGATCTGGGCGTTGGTGGCGGTCTCCTTGTCGGGGTTGGACTCCTGGAGCTCCTTCATGGCCTTGAGGCCCATGGGGGTGGCGGCGTTGTCGAGGTTGAGCATGTTGGCGGCCACGTTCATGACGATGTGCCCGTAGGCGGGGTGCCCCTTGGGCAGCTCGGGGAAGATCTTGGCCAGCAGGGGCTCCACGGCCTTGGCCAGCAGCCCCACGGCCCCGCCCTTCTCGCCGACCTTGAGGATGCCCATCCAGAAGGTGAGCACCCCGGTCATGTAGAGGGAGATGGTGAAGCCGTTCTCGGAGTTCTTGAAGACGCTCTCGACCAGTTGGCCGAAGATGAGGCCGTCGCCCAGGAAGAGGTACTTGGCCAGGGCCACGGCGAAGGCCACCAGGATGAAGGCGGCCCAGATGTAGTTGAGTGCCATGCGGGCGGGATGTTGGCGCCTTGTGCCGACCTTGGCCAAGGCGGGTTCGGCCGCGAAGGTAGCCGATCTGGGACGCGGAAGCGCCCCGGGGGCGCTTGTTTTCGGTCCGCCGCGATGGGCGATTCGCCGAACTTGTTTAGCTTCGCGGATGCCCGCTCAGGGCCAAGCAAAATCCATCGAACACTAGACAACCATGGCAGACGACAACAAAGTCATTTTTTCGATGATGCGGGTCTCGAAGACCGTCCCTCCGCATCGCAAGATACTGGACAACATCTCGCTCTCCTTCTTCTACGGGGCCAAGATCGGCATCATCGGCCTCAACGGCTCGGGCAAGTCCACCCTGATGCGCATCATCTCGGGCAAGGACAAGTCCTACGAGGGGGAGGTCAGCTTCTCGCCCGGCTACACGATCGGGCACCTGGAGCAGGAGCCGCACCTTGACGACGCGAAGACCGTCCGCCAGGTGGTCGAGGAAGGCGTCCAGGAGCTGGTGGACGTGATCCAGGAGTTCGAGCAGATCAGCCTGAAGTTCGGCGAGGCGCTGGACGACAAGGAGATGGACAAGCTCATGGCCCGGCAGGGCCAGCTCCAGGACTACATCGACCAGCACGACGGCTGGGAGCTCGACAGCAAGCTGGATCGGGCCATGGACGCCCTGCGCTGCCCAGACCCGGAGAGCCCCGTGCGGCACCTCTCGGGCGGCGAGCGCCGCCGGGTGGCCCTGTGCCGCCTGCTGCTTCAGCAGCCCGACATCCTCCTGCTCGACGAGCCGACCAACCACCTGGACGCCGACTCGGTGCAGTGGCTGGAGCAGTTCCTGCAGACCTACAAGGGCACAGTGATCGCCATCACCCACGACCGGTACTTCCTGGACAACGTGGCCGGCTGGATCCTGGAGCTGGACCGCGGCGCGGGCATCCCCTGGAAAGGCAACTACAGCTCGTGGCTGGAGCAGAAGTCGGGCCGCCTGGCCCAGGAGGAGAAGCAGGCCAGCAAGCGCCGCAAGACCCTCGAGCGCGAGCTGGAGTGGGTGCGCATGGCGCCCAAGGCCCGGCAGGCCAAGTCGAAGGCCCGCCTGGCCGCCTACGACAAGATGCTCAGCGAGGACGTCAAGGAGAAGGAGCAGCGCCTGGAGATCTTCATCCCCAACGGCCCGCGCCTGGGCAACAAGGTCGTCCACGCCAAAGGCGTCAGCAAGGCCTACGGCGACAAGCTGCTCTACGAGAACCTGTCCTTCGAGCTGCCCCCGGCGGGCATCGTGGGCATCGTGGGCCCCAACGGCGCCGGCAAGACGACCCTTTTCCGCCTGATCATGGGCATGGAGAAGCCCGACGCCGGCACCTTCGACGTGGGCGACACCGTCAAGGTGGCCTACATTGACCAGACCCACACGGCCATCGACCCGGAGAAGACCGTTTACCAGGTCATCGCCGACAACTCGGAGTTCGTGCAGTTGGGCAAGTACTCGATGAACGCCCGGGCCTACGTCGGCCGCTTCAACTTCAACGGCGCCGACCAGGAGAAGAAGTGCGGCGTCCTCTCGGGCGGCGAGCGCAACCGCCTGCACCTGGCCCTGACCCTCAAGGAGGAGGCCAACGTGCTGCTGCTCGACGAGCCGACCAACGACATCGACGTCAACACGCTCCGCGCCCTTGAGGAGGGCCTGGAGAACTTCGCCGGATGCGCCGTCATCATCTCGCACGACCGCTGGTTCCTCGACCGCGTGGCCACGCACATCCTGGCCTTCGAGGGCGACTCGCAAGTGGTCTTCTTCGAGGGGAGCTACTCCGACTACGAGGCCAACCGCCGCAAGCGCATGGGCGACGACAGCCCCCACCGCATCAAGTTCAAGAAGCTGACCAAGAACGGCTGACCCGCGGCGCCCCGGCGGGACGGGACCGCCCCGGCCGACCAGCCCTCCCGCCCGCGGACGACGGAGCGCCCCCTCCGCCGTCCGCGGGCGGACTTTTTCGGCCCCCGGCCCGCGCCAAGACCGCCCGGACCCAAGCCGCGGGCCGAGCACTTTGGCATCCGATTTGCCAATTTCAACGGAAAAGTTGAAAAAAATCAAGGAAGATTTGAAAAACCAACTTTAAAGGCGTATATTTGGGGACGGGAAAAGGAAGACCCGCCCCCAAGGACGGCACCCCAGAACCCAGCCACAATGACAACCCCCGCAGACGTGGAATACTTCCTCGACCACTTCAACCACCGGATGGACCTGCACGGAGTCCGCTTCATCGAAAGGCGAAAGAACCGCAAGGCCCTCTTCGACCTCGAGCTCGTGGGCCTCGAAGACCACCGCGTCCGGTACCTTCGCGAGCTGACGGCCAACCTCTACAGCGAAGGACCCCTAAAAGACGACCGCTTCGGCGTCGGCCCCTACTGGGTCTTCGGCAAGAAGGTCCGGGGAGTGGAGGTTTACGTCAAGATCTCGGTGGGCGACGAGAACGGCCCCGTCTGCATCTCCTTCCACAAGGCCGAACGCCCCATGCACAAACCCTTCATCCAGTTCAGATGCCGCAGCAGAGGCTGAGGCCCAGCCGCCCCGGTTCAAGCCCTGGCCGCAGGGCCTTCGGGCCTGGCCCCAAGCCACACCCCAGCAAAACACCCGGAAGCCCCGGCGGCAGAGGCCGCCCCTCCCGCAGAACGATAAACCCAATGGGCCGGGAAGACAGCCCCGCCCGTCCGTAGAAACCAAATCCAGCACACCATGACAAGCCTTGCCGAAGCCACGATTTCGCCCGCCACAGCCGCCACCCAGGCGCTGGAGAGCCGCGCCCCGCACGACGGGACCATGAGATGCCCCGTCTGCGGCGGCCCTGCCCACGAGAAGACCGAGCTGGGGAGCTACGCGTTCCGCAAAGAAGATTTCCCGCTGGTCGAGCATTTTTACCTTTGCCAGGAATGCCAGGAAGAGTTCACCACCAGCGAGCAGGACATCCTCGACGCGGCGCAGGTCCACAACCAGTACCGCGAGCGCCACGGCATCCTCTTCCCCGAGCAGATCGCCGCACTGCGCGAAGGCTACGGCCTTTCGGCCAGCAAGATGGCCGAGGTGCTGGGCATGGGGACCAACTCGTATAGGCAGTACGAGAAAGGCGAGATACCGAGCGACAGCAACGCCGCCCTGCTGGCCCTGGTCAAGAACCCGGAGACCTTCCGCGAGCTGGCCCTGCGCAAGCGGGAGCTCTTCACGGAAAAAGAGCTGGACAAGCTGCTCGAACGCATCCGGAACATGGCGGAGAAGCCCCTGCAGGCCCTGGGTTCGCACTATTGGGACCGCTTCCGGCAGCCGGACCAGTTCCAAGGATACGCCGCGGTTTCAAAGGACAAACTTCAGAACATGATACTGTTCTTCCTGGAACGGGCCCGGCCTTTCATGGTCAAGCTCAACAAGCTGCTCTTCTACGCCGATTTTCTCCACTACAAGCGCTCGGGCCGCTCCATCAGCGGGACGCGCTACAAGGCCATCCAGATGGGGCCGGTGCCCAAGGACTACGACATCCTCTTCGGCCTGCTCGAAAGCGAGGGCGTCCTGGAGAAGGAGTACGTGAGCTTCTCGAACCGCGAAGGGGCCGAGCGCCTGGTCGGCACCGCCCCCGCGCGGCTGGAGGCATTCGAGCCCGGCGAGCTGGCTTGCCTGGAGGAGGTCGCCGCCAAGATGGGCAGCCTGAACACCGCCGAGATAGTCGAGATGAGCCACCAGGAGCAGGCCTGGCGCGAGAACGTGGACAAAAAAAGGGTCATCAGCTACCAAAAGCACGCATTCTTTTTGCAAAACGTCTAAACTTGCGCATTTTCGCGTCCGCCCGCCCCTGTCGGCAGAGAGCCGAGACAGGCGGCTAACCACACCAAAAACAGCCATGAGCAACGTCGTAGCCATCGTAGGACGCCCAAACGTGGGCAAGTCCACCTTTTTCAACCGCCTGACCGAGAGCAGGAAAGCCATAGTTGACGAACAAAGCGGCGTGACCCGTGACCGCCACTATGGGAAAGTTTTCTGGAACGGCATCGAGTTCTCGGTCATCGACACGGGAGGTTACGTCGAAGGCAGCGACGACATTTTCGAGGGCGAAATCCGCAAGCAGGTCCACCTGGCCATCGAGGAGTGCGACCTGATTCTCTTCGTGGTGGACGTGCAGAGCGGCATCACCGACCTGGACTCGGAGGTCGCGGCCATCCTGCGGCGGGTGGACAAGCCCGTGGTGCTGGTGGTCAACAAGGTGGACAACAACGCCCAGCGGCTTGACGCGAACGAGTTCTACAACATGGGCCTGGACCTGCCGCTGTACATGATCTCCTCGATCAACGGCAGTGGCACGGGCGACCTGCTGGACCACGTGGTCGAGAAGCTGCCCTCGCCGCAGGACATCCCCGGCGAGGACGGCGTGCCCAAGTTCGCCATCGTGGGGCGGCCCAACGTGGGCAAGTCCTCCTTCGCCAACGCGCTGCTCGACCAGGAGCGGAACATCGTCACGCCCATCGCCGGGACCACCCGCGACACGCTGATGACCCGCTACCGCAAGTTCGACTTCGACTTCTTCCTGCTCGACACGGCGGGCCTGCGCAAGAAGGGCAAGGTACACGACGACCTGGAGTTCTACTCGGTCATCCGCTCGGTCCGGGCCATCGAGGCCTCGGACGTCTGCTTCGTGATGGTCGATGCCACCCGCGGCTTCGAGGGCCAAGACCTGAACATCTTCGGCCTGGCCCAGCGCAACTTCAAGGGCGTGGTCATCCTGGTCAACAAGTGGGACCTGGTCGAGAAGGACACCATGAGCACGCAGCGCTTCACCGAGACCATCCAGGAGAAGATCGCCCCCTTCACGGACGTGCCCATCCTCTTCGTCTCGGCCCTGACCAAGCAGCGCGTGCACAAGGCCCTGGAGATGGGCATGAAGGTCTATCGCAGCAAGAACCTGAAGGTGCCCACAGCGGTCCTGAACAAGACGCTCCTGCCCATCATCGAGCAGACGCCTCCGCCCTCGCTCAAGGGCAAGCACGTCAAGATCAAGTACGTCACGCAGTTGCCGACCCCGGTGCCGAGCTTCGCGTTTTTTTGCAACCTGCCGCAATACGTGAAGCCGCCCTACAAGCGTTTCCTGGAAAACCAACTGCGCAAGAGCTTCGACCTGGAGGGCGTGCCCATCAACGTGTTCATGCGCAAGAAGTGAGAACCCAACTCCCCTTCCGCCCATGATCCGCCCCCGCCTCTGGCCCTTCCTCGCGGCCCTGCCGCTCATGCCCCTCTGGGGCTGCGAGCTTCCGGCCAAGCTGCCCGAGCAGCCCTCCGTGGAGTTCAGCCGGCTGCGCCTGGTGGACACCATCGACAACGAGTTCCTCCAGAACCCCGTCAAGAAGTTCCAGCTCCAGTTCCGCCTGGTCGATGGCGACGGCGACGTGGGCCTGCACGAGGGCCCGGACACGGCCAGCCTGGAGCGCCGCGACCTCTTCGTGGAGATGTTCGAGCGCTCGGGCGGTGTCTTCGAGCGGGTCGAGCTGGCCGTGCCCATGCGCTACCGGATGCCCTACATCCAGCCCGTGGGCCAGAACAAGTCCGTCGAGGCCCTGGTGCAGGTGGAGTTCGAGTTCGCCGAGAGCATCCTGGGGCTTTTCGAGGACACGCTCATGTTCCACTTCCAGGTCTCGGACCTGGCGGGCAACCTGAGCAACATCGACTCCACGCCCGCGGTGGCCTGGCGCGACACGGTCTCGGTCTATCACCGGTCGTCGCACTGAGTTTCGTGCCGGCGCTTGGGCGCGTCCATCTGCCGCAAAAAAGACGGCCCTGGCGGGATTTTCCGCCGGGGCCGTCTTTTTTGTGGATGTGGGAAGGATTCCGCAGGGGGCGGGCTCAGGCCTTTGCCGACTCTGCGGGCATCTTGCGGTCCACCTTCTTGACCAGGCCTTGGAGGACGTTGCCTGGCCCGGCCTCGATGAAGCGGGTGGCTCCCTCGCGGATCATGGCCTCGATGGTCTGGGTCCAGCGGACGGGCGCGGTGAGCTGGTCGATGAGGTTGGCCTTGATGCGCTCGGGGTCGGAGTGGGGCTGGGCGTCCACGTTCTGGAAGACCTTGCCGTAGGGCGCCTGGAAGGGCGTGTCGGCGATGGCCTGGGCGAGCTCGGCCCGCGCGGGCTCCATCAGGGGCGAGTGGAAGGCACCGCCGACGCTGAGCTTGAGGGCGCGCTTGGCGCCTTTTTCCTTGAGCAGCTCGCAGGCCTTGTCGATGCCCTCGAGGGATCCGGAGATGACGACCTGGCCGGGGCAGTTGAAGTTGGCGGCCACGACGACCTCGCCGTCCACCTGCGCGCAGGCCTGCTCGACCTCGCTGTCCTCGAGGCCGAGGATGGCGGCCATGGTGGAGGGCCTCGCCTCGCAGGCCTTCTGCATGGCAAGGGCGCGCTTGGAGACCAGGCGCAGGCCGTCCTCGAAGCCGAGGACGCCGGCGGCCACCAGGGCAGAGAACTCGCCGAGCGAGTGCCCGGCGACCATGGCGGGGCGGAAGCCGGGGCCCAGGCAGGCGGCCAGGGCCACCGAGTGCAGGAAGATGGCCGGCTGGGTTACCTTGGTCTGGCGGAGGTCCTCGTCGGTGCCCTCGAACATGAGCCGGGCGATGTCGAAGCCCAGTATCTCGTTGGCCTTGTCGAACATGGCCTTGGCCTGGGAATGGTTGTCGTAGAGGTCTTTGCCCATGCCCACGAACTGCGAGCCTTGGCCGGGGAAAACGTATGCGTCCATTGGAGGAGTCTGTTACGGTTAGGGAAGGTTTTTGCGCGAAAATAAGCCTTTTGGGCGAAGTCAGGTCGCGGCGGCCATGAGGCGCTCGATCTCGTCGGCCGCGATGGGGATGTCGGCCATGAGGTTGAGCGGCTCGCCCTCCTCCCGGATGAGGTAGTCGTTCTCGAGGCGGATGCCGACGCCCTCCTCGGCCAGGTAGATGCCGGGCTCGCAGGTGAAGACCATGCCGGGCTGGAAGGTCTCGAAGCGGCTGCCGACGTCGTGGACGTCGAGGCCGAGGAAGTGGGTGGTTCCATGCATGTAGTACTTGGCGAAGAGGGGCTGGAGGGGGTCCTGGGCGTCGAGCTGCTCCTGGGTGTAGAGGCCCAGGGCGATGTGCTCCTTCTCCCAGATGCGGCAGACCTGCTGGTGGTACTCCTCGATGTTGTTGCCGGGCCTGAGCAGGCTGGCGGCGGCCTCGAGCACGCGCAGGCAGGCGTCGTAGAGCTGGCGCTGCCGTGGGCTGAACTTGCCGTTGACGGGGATGGCGCGCGAGCAGTCGGCGGCATGGTTGGCGTACTCGGCGCCGAAGTCGAGCAGGAGGAGGTCCCCGTCGCGGCAGGTCTTGTCGTTGTGCTCGTAGTGGAGGGCGCAGGCGCTGGGGCCGGAGGCGATGATGGGGTTGTAGGCGTGTCCGGAGGCTCCCTGGCGGATGAACTCGTAGGTGATCTCGGCCTCGACCTGGAACTCCTTGGCGCCGGGCCGGGTGGTGGCCAGGACGCGGAGGAAGGCGTCGCGGGTTATCTGGCAGGCCTTGCGGATGAGCTCGACCTCCTGGGGCTCCTTGAGGACGCGGAGGCTGGCCAGCAGGGGCGCGAGGCGTCCGAAGTCGTGCAGGGGATAGAGCCGGCGGAGCTCGAGGGCCATGTCGCGCCCGGGGTCGGGCGCCAGGGCGGGGTAGCGGAGGTGCTCGTTGGTGGGCAGCAGGACCTTCTGGCTGTGGGTCATGAAGAGGGCCATCAGCTTGGGGAGCTCGTCGAGCCAGAGGACGGTCGCGATGCCCGAGGCCGCGGTGGCCTCGGCCTTGGTGAGCTTGTGCCCTTCCCAGGTCTCGAGCAGCGGGTCGCTCTTGAGCAGGAAGAGGACTTCGCGGTGCTCGGGCTTGGGATAGTCGGGGCAAATGACGAGCAGGCTCTTTTCCTGCTCGATTCCGGTGAGGTAGAACAGGTCCGAGCTTTGGCGGAAGCGGTGGAGGGTGTCGCCAGTGCGGGGCATGGCCTCGGCGGAGGGGACAATGGCCAAGGAGTTCTTTGTTAGCTTGTTGCGAAGTTTTTCGCGGTTCCGGGTGAAGAGCCTGGGGTCGATGGGGTCGTATCTCATTGTTTAGAACAGGTTTAAATAGAACAGTTTGTGGGCTTGTATGCTCTTTAACATCACGGGATACATAGCCAAGCCTTTATATTTGCGAAAGGAAAACGTGCGGATGGAACCCCATCCCTTCCTTAATCACGCAAGGTAAACAAAAACATCAAACTATGAGCGGCTTTTTGAGTTCGTCGATTGGCAAAAAACTGATTATGAGCATATCGGGCTTGTTCCTGATACTGTTCCTGGTGGTTCACCTGACGGTGAACCTGCTGCTGCTGCTGGGTTCGGAAGCCTACAACACGGCGGCGCACTTCATGGGCACCAATCCCCTGATCACGTCCATCCAGCCTATCCTGGCGCTGGGCTTCCTGGTCCACATCGTGTACGCGTTCATCCTTACGGCCGTCAACGCGAAGGCCCGTCCGGTGAAGTACGAGCAGGTCTCGCAGTCGCACAGCAGCAGCCTTGTCTCGCGGCAGATGCTCCCGCTGGGCCTGGCGCTCCTGCTTTTCCTGGTGCTGCACATGATCCACTTCTTCGTGAAGCTGAAGGTCACGGGCGAGGCCCCGATGATCGTGATGGAAGACGGGGTGGAGATGCACAACACCTACCTGCTGGTGGGCTCGCTGTTCCAGATGCCCCTGTACGCGATCATGTACATCTTCGCGGCCATCTTCCTGGCCATGCACCTCTCGCACGGCTTCTGGTCGGCTTTCCAGACCATCGGCTGGAGCAACGAGGTCTGGCGCGGCCGGCTGACCTGGGTGGGCTACGCCGTGGCGGGCCTCTTCGGTTTCGGCTACGCGATCGTGCCGCTGTACTTCCTCATCTTCCAGCCCATCACCCTCTGATGCTGGCACCGTGGTCAATCAAAATCCATCTTCCATTAAAAATAACGCCGCTATGGTATTAGACGCGAAAATTCCGAAAGGTCCGCTGGCAGAAAAGTGGAGCAAATACAAGGCCTCGCAGAACCTGGTGAACCCGGCCAACAAACGCAAGTTGGACATCATCGTGGTGGGAACGGGATTGGCCGGGGCGTCCGCCGCCGCGAGTTTCGGCGAGCTGGGCTTCAACGTCAAGGCATTCTGCTACCAAGATAGCCCCCGCAGGGCGCACTCCATCGCCGCGCAGGGCGGCATCAACGCCGCGAAGAACTACCCCAACGACGGCGACACCGTTTACCGGCTCTTCTACGACACCATCAAGGGCGGCGACTACCGCTCCCGCGAGGCCAACGTCTATCGGCTGGCCGAGGTCAGCAACAGCATCATCGACCAGTGCGTGGCCCAGGGCGTTCCCTTCGCCCGCGAGTACGGCGGCCTGCTCGACAACCGCTCCTTCGGCGGGGCCCTGGTCTCGCGGACCTTCTACGCCCGCGGCCAGACCGGGCAGCAGCTCCTGCTCGGGGCCTACGGCGCCCTGAACCGCCAGATCAAGGCCGGCAAGGTCAAGATGTACACCCGCTCCGAGATGATGGACGTGGTGCTGGTCGATGGGCGGGCCCGCGGCATCGTCACGCGCAACATGGTCACCGGAGCCGTCGAGAGCCACTTCGGCCATGCCGTGGTCCTGGCCACGGGCGGATACGGCAACGTCTTCTTCCTTTCGACCAACGCGATGGGCTCCAACGTGAGCGCGGCCTGGAAGGCCTACAAGCGCGGCGCCCTGTTCGCCAACCCCTGCTACGTCCAGATCCACCCCACCTGCATCCCCGTGCATGGCGAGTTCCAGTCCAAGCTCACCCTGATGAGCGAGAGCCTGCGCAACGACGGCCGCATCTGGGTGCCCAAGAAGAAGGAGGACGCCGCCGCCATCCGCGAAGGCAGGCTCAAGGGCTCCGAGATCAAGGAGGACGACCGCGACTACTACCTCGAGCGCCGCTACCCGGCCTTCGGCAACCTCGTGCCCCGCGACGTGGCCTCCCGCGCCGCCAAGGAGCGCTGCGACGCCGGCTTCGGCGTCGGCAAGACCGGCCTGGCCGTCTTCCTCGACTTCAAGGACTCCATCAACCGCCTGGGCGAGGACGCCATCCGTGCCCGCTACGGCAACCTGTTCCAGATGTACGAGAAGATCACGGACCACAACCCCTACAAGACCCCCATGATGATCTACCCCGCCATCCACTACACCATGGGCGGCATCTGGGTGGACTACGAGCTGCAGACCACCATCAAAGGGCTTTTCGCCGCCGGCGAGGCCAACTTCTCCGACCACGGAGCCAACCGCCTGGGCGCCTCCGCCCTCATGCAGGGCCTGGCCGACGGCTACTTCGTCCTGCCCTACACCATCCAGAACTACCTGGCCGACCAGATCAACGTGCCCCGCATCCCCACCGACCATCCCGCCTTCAAGCAGGCCGAGGAGGACGTCAAGGCCTTCATCAACCGGCTCAAGTCCGTCAACGGCAAGCAGTCCGTGGACCACTTCCACAAGATCCTCGGCCACTACGTCTGGGACTTCATCGGCATGGCCCGCGACAAGCAGGGGCTCGAGTCCGTCATCGGCAAGATCCGCGCCCTCAAGGCCGAGTTCTGGAAGGACGTCCGCATCCCCGGAGAGGTCAAAGGCCTGAACACCGAGCTGGAGAAAGCCAACCGCGTGGCCGACTTCTTCGAGCTGGCCGAGCTCATGGCCCACGACGCCCTCGAGCGCGAGGAATCGTGCGGCGGCCACTTCCGCACCGAGTTCCAGACCCCCGAAGGCGAGGCCAAGCGCGACGACGCCAACTTCATGTACGTGGCCGCCTGGGAGTACAAAGGCGACAACCAGACCCCACAGGTCCACAAGGAGCCGCTCAACTACGAGTACATCGAGGTCAAGGCCCGCAACTACAAGTGAGCCAGCCGCCCCGGCGGACGGCCCGCGGTTCAGCAAAATCCCTTTGATAACCTGACAACCAAGAAAAGACTATGGCCAACATAAATGTCAAACTCAAGATCTGGCGGCAGAAAAACGAGAAGGATGCCGGAAAGTTCGATGTTTACGACCTCAAGGGCGTATCCACCGACAGCTCCTTCCTCGAAATGATGGACGTGCTCAACGAGCAGATCATCCAAGGCGGCGGCGAGCCCGTGGCCTTCGACCACGACTGCCGCGAGGGCATCTGCGGCGCCTGCAGCATGTTCATCAACGGCCGCGCGCACGGCCCCGACACGGCCGTCACCACCTGCCAGTTGCACATGCGCAGCTTCAGCGACGGCGAGACCATCACCGTGGAGCCTTGGCGGTCCAGCGGTTTCCCCGTCATCAAGGACCTCATGGTGGACCGCGCCGCCTTCGACCAGATCCTCCAGGAGGGCGGCTTCGTCTCGATCAACACCGGCGGGGTGCCCGACGCCAACGCCATCCCCATCCCCAAGGACGACGCCGACGCCTCCTTCGACGCGGCCACCTGCATCGGCTGCGGGGCCTGCGTGGCCACCTGCAAGAACGGCTCGGCCATGCTCTTCGTCTCGGCCAAGGTCTCGCAGCTCGCCCTGCTGCCGCAAGGCCGCGTCGAGGCTTCGCGCCGGGCCAAGGCCATGGTGGCCAAGATGGACGAGCTGGGATTCGGCAGTTGCACCAACACCGGCGCCTGCGAGGTGGAATGCCCCAAGGAGATTTCCATCGCCAACATCGCCCGCCTCAACCGCGAGTTCCTGGGCGCGAACATCAAATCCTGAGCCTGCCCACCCAGGCTTGGGGCCTGTCGGGCTGCCTTTCCGGAAACGGAAGGCGGCCCGTCTTTTTTTGGGCCGGCATGTTCCGCGGCATGGCCCGTCCGGCCGCTTCGCGCTAACTTCGCCGCCCAAACATCAACCCAACAACCCCATGCCAAGATTCCAATCCCTCCTGCTGGCCGCGGCCCTGGCCAGCCTGGCCGCCTGCCAGCAGCGCGAGCTGCCCATCCTGGGGCACAGCCAGGTGGTGGACGGCCAGACGGTCCACCACAGCATCCCCGAGTTCGCCTTCCTCAACCAGGACAGCGTCTGGGTCACCCGCGACCAGTACCGGGGCAAGGTCTATGTCGCCGACTTCTTCTTCACGACCTGCACCACCATCTGCCCCGTGATGAAGTCCCAGATGAAGCGCGTTTACGAGGCCTATGCCGGCGACGACCGCGTCCGCTTCCTCTCGCACACCATCAACCCCCGCCACGACCGCCCCTACGTGCTCCAGGCCGAGGCCCGGCGCCTCGGGGCCGAGGCCCCCGCCTGGAACTTCGTAACCGGAGAGAAGGACTCGCTCTACCAGATCGCCAAGAGCTACCTGGCCCTGGCCCTGGAGGACTCCACGGCCGTCGATGGGCTCATCCACAGCGGATCCTTCATGCTCATCGACCCGCTCGGGCGCGTCCGCGGCAGCTACCTCGGCACCGACTCGGCCGAGGTGGACCAGCTCATCCTCGATATTGCCCTGTTGCTGGAGCAGGAGGGTTGATTGGTCCATCGGGTGTCAAGCATTGCCATTTTTGATGGGAATTGCTTACTTTCGCCCCGTAACCACAAAAAATCGCCCTATGAAGAAAACGATTTTCGCATTTCTGGTTGTCATGCTCGGCTTCGGCCTCAACGCCCAGGCACAGCGCTACAGCACCGGCATCGGCGCGCGCTTCGGCTACTATCCCGGCCTGACCGTCAAGCATTTCCTGGGTGGCAACAACGCCATCGAGGGCATCCTTTCCACCCGCTGGAACGGCTGGCTGGTAACGGGCCTGTACGAGTTCCAGAACCCGCTCAAGCCCATCCCCGAAATCGACTGGTACATCGGCATCGGCGGCCACATCGGCTTCTGGGACCGCGACAAGTACGACCGCTGGGAAGACGACTGGGATGAGGACGACAACGTTACGGTCATCGGCATCGACTTCGTGCTTGGGCTCGAGTACAAGTTCGAGGCGGTCCCCTTCACGATCGGCGCCGACTGGAAGCCTGCCGTAAACATCCTGCCCCACACCCACACCTGGGGCGATGGCGGCGACCTCCACGTGCGTTTCACGTTCTGAGGTGGCGTTGGCCTAGTCGCGAGACAGCTCACATGACAGGGCCGGGGATTTTTTCCCTGGCCCTCTTTTTTGCCCTTGCCGCGTCTCGCCGCGCGATTGCCAGTGTTTTTTGAGGAAGTTTGGACATTCGCGCGAAGGAGCAAGGCTTGATATGGTTTTTCAATAACTTGATGTTCAAGCGTATAGCAAAAAGGTTTTCCGAATTTATGTTATGAAAAGTTGAGGCCTGATACCAGCTTGCGTTCGATGGTGGAACATACAAATCGACAGCATCGGGCAAAGTTTGGATCGAAATGCACGCTGACGACACTTCCCTTTTCATCCATTTTACTTTACAAATTCATGGGTCAAAATAAGGGAATAAGGTTATTTTGAGTTCGTCAATTGATTCTCTACTAAGGTTTTACCCAAAGATAAGGTCTTGCCACCCTGATACCAAGTCGCATTCGGTGATGCAATTTCCCAAGCACCCATGTCTGACACATCCGGGCTGCTCTGGCAATGTCCATCGCCTGATCATTTCGCCCCTTCAGGGCTTGGGAAGGGTTGGCGTTCCCGTCCCGATGGGCTTCACCCATCGCTATGATATGGCGCCCTTTCAGGGCTTTCGCGGCCAAGCTCATACTAAACCGCTCCCGAGACACTTGCTAATTTTTTGTACATTTGCAAAAAAAGAACGACTATGAAAACACACCCCCATTGCACCGA
>JAIFMG010000160.1 GCA_020048645.1 Bacteroidota bacterium | reverse complement strand
GAGGACAAGAATATTTTTCGTGTTTTTCGTGCATTTCGTGGAAAAAATATTTTCGTATTGATAATGCAAACTGAATCTAGCCTTTTACTTACGGAAAAGCCGCAATCAAAAATCAAATTGTCGGAGTTGTGGATGAAAGGATATATCGGCGGATTGCCAGATAATTTTTAAGCCTGCTGAAAGGAACTGCTTGTTCAAAATTAATGAATTGCTTGCCAAAAGAGGCAATGGCAGATTAAACCCCAATGACAAAAACAGCTTCAAGAGCAAGGCGATTTACAAGGATTTGTCCGAAAATTTCAAGAGCAGAAAAGCGATCGAGAAATATTCGGAGCGCAATGTTGGGCTTCGGGTTTTTGTCGAGCAGTTGGCGGAGCGGATGGGCGCTTCGTGACTTGAAGGGAAATGGCAGTGCCGCCTGCCGGGTCCAAGCCCCAGGGGCCACTGGGCGGCGCGGGACGCTCGGCCGCGCGGCGCGGGGAGCGCCGGACAGGGGCGGCCCTACTCTTTTTTTGTTACCTTCGCGCCGACCAAGACCCCAAAAAACGCCCGGATGATGGAAAACATCCAGATCCAAGACAAACTTTTCAAGCCTTACATCAGCAGCGGGCAGATCGCCGAGGCTGTTGGCAAGGTCGCCCGCGCCATACGAGAGCGCTACCCCGTGGAGGAAATCGTCTTCCTGGCCATCCTCAACGGCTCGTTCATGTTCGCGGCTGACCTGCTGCGCTGCTTCGACCTGAACTCGAAGGTAATCTTCATCAAGCTGGCCTCCTACGAGGGCGACCACAGCACGGGCCAGGTGCGCGAGCTGATCGGCCTGGGCGAGTCGCTCGAAGACCGGGTAGTGGTGGTGCTGGAGGACATCGTGGACACGGGCAACACGCTGGTGAACGTCATGGACCAGCTCGAGGCGCAGAGGCCCCGGGCCGCGCACGTGGCCAGCCTGCTGTTCAAGCCCGAGGCCTACAAGAAGGACCGCCCCATCGACTTCCACGGCATCGCCATCCCGAACAAGTTCATCGTAGGCTATGGCCTCGACTACAACGGCTACGGGCGCAACCTGCCCGACATCTACCAGGTCGTCTGAGCCCAGCGCCCGCTCCGGCGCGGCGCCGCCGACCTTCGCCAACAACAACTACCATCTTTTGACCATGAGAAAACATTTGCATTGGGCATTGGCCCTGGCCCTGCTTTGGGGCTACTCTTGCGGAGACGGCCAAGGTGCCGGAAACGGGGCGGCCGACTCGCTGCCCGACAGCACCGCCAGCGCGGAACTGCCGAAGGCGCCCGAGCCCCTGGCCATCAGCGCCGAGCTGACCAACCTGGCCAAGGTCATCGCCGGGATGCCCGTCGAGGAGCCGGTCTTCGACAGCATCCAGCACAAGGACTTCTACAAGCGCCACCAGAGTTTCGTGGATACCACCTGGGCGTCCATCGAGCGCAAGCACCTGGTGCCGGTCGAAAAGTGGAGGGTCGAGGAAGGCATCTCCACCGAGGCGGACACGGCCACGCTCTTCTACCCGTTCTCGGGCCCCGACATCCTCTACGCCAACGCCTTCTTCCCCAGCAGCCGCACCTACATCATGGCCGGCCTCGAGCTTATGGGCACCCTGCCCAAGTTCGCCGACATGAGCGCGGCCAACCAGGACAACTACTTCCGCAGCATCCAGAAGTCGCTTGAGTACCTCAACAACGTCGGCTACTTCGTAACCCAGCACATGGGCCGCGACTTCACCCGCGAGCACCTCAACGGCACCTTGCACATGATCCTCTACTTCCTGGCCCGCACCCACCACGACATCATCGACGTCTCCTACGTGGCCCTCGCGCCCGACGGCTCCGAGGCCGCTTCCGACGGCCGCGCCGCCGACAAGATCAACGCCCTGAAGGTCGATTTCGTGGACCACGGCGGATTCGAGAAGCAGACCGTCTATTACTTCAAGCTGGACATCTCGGACGGCAACCTCCAGCAGCATCCCGAGTTCTTCTCTTTCCTGGACCGCCACCAGTGCCGCTACGCCTACATGAAGTCGGCCTCCTACATCCTGTTCAACCCCACCTTCGTCAAGCTCCGCGACAAGATCCTGGCCCAGAGCACCAAGATCCTGCAAGACGACACCGGCATCCCCTTGCGCGACTTCGACCGGGCCGCCTTCGACCTGCGCCTCTACGGAACCTACACGGGCGTAGTGCGCGACTTCGGCAGCTACTGTTTCCAGCCCGACCTGCGCGACTCGCTCAAGACCAGCCAGCCCCTGCCGTTCCAGATCAGCTACAACGCCTGGAAGAACGAGGGCATGCTGCTTTTCGCCCAGAAACGCTAGGCCCCGCCTGAACGCCTGCCCATGAGCACGACCATCCTGGCCATCGAGTCCTCCTGCGACGACACCTCCGCCGCCGTGGTGCGCGATGGCTTCGAGCTCTCGAACGTCATCGCGAACCAGCAGGTACACCGCGCCTACGGTGGCGTGGTGCCGGAGCTGGCCTCGAGGGCGCACCAGCAGAACATCGTGCCCGTTGTGGACAAGGCCCTCAAGGATGCCGGGGTGCGCCCCGAGGAGCTCTCTGCGGTGGCCTTCACCCGGGGGCCGGGCCTGCTGGGCTCGCTGCTGGTGGGCAGCTCTTTCGCCAAGGGGCTTGCCCTCGCGCTGGGCGTGCCGCTGGTCGAGGTCAACCACTTGCACGCGCACGTGCTGGCCCTGTTCCTCAAAGACCCGGCCCAGCCCCTGCGGCCCGTGCCGAGCTTCCCGTTCCTCTGCCTGCTGGTCTCGGGCGGCCACACCCAACTGGTGCTGGCCCGCGACTACCTCGACCTCGAGATCGTGGGCCAGACCCAGGACGACGCCGCCGGCGAGGCCTTCGACAAGTGCGCCAAGACCATCGGCCTGCCTTACCCGGGCGGCCCCGTGGTGGACCGCCTGGCCCAGTCGGGCGACGAAAAGGCCTTCGTGTTCAAGCCCGCCAGGGTGCCCGGCTACGACTTCAGCTTCAGCGGGCTCAAAACCAGCTTCCTCTACACCGTCCGCGACAAGGCCCGGCACGACCCGGACTTCGTGCGGTCGCGGACGCCCGACCTCTGCGCCTCCATCCAGCGGGCCATTGTCGATTCGCTGCTCGAAAAGCTCGAGAAGGCCGCCGACGAGCTGGGCATCCGCGAAATCGGCCTGGGCGGGGGCGTCTCGGCCAACTCGGCCCTGCGCCGCGAGCTGCTCGCCCTGGCCCAGCGCAAGGGCTGGACGGCCCACCTGCCTCCCTTGCGCCTGACCACCGACAACGCCGCCATGATCGGCATCACGGCCCACCACAAGTTCCTGGCCGGGCAGTTCGCCGAACAGCACCTGCCCGCGCAGGCGCGCTACCCCCTGCCTTCCCAAGCCGACAACCTCCACAAGACTTCCAGCCCATGAACAAGCACAAGCCCAAGCGCCTGATCCTGCTCGCGGCCCTGGCTTTCGCGGCCCTGGCCTTGCCCCGCCCGGCCTGCGCGCAGGACACGGATCCGCTGCTCGACCGCCAGCCCTACGACTACACCCAGCCCCACGAAGGGCCGAACAGCCTGCAACACTGGCACTTGTTCCTCAACGGCGGCTTCTTCCTCGACGGCATGGAAGGCCAGGACGTCGAGCTGCGGAGCCTGGGCGCCGGGCTGTTCACCTTCGGCATCCGGTACAAGCTGCAGCCGGTCCGCTGGTTCGCCCTGGGCCTGGGCCTGAACTACCGGGCCTCGGTGTTCGAGCTCAAACGCGAGGGCAACTACTTCACGCCCGCCGGCCTGCCGCCCACCCGCTCCGAGAGCATGAACTTCCACAACGGCGGGGCCGAGGCCTTCCTGCGCCTGACCTTCGGGCGACGGGGCAACGTCATGGGCAAGTTCCTCGACCTGGGCGGCTACCTCGACGGCGTGCTCGAGGCGCACCTCTACGTGGCCGACGACCCCTTGCCCGGCGTCGGGCGCGTCTCGGTGCGCGAAAGCCGCCTCGACTACACCAGCGGCTCGGAGCACGGCCTGCGCGCCCGCCTGGGCTTCAACCGCTACGTGCTCTCGGCCAGCTACCGCCTCTCGGACCTGCTGCAGCACCCGGAGCTCGACGCCGAATTCCCTCGGCTTTCCCTGGCCCTGGAGGTCGGCCTCCACCGATGAATCCGACAATGTCGCCGCGAGAGTTTTTTGCGCTGGCTGGCATTTGTACTTATTATTTTTAAATTTGTATCCGAAACTGAACCTGTCCCTTAAAAATTAGCACAAATGAAGAAACTCATCCTCTCCTTTGGCGTCCTGCTGTTGCTGGCGCCCAGCCTCCGCGCCGCCGAGACCACCCTCGAAGGCTATTTCCAAGGCGAAAACCTTTTCGTGAAAAACCCCTACGCCGCCGACGGGACCAGCTACTGCGTCTCCAAGGTTACGGTGAACGGCCAGGACTCCAAGAGCCAGCTCAACTCCAGCGCCTTCGAGATCGCCCTGGACAAGCTCGGCCTCAACTCCGGCGACGCCGTTACCCTGGTCATCACCCACGAAGACGGATGCAAGCCCGAAGTGGTCAACATCGAGGCCATGATGGCCCGCAGCACCTTCGTCATCTCGGCCATCAGCGTCAATGACCAAGGCCAGCTCAAGTGGTCCACCATCGAGGAGCAGGGCCGCCTGCCTTACTTCGTGCAGCAGTACCGCTGGGGCAAATGGGTAACGCTTGGCCGCACCGAAGGCAAGGGCCTCAGCTCCCGCAACGACTACGAGTTCGACCTCAACGCGTCCAGCCTGATCAAGCCCCACGAGGGAGTCAACAAGTACCGCGTCAAGCAGATTGACTTCCACAACCGCGAGCGCTTCTCGCTGGAGACCAACTTCACCAACGAGATGCCTCCCATCACCATCACCTCCAGCACCCGCGTGAGCGACAAGTACACCTTCTCGGAGCCGACTTCCTACCAGCTCATCAACGAGCAGGGCGACATGGTACGCGAGGGATTCGGCCCCGAGTGCAACGTCAGCGGCCTGGAGAAGGGCAAGTACTTCTTGAACTTCGACAGCAAGACCGAGACCGTCCGCGTGAAGTGAGCAGTGCCGCTCGGGGCGGCCTCCAAGCCCCTGGCCCAAAGATTCGAGGCGCCTTTCCCACAGCGGGGAAGGCGCCTCGCGCTTTTCGGGCGCATGGCGGGTGTTCATACCAAGTTCCTATCCACGCAATAGATTGGTTTGAAACGTCTTGGTTTTCGCATTGAACCCCTACGGGGTTCTGGTTCGCGGCGGTTTTCCCCGGATTTCATCCGGGGCTATTTGCACTCCATCCCTTCGGGATGGGGAAGGCAGCCCGATTTTGTCGAAAACTGATGTTTCGGATATTTCACGTTCGAAAGCAACTTGGTAAGTAAGACTTCAAAATTAACTTGTATTAAATTTCAAATTAATCATCAAATGAATTTGTGCTTATTCTTCATCTCATTGAATTAAAACACATAGGCACATAGTTTTAAATCAAATAGATACATAGAAAAAATCTATGTGCCTATGTGGTTTTACTGCTGTGCCTATGTGTTTACAGCTTCAAAATGATAATCAAAATAATTTTAGACATTTACTTATCAGCCCAGCGGCGGGCCGAGCAGCTCGCGGAGGCCTTCGCCCTTGTAGTGGATGGCGCCGATGCCCAAGGCCCGCGCGGCCTCCACGTTGGGCAGGCTGTCGTCGATGAAGAGCGTCCGCCCGGCCTCCAGCCCCGCGTCGCGCAGCACGTGCTCGTAGATGCGCGCCTCGGGCTTGAGCATCTCCAGCTCGTGCGAGAAATAGGCCTTGTGGAACAGCTCGGGCAGGCTGTGGCCGAACTGGCGCCGGAAATCGGCGTCGTAGCGGCGGAAGTGGATGGCGTTGGAGTTGCTCAGCAGGAAGACCCGCCGCGAGCGGCCCGCGGCGCGCACCCACTCGACGTTCTCGGGCACGAAGTCCAGCAGCATCTGGTTCCAGGCCTGCTCCAGCTCCGCGACGGGCACCGGCTCGCTCAGCATCGGCAGCATCCGCCGCCAGAGCTCGTCCTCCGTCAGGCGCCCGGCCTCGAGCTGGCTGTACCAGCCCTCGATGATCACGCGGGCGTAGTCGCGGGCGAAGTCGTGGAACGGGAGCCCCGCGAAGGCTCTGGTGGCATTGGCGGGGTCGATGCGCAGCAGCACGCCGCCCAGGTCGAAGATAAAGGCATCGTAAGTGTTGAGGTCCAGCATCATGGATGGAGTTTTGGATTTGGGTTTGAAAAAATGGGGGCCAATGTTGCCCACGAATGCGAAAAATCTTAAATTTGCGCTCCCTTCACGGGGCCCATAGCTCAACTGGTTAGAGCACCTGACTCATAATCAGGCGGTCCTAGGTTCAAGCCCTAGTGGGCCCACCCCTTGAAGATAAGCACTCTGGCGCTCGAAAGCGCCGGGGTGCTTTTTTTTTCAGCGGATGACGGCGCGGTCGCCGTGCAGCTTGGCCAGGTACATGCTCACTTCCTTGAGCTGCATGTAGCGCCGCAGCAGCTCTTCCTGCCGCTCGGGCGGCGCCTGCCGCAGCTCGCTCTGCACCTTGGCGATGAGTTCGAGCACCACCAGGTGCTTGTAGCGGTTGAGGATCTTGGGCACGCCTTCCTTGGGCTCGATCTTGACCAGGTTGGCCATGCCGTCGCCCTTCGTCCAGATCTTGCTGAAGAAGTAGCGGTCTTGCACCAGGTCGGAGGCCAGGGCCGAGACCCGCGGGTCGGGGTGCTGCACGAATCCCTCCTCGGCCAAGGCGGCGTTGCGCTCGTAGTGTTCCAGCATCATGCCGAAGACCTGCGCGTACAAGGCGTTTCGGAATTTCATCTCGCTTTCGGCCTCGATGAAGCCAAAGATGAACTCGGCCACCGAAACGGTTTCATCCTGAGCCAATTCCAGCCCCGACTGGGGGTTGTCGTGGTGGTTGTAGAGGGTCTGGTTTCCGTGGCAGAGCAGCACGCGGAGCAGCTCCTTCTCGAATCCGTCGCGGGTCTGGGGCGGCTCTTCGGCGGGAGTTTGCCGCGTGGGCGTGGCCTCGGGCGGGGCCTGCCGGGGGGCGGAGGCCTCGTTCGCGGAACGGCGCCACTGCTCTTTCTTGACGGTCTCGCCGTACTGCTTGTGCCGGATCTGGCGGACTTGCTCGTGGAGCATCTCCTCGCCCAGCTCGAGCATCTCGGCGCACTCCTTGAGGTAGATCGACCGGGTGACGGCGTCAGGGATGATGGCCACGGTGCGGACCAGGTCTCCCACCAGGCGGGCCTTGGTGATGGGGTCGCCCTGGGTCTCGTCGATGAGCAGGCGGGTCTTGAACTTGACGAAGTCCTGCTCGTTGTCGCGGACGTAGTCGAGGAAGGCGGCCGCGCCCAGGTCGCGGGCCATCGAGTCGGGGTCGTGGCCGTCGGGCAGGAGCACCACGCGGACGTTCATGCCCTGCTCCAGAACCAGGTCGATGCCCCGGAGCGAGGCCTTGATGCCGGCGGCGTCGCCGTCGTAGAGCATGGTGATGTTGGGGGTGAAGCGCTTGACCAGGGCTATCTGCTGGGTGGTCAGGGAGGTTCCGCTGGAGGCCACCACGTTCTCGATGCCGGCCTGGTGCATCGAGATGACGTCGGTGTAGCCCTCGACCATGAAGCATTTCTCGTGCTGCATGATGCCGCGCTTGGCCAGGTGGACGCCATAGAGGACCTGGCTCTTGTGGTAGATGTCGGACTCGGGCGAGTTGAGGTACTTGGCGGCCTTGGCCTCGCGGGAAAGCACCCTGGCGCCAAAGGCGATGGTCCGGCCGGCCACGCTGTGGATGGGGAAGATGACCCGGCCCCGGAAGCGGTCGTAGCTCCGGCCTTCCTTGACCTGGGTGAGGCCGGCCTTTTCGAGCACCTCGAGCTGGTAGCCCTGCGAGAGGGCGTGCGTGGTGAACTTGTCGTAGCCGTCGAGGGCGTAGCCGAGCTGGAACTTGCGGATGGTCTCGGCGCTGAAGCCGCGCTCGACGAAGTAGCTCAGGCCGACGGCCCGTCCCTCGTCGTGCTCGTGCAGCAGTTGCTCGAAGTGCTTCTGGGCGAAGCCCACGGCCACGAGCAGGCTCTCGCGCTGGGTCTGCTCCAGCGCCTGCTCGGGGCTGGGCTGCTCTTCCTCCACGGCGATGTTGTACTTGCGGGCCAGGTACTTCAGGGCCTCGGGGTAGCCCATCTGCTCGTGCTCCATGATGAAGTTCACGGAGTTGCCGCCTTTGCCGCACCCGAAGCACTTGTAGATGCCGCGGGCCGGGTTGACGTTGAAGGACGGCGTCTTTTCCTGGTGGAAGGGGCAGAGGCCGATGTAGTTGATGCCCCGGCGGCGCAGGTGGACGAACTCGCCCACCACTTCCAGGATGTTGGCGGCCTCGAAAATGCGCTCGACGGTGGAGGCTGGAATCATTGGGGGGCTTGGGCTGGTGGTTTTGTCAATGCGAAGTTAAGGCTTTCTGCCACAGAAATCGGATCGCCTTTTTTTGAATAGTTTTGGGCTTTCGTCAAGCGTCAGCTTATTTCAACCCAATTCACAAACAACCATGAAGAAGTATTTGATTGCCACGGCTTTGCTGCTGGCTTTTCAGGCCAACGCCAGGGCGCAGAGCCCCGACACTTTCCTGGATGGCATCTCGATGGTGGGAGGCCACGGGTCGTTCTGGATGTCGGGCAGCCGCTTCGACGGGAGCGGCGTCGCGATGATCGGCGGCACGGCCGCCGTGGTGCTGGACCGCAGCCTGATCATCGGCGGCTACGGCATCGGCATGTCCGGCTCGCCCATGAGCAGCTACGCGCTCTACGACCCGGGGCGCTGGGGCTTCGGGCACGGCGGCTTCGTGCTCGGCTACACGGCCATGGCCGGCAAGCTGCTGCACCCGGCTTTCGAGCTGAAGCTCGGCTGGGGCAAGGCCAAGCTCGAGACCGACCACTGGGACCCGATCCTCGAGGACCGCGTCTTCGTGCTCACGCCCTCGCTGGGGCTCGAGCTGAACCTGGCCAAGTTCATGAAGCTGGGCGTCGGGGCCGAGTTCCGGCAGGTAACCGGGCTTGAGACGGCGGCCTTCAGCAACATGGACCTCTCGGGGCCGGGCGTCTATTTCTCGCTCAAGTTCGGCGGCGGCTTCTAGGCGCTCCGCACGAAGCCGGTGTCCTCGGCCAGGTTCCCCGAGAGGGCGGCCTGCACGGCCAGCACGTCGCAGCGCTCGTTCTCGGGGATCTCGGCGTGGCCCTTGATCCAGACCAGCCGCACCTGGTGCTGCCGGTACAGCTCCAGGAAGCGCCTCCAGAGGTCGGGGTTCTTCTTGTCCTGGAATCCCTTCTTCTCCCAGCCGAACACCCAGCGCTTCTCGACGGCGTCCACCACGTACTTCGAGTCCGAAAAGACCTCGACCTCGGCCCGATCCCACTTGAGGGCCTCCAGGCCGCGGATGACGGCCAGGAGCTCCATGCGGTTGTTGGTGGTCATGCGGAAGCCCCCCGAAAGCTCCTTGCGCATTGGGCCAAAGAGCAGGACGACGCCGTATCCGCCCGGTCCGGGATTGCCCCTGGACGAGCCGTCGGTGAAGATTCTTATTTGTGCCATTTGTTCATTAACTTAGTGCCAAAGCCAGTCGCGGAAAGTTAACGCGCCCGGAATTGAATTAGTGCGAAAAAATCGCTTTCTTGCCAACGGATTGCCAAATCAACGATTTTCCGACCGAACAGCCAAACAACAACCGGTAATTGAAATAAACTATGAACAAACCAACGATTTTAGCAGTCGGCCTCGCTATGGGTATGAGCTTGGCCAATGTCGGAGGCGCCTTTGGGCAGACCCCCCTCTTCGAGGTCAAGAACGAGGCTGGGCAGACCGTTTTCGCCGTCTATCCCGAGGGGGTTACCATCTTCGTCGAGGATGAAAGCCCCGCCAGCACCTTCAACGCCTTCAGCGTCGTGGGCCGGGCCTCCGAAAACGAGTACTTCCGCGTCACCCCCGACAGCACCCGCGTCAACGTGCCCGAGGTGGCCAAGGCCGGCGCCGGCGGCTTCTCCGTGGGCGGCTACGGCAGCACCAAGGGCGACGGCTACGACATCATGACCGTCCGGCCCGAGGCCACCCGCATCAACGTCATGGCCACCGCCAAGGCCGTCGCCGGGGGCTTCTCCGTGGGCGGCTACGGCGCCACCAAGGCCGACGGCATCGACTTCCTGATCGTCAGCCCGGACAGCACCCGCGTCTACGTGCCCGAGCCTTCAGCCGACAAGGCCCCTGCCGGCGGCTTCGCCGTGGGCGGATACGGGGCCAACAAGAACTCCAGCCAGAACTACCTGGTCATCTCGCCCGACAGCGCCCGCATCTACGTGCCTGACGCCTCCTACTCAAAGGCTCCCGCCGGCGGTTTCGCCGTGGGCGGATACGGCGCCAACAAGGCCGGCATGACCCAGAGCTACCTGGTCATCTCCCCTGACAGCGCCCGGGTTTACGTGCCCGACGCTTCCGCCGACAAGGCCGTCGCCGGCGGCTTCGCCGTGGGCGGATACGGCGCCGGCAAGGCCGGCATGACCCAGAGCTACCTGGTCATCTCGCCCGACAGCGCACGCGTCTATGTGCCCGAGCAGGTCGCCAAGGGCATCGCCGGCGGCTTCGCCGTGGGCGGATACGGAGCAGGCAAAGGCGCCAACGGCGTCAACTACCTCAGCGTATCCCCCGACAGCTCGCGCATGTACTCGCCCGCCGACAACGCCACCCTGGTCGTCGGTGGAGACCTGCCCGACAAGGCCGCTTCCAGCGAAGGCCGCTCCGCCTTCGAGACCATGGACATGATCTTCCAGCAGCAGCTCACCCTCGAGCAGATCAAGGGCGAGAACGCCACCCTCCGCCAGGAGAACGCCGCCCTGCGCCAAGAGCTCGACGCCATGCGCCAGGACATCAACGCCATCCTCCAGGCCCTGGAGAGGGAATGAGCCACTGAGCCGTCCTCCCAAAGCCGCTGAAGCCCAGACCTCCGATGGAGGTCTGGGCTTTTCGTCTTACATTTGGCCCTCCCCTGACCTGTGGGCGTCGTCCTGCGTGGCCCGCAGCCCTCGGACTTCTTGCCCCCGTTCGCTGAAATCCCGCTCGAACAATGCTACATACGCCAGCAGAAAGCACTTTTTTGTTCAGCATCGACCTCGAAGACATCCGCCTGAGGCTCGACAACCCTTCGCGTTATGAAGAAAGGGTGCCGTTGAACACGCACCGCTTCCTGGACTGGCTCCGACGCATCGGCCAAAAATGCACCTTCTTCGTTACAGGAGACATGGCGGAGCTTTACCCCTCCCTGATTGGGGAAATCGCCAGCCAGGGACATGAGGTGGCCTGCCACACCTACGACCACATCCCCTTGGACAAGCAGACCCCCAGCCAATTCAAAAGGGACCTCGAAAAGAACATTTCCGCGCTGCTGAAAGCCGGGGCTGTCAAGGTCGAGGGGTTCCGGGCGCCGATCTTCTCGCTGACTTCCCAGACGCAATGGGCTTACCAGGTGCTTGCCGACTTGGGCCTGGTCTATTCCAGCTCCGTCTTGCCTGCCCGGAACCCGTTTTATGGCTGGGAGGATTTTGGGTTCAAGCCCAGGCGGATGCCCGGAGGCATCTTGGAAATCCCAGTTACCATGGGCCATTTCGGCCCGCTCGTGCTCCCGGCGGTCGGCGGGGTTTACTTCCGGGCATTGCCTTTCCCGAGCATCAAGCGCATCGTCCGAAGATGCCAGCGCGAGGGCATCCCCCTGGTCAGCTACTTCCATCCTTACGACATCGACGCGGAGCAGGAGCGCTACATGACCCCCGGCATCAACGAGAGCCGGTTTTACAACTTCCTGATGTACTTCAACAGGAGCAAGGTTTTCGAGCGGCTCGATGGCATCATGCGGATGGGCTTCCCTATGGGCACTTATTCCGAATACGTCGAAAAACTCAAATCCGAAATGGCATGAGCTACCAGATCCTTTCCTCGAACACCCAGCCGGAGAGCATAGCCGCCTACGCCCGTCTGCTTTCCGAAGTTTTCACCCAGACCCGCAAGTTCACCCCCGAGTACCTGGCCTGGCAATACGCGCGGAACCCGCATGGCCAAGTGGTTGGCTCGGATGCCTACCAGGGCGGCGAGCTGGTGGCCCACCATGCCACCCTCCCGGTGGCCTATCGTTTCTTCGGCGAAACCCTCAAAGGGGTGCTGGCCCTCAACAACGTAACACATCCTGCCCACCAGGGCAAGGGCTTGTTCACCCGCCTGGGCCTCAACACCTTCGAGCAGGCCCGGAGCCTCGGGTACGACTTCGTGATAACGGTTACCAACGCCAACAGCACCCCGGGCTACCTGGGCAAGTTCGGGTTCAGGCTTATCAGCCCGCTCGATGTGAAAGTCGGGCTTGGACGCGTGGCGGTTCCCCCGCCTGACCCGGGCAAGGTCTGCGCGCTCTGGACGCCGGAAACCCTCGCGTGGCGATTCGCGAACCCCGACGCGAGGTACTACACCAACGGACTGTCCGTCCTCACCAAGGCCGGAGGCGCCGGAATCCGCGCCCAGGTCAAAAGCCTCGCGGAGCAGGAGGTGGGAAAGCTCTCCCTTGGGCACCTTGGGCTGGGCCTGGCCATTTGGATCGGGCTCTCGGGCGCCAGGCGCCAGAAGGGGCTTTTCGTCAACCTGCCCGACAGGCTCAAGCCCTCGCCTTTGAACCTGCTCTTCAAAGACTTGGGAGGCAAGGTTCCCGCTTTTGGCAAGGACGACATCCAGTTCGAGCTTGCCGATTTCGATGCCTTCTGAGCCGACGGGCTGGCGGGACGGTTGCCTGCCCGACCACTTGGCCTGGCGGGCGAGCCCTCGTCCGGCGCCTGGAGGCCCTTTGCCGCGTCAGTCCTCCAGGCCCCGGAGGTAGTCCTGATAGACCTGCTCGATGCCCTGGCGAAAGGGGATGGACGCCGTCCAGCCCAGGGCGGCGAGCTGGCTCACGTCGAGCAGCTTGCGCGGGGTGCCGTCGGGCTTCTGGCTGTCCCAGTCGAGGCGGCCTTCAAACCCGACCACTTCGCGGACCAGCCCGGCCAGCTCGCGGATGCTCAGGTCGTGGCCCACGCCGATGTTGATGTGGGTGTTGCGGACCTCCTTGCCCCTGGGGGCGGCGGCCTCGGCGAAGTTCCAGCGGCGCATCAGGAAGAGGCAGGCCTCGGCCAGGTCGTCGGCGTGCAGGAACTCGCGGCGCGGGCTGCCCGTGCCCCAGAGCTCCACCACGGCCTGGCCCTCGGGGTCGAGGCGCACGCCGTGGCGGGCCAGGGCCTCCAGGATCTGCTCCCGCGAGGCGTTGCCGTCGGTGGGCCCGATGGGGTTTTGGTCGAGGTCGCGGCGCAGGAGGTCCCAGCGGCCTT
This sequence comes from Bacteroidota bacterium, assembly GCA_020048645.1. Lineage (GTDB taxonomy): Bacteria > Bacteroidota > Bacteroidia > Bacteroidales > UBA6013 > UBA6013. Next base: position 14,822 of record JAIFMG010000160.1, on the reverse strand, counting down.
CGCGCAAGGCCTTGGCCAGGTGCATCTTGCGCACCAGCGCGGGCAGCACGTGCGACTTCTCGAGGTCGAAGTTGTCGCGGTAGCCGTAGAGGTTGGTCGGCATCACGGCCACGAAGTTGGTGCCGTGCTCGAGGTTGTAGCTCTCGCACATCTTCAGGCCGGCAATCTTGGCGATGGCGTAGGGCTCGTTGGTATATTCGAGCTCGCCCGTGAGCAGGTGCTCCTCGCGCATGGGCTGCGGGGCCAGCTTGGGGTAGATGCACGAGCTGCCCAGGAACAGGAGCTTCCGGACGCCATGCACGTAGCTCTGGTGGATGACGTTGCTCTGTATCTGGAGGTTCTGGTAGATGAACTGGGCCCGGTAGCGGTTGTTGGCCACGATGCCGCCGACCTTCGCGGCCGCGAGGAAGACGTACTCGGGCTTCTCGCGCGCGAAGAACTCGGCCACGGCCACCGCGTCGAGCAGGTCCAGGCGCTCGTAGCGCTCTTGGGCGATGGGCTGGGGCACGCGGCTGGCGAATGAGCCGACGATGTGCCCATGCCCCTGGGCCAGCAGCTTCCGGACGATGGCGCTGCCTACCATGCCAGTGGCTCCGGCCACGAAGATCTTGCTATCTTTTTCCAAGGTTTCAGGTTTTTGCTGTGGTTGTGCCGCCCGCGGGGGCGGCCGGATGGCTTTTCCATTTTCCCCCCAAATACAAAAGAAGGGGCAAGGCCCCGCGGGGGGCGGGGCCGAGGCTCATTCCACCGTGACGGACTTGGCCAGGTTGCGGGGCTGGTCCACGTTGCAGCCGCGCATGACGGCGATGTGGTACGAGAGCAGTTGCAGGGGCACCACGGCCAGCAGGGGCGCCATGGCGGGCTCGGTGTGGGGCACCTCCATGACGTGGTCGGCCATTTCGCGGATGATGGTGTCGCCCTCGGTGACCACGGCCACGACGATGCCCTTTCGGGCCTTGACCTCCTGGATGTTGCTGACGATCTTCTCGTAGGACTTGTCGCGGCTGGCGATGACCACCACGGGCATGTTCTCGTCGATCAGGGCGATGGGGCCATGCTTCATCTCGGCGGCCGGGTAGCCCTCGGCGTGGATGTAGGAGATTTCCTTGAGCTTGAGGGCGCCCTCGAGGGCCACGGGGAAGAAGAAGCCGCGGCCGAGGTAGAGGAAGTTCTGCGAGTCCTTGTAGCGGGCGGCGATGTCGCGGAAGAGGTCGTTGTGCTGGAGGATGCGCTCGATCTTGTCGGGCACCTGCACCAGCTCCTGGATGTTGAGCTCGTAGTCCTTCTGGCTGAGCGAGCCGTTGCGCCGGCCCAGCATCAGGGCCATCATGGTCAGGACGGTAACCTGGGCGGTGAAGGCCTTGGTGGAGGCCACGCCGATTTCGGGCCCGGCGTGGGTATAGACCCCGGCGTCGGTCTCGCGGGGGATGCTGGAGCCCACGACGTTGGTGATGCCCAGCACCGTGGCGCCGGCCTTCTTGGCCAGTTGGATGGCCGCGAGGGTGTCGGCCGTCTCGCCGCTCTGGCTGATGGCGATGATGATGTCGTCGGCGAAGATCAGCGGGTCGCGGTAGCGGAACTCGGAGGCGTACTCGACCTCGACCGGCACGCGGGCGTACTGCTCGAACAGGTACTCGCCCAGGAGGCCGGCGTGCCATGAGGTGCCGCAGCCGATGATGATGAAGCGCTTGGCCGCCAGCAGCTTGGGCATGACGTGGTGGAGGCCGCCCAGGCGGATGTCGTCGTGCTTGGCCGAGACCCTGCCGCGGAAGGTGTCCTGGATGGAGCGGGGCTGCTCGAAGATTTCCTTGAGCATGAAGTGGTCGTAGCCGCCCTTGTCGATGTCGCCGATGCCCAGGTCGAGCGTCTGCACCTCGGGCTCGAGCCGGTCGTTGTCGATGGTGCGGAGCGAGAGCTCGCCGCGGCGGATGATGGCCACGTTGTCGTTGTTGAGGTAGATGACGCTCTTGGTGTGCTCGACGATGGGCGTGGCGTCGGAGGCGATGAAGTACTCGCCATCGCCGATGCCGATGACCAGCGGGCTTCCCTTGCGGGCGGCCACCAGGGTGTCGGGCATCAAGGGCGAGGCGATGACCAGGCCGTAGGCCCCGACGACCTTGGAGAGGGCGTAGCGGACGGCCACCTCGATGCTGACCTGGCCGCGGATATAGACGTACTCGATGAGGTTGACCAGCACCTCCGTGTCGGTCTCGCTCTGGAAGACGTAGCCCTTGTGCTCGAGGTAGCGCTTGATGCGGGCGTAGTTCTCGATGATGCCGTTGTGGATGAGCACGAAGTGCCCGTTCTGCGACATGTGCGGGTGGGCGTTGACGTCGTTGGGCTCGCCGTGGGTGGCCCAGCGGGTGTGGCCCATGCCGATGGTGCCCTCCACGTCCTGGCCCTGGGCGAACTCGTCGAGCTCGCTGACCTTGCCTTTTCGCTTGTAAATTTTGGGCTCACCGCCCAGGATGGCCACCCCTGCGGAGTCGTAGCCCCTGTATTCGAGCCGCTTGAGTCCGTTGATCAAGATGGGGTAAACGGGTTTGTTGCCGATGTATCCGACGATTCCGCACATGCTCGGTTCAGTTTTGATGGAATGACGATAGGATCAATGCTGGTTGGGTGGGATGGGGACGCCGCGCGGGCGGCGCCCCGGCCGCATCAGAGGTCCGAGAAGGTAACCCGCAGGCGCATGGGCGAGCTGTGCGCCCCCGTGCGGACGACGGCCCGGTTGGGGCTGACCTTGGTCAGGGGCGGCTTCAGGAAGAAGCGGTTCTGCGAGTGGGCCCCGATGGCGTACTGCTGGACGTAGTAGGTGATGTTGAAGCGGTATTCGCGCTCGGTCTCGGAGAGCAGCTCGCCGACCAGGGCCGCGCCCGAGTACTCCGGCAGGAACACCGTCGAGTCTGGCCCCGCCCAGCCCAGGATGCCCAGCTCCTCGGGCGGGGCCAGGCGAAGCTCGTCGGTCAGCTCCGGGCTTTCGAGCTGCACGACCAGCTCCACCGAGTGGAGCAGCTTGCCGCGCAGGCTCTCCAGGTAGGGCAGCTCCACCAGCACGCCCAGCCCGGCCATGCCCTTGAGGTAGGCCACGCTGTCCTGCTGCCCGGCCGAGCCGAGGCCGGCCTCGAAGGGCGTGCCGCTGAAGTCGTGCTCGAACAGGCTGAAGGCGATGTTGGAGCCATCGAAGGGGAACACGAAGGCCTGCCCGTCGGCGTGGTAGGTGTGCAGCCCGCTGGTGACGTGCAGGTGGTTGATGGGCAGGATGGCCCCGCCGGTGGTGGCCATGTCGGGGACGATGGCCAGGCCCGGGAACAGCTCGCGGTAGGCTTCGATGTCGTCCATGGCCTGCTCGGTGATGCCCTGGTTGAACAGGTCCACCAGGCTCTGGGGCATGCTCACGCGGAGGGTCGAGTCGCCCACGAAGGGCAGGACCTGGACCCGGGCGAGCAGGTTGGCCGGGTCGTAGAAGTCCTCGGGGTCGGAGTCCGAGAGGTACTCCACGCCGTAGTCGCCGTTGAGGCTGTCCGAGAGCATGTAGATGTTCAGGAACTGCGCGTCGAACGGGCTGCCGTAGGCCGTCTCGTCGATCGAGTCGCGGTCGAAGCGCAGGAACAGGGCCATCGAGTCGATGGGCTGCTGGTTGGAGGTCAGCCAGAGCGAGGGGGGCCGGGTCTGGGTGATGATGCTGGCCCGCGAGCTGCCGAAGCCCTGCTCGGCGATGCTGCCCAGCAGCAAGACCGAGCCGCCGGCGGCCCAGATGGGCTCGTCGGCGAAGGTGTAGGCCCTGACGGTCAGGGTGTCGGTGAAGAACACGGGCCGGCCGTCCTCGTCGGGCAGGAGGTCCAGGCCCAGGTCGCTGTCCTGGTTGCACGAGGCCAATCCGGCCAGCAGAGGCATCAGCCAGAGGAGAAGACGATGGGTAAGGCGCATTTTTGTGGTTGGGTGAGAGGGGTCCATTAAAAAAGAGAAGGGACAAATTCCCGCCGGGGGCGAACCTGTCCGTTCTCTTTTGGCGCTGGGCGCGGAAAAGCCATCACATGAACTTTCAGCCTAGGATTTTATTGTAGAACTCGGCGTACGCGTCGATGTAGGTCTCCAGGCCGTGGTAGCCCAGCACGCTCTTGGCGCTCTTCTCGATGTGGGCCAGCACTTCCCCGTTGATGTCCTTGTTGGCCACGATGACCCCGTCGCTGTGGTCGATGGCCAGCTTGGTCACGCTGGCGTAGGTCTGCTCGCCCTTGAGGGAGCCCAGGTCCTTGTCGGTGATGCCGTCCAGCTTCAGCTTCTTCTTGAAGTTGGCGGAGATGGGCTGCGCGTAGTGCTCGCCGTAGGCCGAATAGACCACCTTGGCCTGGTTGAAGAGCGGGTCGTCCTTGTAGGCGCGCTTGAGGTAGAGCGGCACCAGGTTCGTGATCCAGCCGTGGCAGTGGACGATGTCCGGGGCCCAGCGGAGCTTCTTGACCGTCTCCAGCACGCCCCGGGCGAAGAAGATGGCCCGCTCGTCGTTGTCCTCGAAGGGCACGCCCTCCTCGTCCAGGAGGCTCTTGCGGTGGAAGTAGTCCTCGTTCTCGATGAAATACACCTGCATCCGGGCCGCCTGTATCGAGGCCACCTTGATGATGAGCGGGTGGTCCGTGTCGTCGATGATCAGGTTCATGCCCGAGAGCCGGATCACCTCGTGCAACTGGTTGCGCCGCTCGTTGATCAGCCCATACCGCGGCATGAACGCCCGGATCTCGAAGCCTTTCTCCTGCACGCCCTGGGGCAGGTACCTCCCGATGTGCGACATCTCGGACTCTGGAAGGTATGGCGTGATTTCTTGCGAAATGAACAGGACTCTCGTTTTCTTCATACTGCTTGCTGATTATCGTGAAAATCCCCGCGAAGATACGAAAAAAAAAGGCTAATTCTCAATTTATTAACCTCGCCCCGGCCAGGGCCTCCCGCGCTGGCCCGCCAGGCCAGAGCCAGGGCATCGACCAGGTGACCCGATCGGACGATTTTTCGACCCCGCCCGCGCGCCGCCGTTCCGATCTGTCCCGGAAAATTGCTTATTTCGCGTCCGGATCCAACCCCGCCAAACCCCCCATGCAAGTACTCGAAACCGTCGCCGCGCTCCGGGCCTTCCTCGAAGGGCCCCAGGCCCAGGGCAAGACCCTGGGATTCGTCCCCACCATGGGCGCCCTCCACCCCGGGCACCTCAGCCTCCTCGACCTGGCCCTGCGCGAGAACCAGCTCGCCCTGGCCAGCATCTTCGTCAACCCCACCCAGTTCAACAACCCCGCAGACCTGGCCAGCTACCCCCGCACCCTCGAGGCAGACCTGCGCATGCTCCGCGAGCGCGGCTGCCACGCCGTCTTCGCCCCCACCGCGGCCGAGGTTTACCCCGAGCCCGACCAGCGCGCCTTCGACTTCGGGCCCCTGGCCCAGGTCATGGAAGGAAAGCACCGCCCAGGCCACTTCAACGGAGTCGCCCAGGTAGTCAGCAAGCTCTTCGACATGGTCCGCCCGCGGCGCGCCTACTTCGGCCTCAAGGACTTCCAGCAGGTGGCCATCGTCAAGGCCCTGGTCCGCCTCACCGGCCAGCCCGTCCAGGTCGTCGCCTGCCCCACCCTCCGCGAGCCCGACGGCCTGGCCATGAGCTCCCGCAACACGCTCCTGAGCCCCGCCCAGCGCCAAGCCGCGCCCCTGATCCACCAGACCCTCGCCGCCATGGCCGCGCTCCGGCCCAGCACTTCGCCCCAGCAGGCCATCGCATGGGCCTGCCGACAGATCGGCCAGGACCCCGAGCTGCGCGTCGAGTACCTCGAAATCGTCCATCCCGACACCCTCCAGGCCGTCAGCGAATGGCCCGACGGCGAGCCCGTGGTGGCCTGCGCCGCCGTGTTCGCCGGAAAAGTCCGACTGATCGACAACCTCGCCCTCTGAGACCGCGCCTAGCAGCACGGCAATCCCCCCCAACCCCAATCACACAACACAGTCGAAAACCATGGAAATAGAGGTGATGAAATCCAAGATCCACAAGGTTACCGTGACGGAAGCCAACTTGCAGTACGTGGGAAGCATTACCATCGACGCCGACCTGCTGGAGGCCGCCAACATGATCGAGAACGAGAAGGTGCAAGTGGTCAACGTCAACAACGGCGAGCGGCTCGAGACCTACATCATCAAAGGAAGGCCCGGCTCCGGCGAGATCTGCCTCAACGGGCCAGCCGCCCGGAAGACCGCCGTGGGAGACGTCATCATCATCATCTCCTACGCCCGCATGGACTTCGAGCTGGCCAAGCGCTTCAAGCCCAGCGTCATCTTCCCCGACACCCTCACCAACCGCCTGGTCTGAGCCTGGCTCCTCACGGATCCACCAGGGCCGGGTCCAGGCCCTCCGGCAAGACCTTGACCTGGTTCGTCTTCTCCGGGATGCGCACGTACTGGTTGGCCAGCCGAAGCTCCTCCAGGGCCGGAAGCCCCGCCACCCAGGCCGGCAGCTCCGTCAGCCAGTTGTCGCCAAGCCGGAGCACCCGCAGGCTCGACAGGTCGCGCACTTGGTCGGGCAGGAAAAGGATCTGGTTCAGGCCCAGGTCGATCTCCTGCACCCGCGGCATGTCGAAGAAACCGTTGGGCAGAAGGTCGATCAGGTTGCCCTTGGCGCTGAAGGTCACCAGGTTGGGCCAGTCTTCCACCCTGCCCTCGAACAGGTAGATCCGGTTGTAGTCCAGGTTCAGCACCCGCAACTGCTTGTTCTTCGACAATTGCAGCGGAAACTGCGCCAGGTTGTTGCCCTGCGCGTACAGGATCCGCAGGTTGGCCATCTGCCCCATCGCGACGGGCAGCTCCCGAATCTGGTTGTAGGCGATGTCCAAGTATTGTAATTGGACCATGTTTTTGACGTCAGGCTCCAGCTCGGTGAGCTGGTTCTCGCGCAGCGAAAGCCACTCCAGCGCCTGGAGCTGGAACAGGTCGGGCTGGATGCGCTGGATGCGGTTGTAGCTCAGGTCCAGGCGCCGGAGGCTCAGCAGCCGCAACTGGCTCGGCACGCCCTCCAGCAGGGTGAACTTCACGCTCAGGTCCTGCAAGGCCGTCAGGTTCGAGACCTTCGCGTCAAGCCGGTCGATGTTCATGCCGTGGATGCTCAGCCGCCGCAGCTTGTCCAGGCCCCAGAGCGACTCGGGCAGCTCCGTCATGCCCAGGTAGTGCAGGTTCAGCTCGCGGAGCATCCGCGGCAGCGGGATGTCCGGGCCGAGCCCGAAGCAGTTGTTGAGCTCCAGCGACATGAGCGTGTTCACCTCGGCGAACCAGGCCGGGATGTGCTTGAGGGCCACCTGGTACAAGACCAGCTCCTTGAGCGCCGGCATCGTGCGCAGCACCTCGGGCAGGCTGTCCATCGGGCTGCCGATGATCTCCAGCCGCTCCAGCAGCGGCAGCTCGTCCAGGTAGTCGGGCAGGTCGCGGATGCGCGTGTCGAGCAGCACCAGGTGGCGCAGGTTCTTCAGGCTGAGGATGCCCCGGGTCAGCGAGTCGGGCAAGGTCCCCGTGACGACGACCTTCTCCGCCTTTTCAGGGTTTTGCAAGGCCTGGTACAAGGGCCAGAATCCGGCCTCGTTCTGGGCCGAGAGCCGCGGGGCGAGGCTGGCCAGCAAGAGCCAGAGCGCCAGAGCGGCGGTTTTGAGGGATGCTTTTTTCATGCTCGGTGGGGGATGGGGGAGGTGTGGGCGAACCGGCGTCCGGGGCGGCGAGGCCCCGCGCTCATTGGCCCTTGGCGTTGATGGTCTGGTGGAAAGTTGCCAGGTCGATGCCCTCCAGTTGCAAGGGCCGCAAGGTCTGGGCCTGCTTCTCGATCTCTTCCGCGAACAGCTTCATGTCCTGCACGGCCAGGCTCCCGTCGGGCAGTTCGGCCAGCAGCGCGTTCTTAGAGCTCGAAAGGAAGCGTATCGTCTGGTTCTTGACCGCCAGGACCGTGTTGCGGCTTTCGTCGAGCACCACCAGGTTGACCGGGGCCAGCTCCTTGCCCCGCGGGTCCTGCGTCTTCTGCGGCAGTTCCGAGTCCCAGTAGCCCACCGGGCGGCCGATGTTGAGGTAGCCCGTGCCCGGCACCTTGCAGACCCTCGGCGTGATGGCCATTTCCAGGCCCTCGTCGCGCTGCCGGCGCTCCACGTCCTGGAGCGAGCGGTTGAAGTCCTCCACGCCCATCCATCCCAGCTCGATGACCTGCTCCACCCGGGCGCGGTAGAGGTCGATTTCCTCGGCGTGCGCGTTCTGCATGTGGTGCAGCTCGCGCTGGTAGATGTCCATCTGGATGTCGTAATTCGGGTTGATGGACGAGAACGCGTTGCGGAAGGCCGAGCGGTCGGCCAGGATCATCGAGTCGCGGCGGTCCAGGTCCTCCAGGTGCCGGCGCCAGCTCTCGAGGTGGCCCTGCTCCTGCTCCTCCCAGCGGCCCAGCCGCTCGTACCAGTCGGCATGGTACTCCTCGAACATCCGCGTGAAGGCCTTGGCCTCGTCCTCCGGCTTCAGGCCGGGGACGATGGGCTTGGCCCTGACCACCAGCGTGTCGCGGGTCGCGATGCGCACGTCGAAGTTGGCCCCCGTGGGCGAGAGGTCCAGCCGGATGTCGCGCAAGGCCTTCCGAGGGTCGCGCTCGGTGGTCTTGTTGTCTTCCGAGACGACCTTCATCTTGAAATAGACATCCACGGCGTTGTCGTTGACGATGAGCCAGTTGTAGTCTTTCAGGGGAAGCATTTCCGAAAAGACCATCTCCTGGAGGCCGTAGGCCGCGAAGGTGAACAAGTAGTTGGCGCCCGACTGCCGGGGGAAGACGTAGAGGTTCTGCGGCCGCACGGCCCGAGGCTCGTAATGGATGACCTCCGTGGAGAGGTTGGGGAAGAAGTTGCTGCCCCGGAGGCTCTTGAGCAGGCGGTCTTCCGGCAGGCTCGGCTTCGGGGGCTGGCGCAGCACGGGCATCATCAGGCCGCCCGTCGGGTAGGTCTCGACCGGGGCCGGGTTGGGCAGCCAGCCGGCCTGGGCGTCGAGCTGGTAGAGGCCCGAGCTGCCCAGGGGGTTGTCCGAGAACAGCACCATGCTCGGCAGGGCCTGCGGGCGGAGGTTCAGGCGCTGGCCTTCCTCCAGGGCGTAAATCTCGACCATGCCGCACGACTCGACCAGGCTGCGCCGCCCGCCCACCATCGTCTCCATGGGAACCCCCGAGAGGTAGATGTCGGCCGCGTCCATGAACTCGCGGTAGATGACCTCGACCGGCCCCTCGGCCAGCGAGCCGTCGGCCCGCGCGAAGGCGTCCGGGGGGAAGACCAGCATGTTGCCCGCCCGGGTGCTGAAGCGGTTGGTCCAGGTCGGGTCCACCACGCTGAAGCGCTGGGTCTCGACGCGCAGCCTCGGCACGGGCGGGGCCACCCGCACGGCGCTGCTGACCTCCTCGGGCGCCTGGAACGAGATGCGGCAGTCGCGCAGGCGCTCGTCCCAGGCCCGCACCACCAGCGGGTCCAGCGGGTTGCCGTTCAGGTTCAGGAACTCCAGCCCGCCCAGCTCCTCCAGCTCGGTGGGCAGGTTGGTGAGCTGGTTGTTGTTCAGGTTCAGGCTTTTCAGCCGCCGCAGGCGCTTGACGTCTTCCGGCAGTTCGCGGAGGCCGCAGTTGTCGAGCACCAGCACCCGCAGCTCCGTGAGGCTGGGCGCCGTCTCGAAGAAGCGCAGGGCGTCGAGCTGCGGGCAGTTGCTCAGGTGCAGCTCGGCCAGCCTGGGCAGCTCGCCCGGCTGGAGGCTGACCTCCACGAGGCGGGCGCCTTCGAGGCTGAGGTACTCCAGGCTGGCGAGCTGGCGGATGGCCTCGGGCATCTTGCGCAGGTTCTGGTCGCGGATGCTCAGCGAGCGCAGGCTGGTCAGGCGCGCCAGCCCCTCCGAGAGGTTGTTCATGTCCAGGTTGTCGCCCTCCAGGCTCAGGCTCTCCAGGTACTTGAGCCTGGCGATTCCCTCGGGCAGCCTCCCGAAAGGCCCTTGCAGGTGCAGGCTCTGGAGGTTCTTGAGCTTGTCGATGTCCTCGGGGATGCTGGCCAGGTTGTTCTCGTCGAGGCTCAGGTGCGTGAGCAGCTTGATGTCGAGCACGGCCGGCGGAATCTGTACCAGGCCGCAGCCGCTCATGTCGAGCTGCGCGAGGGCGGGCACCTGCGCCAGGATCTCGGCGGCCTGGGGCCAGTTCATCCGCGTGAGGCCCTTGGCGCGCACCTGGGCCAGCTTGGGCAGCGAGCGCAGGTTGGCCGGCAGCTTGGTCAGGCCGGTGTTCGAGATGTCGAGCACCTCCAGCCGCACGAAGGGCGCCAGGTCCGGCAGCTCGTCGAGGGCCTGGCCCGAGAGGTCGAGCACGCGCACCTGCGCGGCCTCGCGCAGGGCCGTCTCGTAGCGGGTGTAGAGCCCGGCCACGGTCTGCGCGCGGGCAGGGGCAAGGGCCAACAGCAGGGCCAGCAGGATCAGGGTCTTCTTCATGCCATCCATCATTTTTCTTTCGTTTTTTCGGGAAACATCGCTCTTCTTCCCCCAAAAAAAGCAAAAAGCAAGGACATTCGGGGCCCGAAATGCCTGCCAGGCGGGGGATGCCCTTGCCGGCGGGGGAAAGGAGCGCCCTGGCAGGCCGCTCGCTCAGCCCTGCCGGCCCGGCGGATCCACCAGCGAGGCCACGATCTTGGCCGACGAGAGGCAGAGGGGGATGCCGCCTCCCGGGTGGACGCTCCCGCCCGTGAAGTACATGCCCGCCAGGTCGCTCTTGAAGTTGGCGTGCCGGTTGAAGGCCGAGAACTTGCTGTTGGAGCTAGGCCCGTAGAGCGAGCCGTGGTACGACGAGGTCCGCTTCTCGATGAGCCGCGGGTCCAGGATGTCCTCGGCCACGATGTGCCCGGTCAGGTCCACGCCCAGGGCCTTCTTGATCTTGCGCAGGATGTAGAGCCGGGCGTTGCGGATGATGCTGTCCCAGTCCTGGCCCACGTTCTCGGGCACGTTGATCATCGTGAACCAGTTCTCGCAGCCCTCGGGCGCGTCGGCGGGCACCAGCTTCGCGCTGATGAAGATGTAAACCGTCGGGTCGTGGTAGAGCTTCTTGTCGTCGAACAGGGCCTCGAACTCGCGCTCGTAGTTGTTGGAAAAGAGGATGTTGTGCAATTCGAGCTCGGGGAACTGGCGGTTGACGCCCCAGTAGAAGATCAGGGCCGAGGTCGAGCGCTCCTGCTTGAGGAACTGCTGCGGCAGGCTGTGCCCCTCGAGCATCTGGTAGGTCGGCACGATGTCCACGTCGCTGACCACCAGGTCGGCGGGCACGAAGCGGTCGTCGAGGCGCACGCCCGCGACGCGCTGGCCCTGGGTGCGTATCTGCCGGACGGGCGTGGAGGCGTGGAAGCGCACGCCTTGCCGCTCGGCCAGGGCCACCAGGACGCGGGTGATGTCGTACATTCCCCCGCGGGGGAAGAATCCGCCGACGTTGTGCTCCAGGTGGGGGATGACGTTGAGCGTGCCCGGGGCCTTGAAGGGGTTCGAGCCGTTGTAGGTGGCGTAGCGGTTGAAGAGCTGCACCGTCTTGGGCTTGCTGAAGAACTTGCGGTTGGCCTCGTCCATGGTCTTGAAGGCGTCGATCTTGCCGAAGTGCATCCCGGCCTTCAGGGCGTTCTTGCTCATGAAGCTCGACAGCTTGTGGACGGAGCTGAAGATGAACAGCTCGGAGGTCAGCTCGAAGAGCTCCTGGCTGTGGCGCAGGAACTTGAGCACGTTGGCCCGGGGCTCGCCCAGGGCGCGCTCCAGCTCGGCCGCGAAGCGCTCCGGCGCCTGGAAGGCGCTCAGGCGGGTGCCGTCGTCGTAGAAGTACTGGCAGACGACCTCCAGCTTCTGGTAGTGGAAATGCTGCCGGGGATCCTCGCCGCAGAGGGCGAACAGCTCGTCCACCGAGCCGGGCAGCGTGAAGAGCGAGGGCCCGGCGTCGAAGCGGAAGCCCTCCATCCGCAGCTCGTTGAGCTTGCCCCCGAGCCTGTCGGACGCCTCGAAGACGTCCACCTGGTAACCCTTGGCGGCCAGGCGGATGGCCACGCCCAGGCCTCCGATTCCCGAACCTACGACTATTGCGTTTGCCATGTGCCTATTTTTTCGCGGTGATGATGACCGACCCGGCTATCTCCTTGAGCAGCGGGGTCTTCTCGAGCAGGCGCCCCAGCCGCTTGACCGCCCCGATCAGGGGCTTGGGCACCGAAGGGTGCAGGAAGTCGTAGGGGAAGACCTCGGCCTGCTCGAAGCCCACCCGGCGCAGCATGTTGAGCATCTTCCAGCGCACCACGGCGGTCTCGTCGGGGCTGTCGCCCATCCAGCGCTTGACGATGGGCACGTTCTTCTGGACGAGGATCTGCGGGTTGGCCATGTTGGGCTCGGCGAAGACCATCCGCCCGCCGGGCTTGAGCACCCGGTGTATTTGCTGGAGGGCCACCAGCATGTCCAGGTGGTGCAGCACCGAGCTGCCATAGACGGCGTCGAAGCTCTCGGCCTCGAAGCTCAGGGCCATGGCGTCCTCCACCTGGAAGCGCAGCTTGGGCAGGCGGCTGCGCGCCACGTTGAGCAGGTCTTCCGACAGGTCCGTGGCCACGATGTCGGCCCGGGTGGCCAGCCAGACCCTCTCGGTGAAGAAGCCCGTCCCGCAGCCGATTTCCAGGACCTTGTCCCCCGGGCCGAAGCCTCCCAGGTCGATGAAGTAGTTGGCCCTTCGCCGGGCGCGCTCCTGCCCGGCCGGGCTGGCCCAACCCCAGATCTCCTCGGCGTTCTCGCTGATCTTGCGTCCATGCTCGCGCTCGTTGTCCAGGCGCTCGTTCTTGTCCTTGGCCATGTTTGGCGTTTTTTTCTTTGCCCAAAGATAATCAAGCCTTCGGGAAATGGCCGCCGCCGCCTTCTTTTTTTGGGAGATGCAATTTCGCGCCGGCCGGCGCCTGGGCGTTAAAAATGCCCCAACGAAACGTTAAATGCCCATCCGCCTGCCCTGTCGGGCCCTGCTCCTTGGACCAGGGCCGTCGCGATCGCTTAAATTCGCGCCACGCCGCCGCCCCACATCCCGCCCCCAGAACCCATGAGAAAAAACCTGCTCTACCTGCTTTCCGTGTTCATGACCCTGGCCCTGGGAGGCATAATCCTGGTGCAGTACTACTGGATCCGGAACGCCGTTGAGCTGGAGACCGACCGGTTCAAGTCGGGCGTATGGCAAGCCTTGGGCGAGATCATCACCGAGCTCGAGCGCCGCGAGTGGAGCGAGCGCATCAACCAGCGGCTCCAGTTCTCGTACAGCCTGCGCGAGCGGGGCCTGCTCCTGCCCGGCGAGGAGCTCTACCTCTTCGAGGAAAGGCAGGCCGGGGACCTTTCCATCATCGTGGGCCAGCGCCTGGGCGGCGGAACCCCGCCCCTGCGCGTGCCCCAGGAAACCGCCCCCGAAAAGGAAAAGGCGCCGCCCGTGCCCCTCAAGCCGGCAAACCGCCAGATGCCCAACGACCGCAACGGCAAGTGGAGCATCAGCGACTCCATCGACTCCGGAGGATTCCTGGCCGGCTCGCTGCGAAGGCCCCTCGCGGACGACAGCGCCTCGGAGCAAGACGAGCTCCGCACCCGCGCGCTCTTCGACGAGGTCTTCCAGCAGATCGTCAGGGAGAGCCGCACCCACCTCGACCCCCTCCGCGGGCGGCTTGGCGGCACCGACCTGAAGTCGCTCATCAGCGCCGAGCTGCGCCGCAAGGGCATCGACGCCAACTTCGAGTACGCCATCTACGACGGCTTCAGCGACACCATCACCCCATACCGGTCGGCCGGCTTCGGCGGGCAGGCCGCGCCCCTGGTCTTCGACCAGTGGATCTTCCCCCACGACTTCCAGGACAAGCAGTTCTACCTGAAGCTCACCTTCGCCAACCCCGCCCGGGATGTCCTCCGCTCGCTACGGCTGCTCGTGCTCGGCTCCGTCGTCTTCACCCTGGTCATCCTCGGCGTCTTCGTCTTCTCCCTGCTGGTCATCCTCCGCCAGCGAAAGCTCTCCGAGGTCAAGTCCGACTTCATCAACAACATGACCCACGAGCTCAAGACGCCCCTGGCCACCATCTCCGTGGCCGCCAAGGCGCTACGAACGCCCAAGGTCATGGCCAGCCCCGACAAGGCTCTCTACTTCGCCGACAAGATCCAGCAGGAGAACGACCGCATGAACCAGCTCATCGAGAACCTCCTCCAGATGGCCCGCATCGAGCGCAACGACTTCAGCATGAACCTCCAGCCCGTGGACCTGCACGAGCTGGTCGAGGTGGCCGTCGGCAGCCTCAGCCTCCAGGTCGAAAGCCGCGGCGGGCTCATCACCCTCGAGCTCCTGGCCCAGCAAAGCATCGTCGAGGTCGATCCCGTACACCTTTCCAACGTCTTGTTCAACCTCCTCGACAACGCCAACAAGTACAGCCCCGAGATCCCGGAGATACATGTCCGGACCTCAAACCCCCAGCCCGGTTGGATCCTCGTCGAGGTCAGCGACAAGGGCATCGGCATGGACCGAGACACCCAAGCCAAGGCCTTCGAGAAGTTCTACCGCGAGACAACGGGCAACATCCACAACGTCAAGGGATTCGGTCTTGGCCTCAGCTATGTCAAGGCCATGGTTGAGGTCAGCCGCGGCAAAGTGGAGCTCCGCAGCAAGCCCGGCGAGGGCAGCACCTTCGGCATCCGCCTGCCGCTGCCCCCGGCCCGCAACCCCGAGGCCTGATCTTGCGTATATTCGCCTCCGAACCAACCCTCCTCCGCCATGTACCTGGCCCCGCTGAACTACGACCGCT
>JAIFMG010000054.1 GCA_020048645.1 Bacteroidota bacterium | reverse complement strand
ACCACCGCTGCCGAAATCACTTCGATTTGCAGATATTCCTATATCTTTGCAAACCATTTTTGGACTGCAATGTAAATGCAAATGGTATTATATCCAACGCATAAAATGCTGTTGTACCAACATTAACAAAAATCGTGGACATATCCGGTGTAATTTTGGAAAAAGTCGAATTTTCACCCAATGCAATATTATAAATTGTTCCATTGCTCAATCCAGTAGAAGTTAAAGAGTTCACGATTATTTTATCAGGGTAAAACCGGGTAAACCAATAATCTGCTGAATTACTTATTCTTGAAATAACAAAATTTATCGGCATATCAGCTCCTACAAGCGAGTAAGTTTCTGAAACCGAACCCAAGCCTGTATTTGCATTCATATCAATGGTATATAATGTAAGTTTTTTTGTTAATTCAGTACCAATTACACGAACAAACCAAAAATATTTCTTAGCATCTGTCGGATGTGGTACGACATTTACTTGATTAAAAAAACTTGCTGCCGGTGTTGTAAATATTACTTGGTGGTTATAATTATAAAGTCTTAATCCATTTATGTAAAACAGCAAATTACCGATATTATTTGAAATACTTGTTAGATTTTGTGAATTACCAACATTCTGCGATATATCCGTTGTTACAATTGATGGTTGCTGATTAAAATCAACACGCAAATGGTTGGATAAAACCCAATTATGGTCTTCTTTTTGAGCAAAAAGAAGTATCGGACAAAGCGTGAAAACTAAGCAAATAGCTATTCTTATCATAAGTCGAAATGTTAAGTGTTGGGTGGAAATCGGAATTTCCACCCAACAGTAAGATTAACTCTTATTGATAAGTTGGTTCAAATACGTAGCGTACCGAAAAAGCGTAACGGTCATCATGTCCTGCATTAATATACGCAGACCACATATAAACATCATCTCTAATTTCCAATGGATAATGCGCTCCTGTTACTGCAAGTTCCGCTGTCCAAAATCTACCCCAAATTGTTTGTCCATTTATTACTGTCGGCTCAGAATATTCGCCACTTTTAATAATATTATTATCCGGATTTGGAATAATATCATTTTCTTTCTCGCAACCTGTAAATGCCAACACTGCTATTGCAATAATTGCAATGAAATTTAAAACTTTTTTGTCATGTGAAATTAATTTAAAGCGTTAATAATGAATAATTTTGATGAGTTTTATAGAGTTTCATCAAACTCGAATAATCACTGTTTTTGATGTTTTATTTGAGTTTCATCAAACTCGTTCCTGTTTATTTTTATCTATCTTTACGTCATAACATATCCTCCTTTTTTCGTTTAATGGTTAATACTATGGTAATTTTAGTTACCGCTAACGTCATTACTTCCACCATCCTCAATCCTTACCCAAAAGCACAATTGTGCAAGTACGAATTAAATGCACACCTCCAGAAGACGCGCCAATCCGTCAAAATTCGAATCGGCAGGTTTTGGAAGTTTGGCTGCCGGCTTTGGCCCTGGACATCGGCGGTTTTGAAGGGTAGCTTGATCATCGGGGGTTTGAAATTGACGATAGCCAAAGATACAAACTGTACTTTGAAAAAACAAGCGCCTTGGCGTTTTTTTTGAACTCGTGGGCGGTATGCTACGCGTGCGCTGTTAGAGGGAACCCCGAAGGGGGTGCATTGTCTGGCCCTTCGTCCCGACCAGGACAATTTCACCCCTTCAGGGTTCTATGCTGATGGCTTGGCTCCGCTTATCATGGCACCCCTTTGGGCTTGGTCGAGTCTTCGAGGCAGTCCATCACGCTTGAAAGCGACTTGGTATGGGCCCTTCGCGCTCAGGCCGCAGGGAAATTGCGCTGGTAGGCCTTGATTTCCTCGCTCAAGGGCAGGCCGTCGGCCACCACCAGTTGGGTCAGGGGCACCGGGGGCAGTTGCAGGCCGGGCATTTCCACCTGGCACAGGATGCCCCGGGCGTCGCGGGCGTCGAGCGCGTTCTTGATGGTCAGCCTGTCGCGGGGGCTGATGCTGCTTCCGAGCTTCTGGTTCAGCTCGTCGGCCAGTTTCCGGTTGGGGATGGCTTTGATGGGCACGTTGGCGCGGATCTTCTCGGCCAGTTCATGATAGGTTTCCATGTTTTGTCGGGCTATGTTTTGGATTGCGAAATCAGGTTCAGATGTAGTCGCGCCGGATCTTCAGGCCCATTTCCTCCATCTCGCGGGTGGCCTGCGCCACCATCTTGACCTTTTCGGCGAAAGGCAGGAAGGCTGACTTGAAGCCGTTGATGACGATGTACTTGAGCTCGTCGGCCGTGAAGCCGTAGCGCTCGACCAGCAGCATGTACTCGTCGGTGAGCGTGGTCTTCGAGATGAGCCGGTTGTCGGTGTTGATGGTCACGCGGAGGCCGTAGTCGAAGTAGAAGCGGACGGGATGGACCTCGAAACTTTCGACGGATTTGGTCTGGACGTTGGAGGTCACGCACATTTCGAGCGGTATCCGGTGGTCGTTGATGTAGTTGAGCAGGTCGCCGTTCTCGCGCAGGCGGGTGCCGTGGCCGATGCGGTTGGCCGAGATGAAGTGCAGGGCCTGGTGGATGGACTCGGGCCCGTAGGCCTCCCCGGCGTGGACCGTCACGTTGATGTTGTTGCGCACGACCCTGTCGAAGGCCTCCTTGTGGTCCTTGGCGGGGAAACCGTCCTCGGCCCCGGCCAGGTCGAATCCGATGACGCCTCTGTTCTTGAAGGCCACGGCCAGCTCCGAGGAGACGAGCGAGTCTTGCGGAGTGGTGTGCCGGATGCTGCAGATGATGACGCCGATGCGGATGTCCATGTCCTTCTCGGCCCGGCGGGCGCCCGCCAGCACGGCGTCGATGACCCCGGTGAGCTTCAGGCCCTTGCGGGTATGGAAGATGGGGGCGAAGCGGACCTCGAGGTAGCGGATGTTCTCGGCGGCGCAGTCCTCGGCCAGCTCGTAGGTGGCCCGCTCGAGGGCCTTGCGGTTTTGCAGCACCGAGATGGTGATGTCGAAGGGCCGCAGGTACTGCTCGAGGCTTTGGCATTCCATGCCGACCTCCAGTATCGAGCTCAGCTCGGCCTGGTCCCAGGTGGGCAGTTCGACGTTCTGTTCGCGGGCCAGCTCCATGATGGTGGAGATGCGCATGGAGCCATCGAGGTGGCAGTGCAGTTCGGCCTTGGGCAGCCGACGGACAAATTCTTGGTCCAGGGTGATTTCGCTCATGTCTGGGAGGTCTAGGTTGATGCCTCTAAGTTAGAAAAAAAACGCGAATTTCAATTTTTCCGCAAACGTTTGCGCCAAGAGAATCGACGCTTTTTTCCTGGCCGCTCGATTCCGCGTTCTCCGATACCCGCAAACATTTGGCGCACGCGCTTCGGGGGCAGAAGTAGTTTGGCGTTCCTGCTGAAGCCGGTACACGCGAAGCGTCGGCGAATGACTCATTATCAAGTGCTTGCAGCGCCAAATCGGCTCGCCCATGTGCTGTTTTTGGGCTTAGCGCGTTGTTTTTTAGGCAGTTGACACCTATTGCGCCAAAAGGGGGATAATTTTTCGCAGCGCTTTTGAAATTATCAGCTATATTTCAGTAAACCAGATACTTGTGCTTGTTTTTTGAGCTCGTAAATCGTAACTTTGACAAAGAACCTTCAAAAAAAACTGAGAACATGCGCACATCCAATGTCAGCTTCCTTGGGGCGCTGGCCATCCTTCTGGCGATGGAGGCCTGCGTCGAGAGCGGCAGCAGCGGGGAGGTCCTCATGGCCCAGGCCGAGCAGGCCAGCTCGCCCGTCAGCCTGGTGCGCGAGGCCCTGGTGGAAGAAGCGCCCTTGCGGGTCAGGGAGGAGCCGGCACTCGAGCCGCAGGCGCCCGCGCCAAGGTCCGCCGCCAGCCCGGGCAAAGCCGCCAGCGCGCTGCCCCGCACGACAAGCCCGGGCCTGCCCGGGCGCGCGCAGGCCGTCGCGCGGACGCCCGTCGATGCCGAAGACCAGGCGCCAGGGCTCGGAAAAACGAGCCAGGACACCGAGCCCGGTGCCGCGGAAGCCGAAAGCACGAGGCGGCTGGCGGGCTACGAGCCTTCCCTCTACCAGGAGCTCGACGCCAAACTGCGCCGCAACCTGGCCGCGGCCGGCCAGAGCGACTGGCAAAACCCCATGAGCACCGTGTACTACGACACGCAGTTGGCCATTTTCGCCAGCCGCTTGGGCTATTCCGTCAGGGAATTGTACATCTTTGGCGACACCCTCGGCTACCTGCCCCAGGGCTTCGAGAAGCTCAGCGAGCTGCGGGTCTTCGAGCTGGTCGGCTCACCGGCGACGGCCTTGCCCGACGTGCTGCTCGAACTGCCCAACCTGCGCAAGCTGCGCGTGGTCCGCACAAGCATCAGCCAAATGCCCCAGGGCCTGGCCCGGCTTTCCAAGCTCGAGTACCTCGACCTCTCGCACAACCGGATCAGCGAACTGCCCGACGAGCTGGCCGAACTGCCGGCGCTCAACACCCTGCTGCTCGACGACAACCAGTTCGAGGCCTTCCCCGAGCAGGTGGCCTCCATGCCCGCCCTGGCGCTGCTCTCCCTCTCGCAGAACGGCCTTGAGCAGGTGCCCGCCACCCTGCTCAAGGCCCCCAAACTGCGCAAGCTGCACCTCGACTACAACCGTTTGTCCACGCTGCCCCGCGACTTCTCGCGGCTGCCGCTCGAGTTCCTCGACATCGACCAGAACCCGCTGGACGAGAAGATCGTCAAGCGGCTCGAGCGCAAGATGGTCGGCACGCGCATCAGCTTCGATTACGAGTTGGATTGAGCCCTGGCCAAGATTTCCTTTTTGGGAAACGCCTGACTTTCGTAAATTTGGCCGTGGCCTTTGGCCCGGCCTTTTTTTTCTCCTTCCGACCCGCACCCCCAAAACGCCCGCCCATGAAACGCGCCCTGACGCTCCTCCTGGCCGCCCTGCTCGCCGGGGCCCCATCTTGCTCGCGGCTCATCCTCGACGAAGAGCCCGAGAACAGCCCCGTGGCCAACTTCGAATACCTCTGGGAGCAGTGCCACCAGAAGTACTCATTCTTCGCCTTCAAGCAGATCGACTGGCTGGAGGTACACGACCGCTACCGCTCGCAGGTCAGCGACGCCATGACCGACGAGGAGCTCTTCGACCTGCTGGCCCGGATGCTCAACGAGCTGCGCGACGGCCACGTCAACCTCTTCTCGCCCTTCAACGTCTCGCGCTACGAGATGCAGCTCGCCGCGCCCGAGAACTACGATGGCCGCCTGCTCCGCGAGAACTACTGGGGCGACGACGCCTACTACACCGGCTCATTCCTCAACGACTTCCTGGCCGAGGGGCAGATCGGCTACCTGCGCTACTCCTCCTTCATGGACCCCGTTACCGACGCCGACCTCGACTACGTGCTCGACCGCTTCGCCAACTGCCGCGGCCTGGTGCTCGACGTCCGCGGCAACGGCGGCGGCGACGTGTTCAACGTCTTCGCCATCGCCGAGCGCCTGACCGACCAGGAGCGGCTCGTCTATCGCTCTGTCACCAAGACCGGCCCCGGCCCCGACGACTTCAGCGCGCCCGACGACGTGTACGTCAAGCCCGAGGACGGCCAGAAGCGCTTCCTGGGCAAGGTGGCCGTGCTGACCAGCCGCGGCTGCTACAGCGCCACCAACTTCCTGGCCACGATCCTGCTCGAGTTCCCGAACGTCGCGCTGGTGGGCGACACCACGGGCGGTGGCGGCGGCGCGCCCTCGGGCGGGCAACTGCCCAACGGCTGGGGCTACCGCTTTTCCGTGACCCAGTCCTTCACCCTCGACGGCTTCAACGTCGAGCACGGGGTGCATCCGCAAATCCCCGTCTGGATGGATCCCGCCAGCGCCGCGCGAGGCCGCGACGACATCCTCGAGGCCGCCATGGCCTGGATCCTCGAATGACATGATAGCGGCCCGCCGTGCCCGATCCTCTGTCGGGCCGGCGGGCCGTGGGCGGCGGCTTCGTGCCCCGGGCGGCGGCTCAGTCGTCCTCGACCATCAGCAGCACCAGGGTCATGTTGAGCAGTTGGAAGGAGATTTCGCCGAAGGCGAAGGCGCCCTCGACCTCGATCTTCCTGCCCAGGAGCTGCCCGAGCATGTAGTAGGAGATGCAGATGGACGTGTAGCAAGGCTCGTGCGCCACTTCGCGCAGGCGGATGTTGAAAAGCTGCTGGTAGTCTTCGATCAAGTTGGTCAGGCAGTGTTCGTCGCCGGCGTAGGCGGGCGAGTAGAAGGTGACTTCGCCGCGCTCGGTGTCGATTTTCATGATGTCGCGGTTGATCAGGGCGCCGTTCATGCTGGTTATCAGGGGGGAATCGACTTTTTCGCGGCGGCGGGACTCCGTCAGGTATTCGGCGATGTTGGCCGGTTTTCCGTTGATGGTGCAGTCGGACTGGACAAAGGAGGTCTTGGGGAAGACGATCTGGTCGCCGCCAGCGCGCAGGGTGTTGAGGTTCAGGATCTCGGTGCGGGCCAGCTTGCCCTGGGGCAGGCGCACGTGCAGGGCCACGGCCAGCTCGCCCGAGGCGGTGCCCGTCCATCCGTCGAAGACCATGGCCGGGGGCGCCTGCGGGTCCGCCAGGTCGAAACCGGCGACGTAGCCGACCACGGGGTTCAGGAAGATGCCCTTGTAGCCCAGCGAGTTCAGGCCAAACTCATGGTAAACCTCGGCCCCCAGCGGCAGGATGAGCACCGAGAAGCCGTTGCCGTAGGAGTTGCGCCCGATCTGGGCCATGCTCCGGGTGTCGAACAGCTCGGACCGGAACTCGACGCCCATGTCCGTGAAGTCGTCCACGAAGACCATGTCCTTGGAAAACACGCCTTTGTCCTTGTCCATGAAGTAAGGCGAGGTGCCGCCGACCCAGTGGCCGCGGGGCAGTTGCCGAAGGGTTTGGTGGTCGGCCGTGAGGACCATCTTCCGTCCTTCCTCGATGAAGCCCAGGACCTGCTCGAGGGCATAAAGTCTTCTTTCCATGTTCACCAGTTTTTGAAGATTTGACGAAAATCACCCTGGACGGCCTTCGAGTATTTTTGGCAAAGCTCGCGCAGGTCCTCGACCGCCTCCTGGACGGTGCATCTTCCCTCGGTGATGTTCTTGCTAAGTTGGTAGATGGTAATCTGGAGCACGTAGTTGCGGTACTGGTGCTTGATTTTGCCCGTCAGGATCATCTCCCACTCGGGCCGATCCTTTGGCGGGATCGCGGTCTCGGTACTTTCCATGTCTGGGTTGGACTTTTTTGGGGTTGCGGGATCGGGTTGTGAGCGAACGGCTCCGCTCGGAGCTTTGGCTCGGCTCGGGCTTCCAAGTTATGAAAAAAAGTGATGGGAACCCAAGGGCCCGGAAAGGAATCGCCAAGGGCTTGTGGGCCGGCCCCCGCCCGGGGGGGGCGGTCCGCTTGGCGACATGCCCAGCGATGGGAAATCGGAGGGTTTTTCTGGCCATGCGCGAGTATTTCCTACTTTCGCGGGCATGAACCTGAACCGAAGAACAACCCAAAATCAAGGCAGGACGAACCGGCCTGGGCCCCGGCTGCTGTTGTGGCTGGCGATCCTGGCCAGCTTCGCCGGGAGGCTGTCCGCGCAGACCATCATCGTCATCGACCCCGGTCACGGCGGCAAGGATCCGGGCAACCTGAGCACCACGGGCCTGGTCCACGAGAAGGAGCTCAACCTCGAGGTCGCCCTCAAGCTCGGCGCCTACCTCGAGACCCTGCTCCAGGGCGTGGAGGTCGTTTACACCCGCACCACCGACGTCTTCATCAGCCTCGAGGATCGCGTGGCCCTGGCCAACCGCCTGGGCGCCCACTACTTCCTGAGCATCCACTGCGACCACCATCCCGCGGCCTCCATCAACGGCTTCCGCGTCCACATCCACGACCGCCGCTCCGCCCGGGCGCTGGCCTGGGCCAAGGCCATCGAGGCCGACCTGCGCGCCCGCGCCGGGCGCAAGAGCATGGGCATCATGGACGCGCACGACCGCGGCTACAACCTCTACGTGCTCAAGCACACCGACATGCCCGCCATCCTCATGGAGCTGGGCTTCATGTCCAACGCCGCGGAGGAGCGCTACCTCAACAGCGAGCAGGGGCAGGCCTACCTGGCCTCCTCGCTCTACCGTTCTTTCCGCGACCATACCAAGGCCAGCCTGGCGCAAGGCGATCCGTCCAGCCCGACCGACAGCCCGCCGCCGCCGCCCGAGCCCGAGCAGCGCGTCGTCTATCGCATCCAGATCGCCGCGGCCACCCAGCCCGAAGACCTCCGCGCCGCCCGATACACCCGCCTGGGCCTCGAGGTCATCGAGCAGGTTTACGCCCACGAGACCTTCCGCTACAAGTACCAGGTCGGCCAGGAGGCCACCTTGGCCGACGCCGAGCGGCTGCTACGCCAGGTCCGCGACAAGGGTTTCCCCGACGCCTTCATCGTCTCCGAGAAAACATACTAGCCGGCCGGCCCTCCGCGGCCGCCAAAAGCCCTTGGCACTTGTTGCCGAGGCAAAATCTTCGGGCATTGTCTTGATTTTTGCTATATTTGGAAAAAATGCCTAGCGGCCCCATCCAAGACTGCCCATGGAAACCCCCACCACCCTGAACCGCCCCCGGAGGCGCCTCTACCAGGAGCCCCTGGCCAGCGAGACGCCCTCGCCCCAAACCCTGGATGCCTCCAAGATCACCCCGTCCGACTTGCCCCCCAAGAGCCAGAAGCAACCCGAGCGCCCTGTCCTGGAAGAGCGCCTCGAACCCAGCGAGATGACCATCCGCCAGTACGCCCACTGGGCCACCGGCACCCAGTTCGTGCGGCTGCCCTTCCTCGGGGCCCTGGCCATCGGCAACCTCCAGGAGCGGATGCTGCGCGAGCTGGCCCAGAACCACCAGGCCGAGTTCAACCGCGTGGTGGCCCGCCTGCACCTGGCCGCTTTCCTGGGCGAGACCCTGGGCCGCAAGAAGCTCAAGGAGATGCCCCTGTCGCGCTGGACCGAGAAGATCCCCGGCCTGGGCCTGCTCGTGGGCGGAATCAGCCAGGAGCCCGACGCCAAGCCCTTCACCTACGCCGTCGGCAAGGTCTTCGAAAAGCATTTCTCCGACGGAGGCACCCTGCTCAACTTCCGCGTCCAGGACTGCCTCGACGAGTTTGAGCAGGCCTACGCCCAGTGCCCCATCTGACACCAAGTCGCGTTAAAACGTGATGGATTGCCTTGAAGCCTCGCCCAACCCCGAAGGGGTGAAATGATTGTAGAAAGCGCATCCAGGCCAAAGAAGAGAACCCCGAAGGGGTGGCATTATTTTCCTCCGTAGGATGGGCCAGATAATGCCACTCCTTCGGGGTTCTCCTCCAATCCCGGCGGGGCAGGCTACAACAATTCGATCCCTTCGGGATTCGCCCGGAATCTTCCAAATTTTGCAGGATGCCGACGATTTGTTTTTTATCACCCCCGAAACTTCAGCGTCCGACAAAATCGGGCTGCTTCCGCCAATCCCGAAGGGATTGAACACGAATAGCCCCGGATGAAATCCGGGAGCAGAGAACCACTGCCAAAATCGGTCTTTTCCGCCAATCCCGAAGGGATTGAACATGAATAGCCCCGGATGAAATCCGGGGAGCGAACCGCCGCGAACCAGAACCCCGTAGGGGTTCAATGCGAAAACCAAGACGCTTCAAGGCAATCTATCACGTTGGATAAGTAAAAGGCTAGATTCAGTTTGCATTATCAATACGAAAAGATTTTTTTCACGAAATGCACGAAAAACACGAAAAATATTCTTGTCCTCGAAAGGGATGGAGGGTGCGAAAGCGGTTTTGAAGGAAAGGTTTTTGGAGCCTAGGGGACGAATTTTATGGTGGTGGCTTTTGGGGGTGTGCCGAAGTTTGCCTGGTGGCCTGGTCTCATTGGGATGGCTCTCAATGGGTTTGGCTCCTTGCGAGACTCTTCTTCAAATTTCGATCCCCAAAAAAATTTCGTGTT
>JAIFMG010000213.1 GCA_020048645.1 Bacteroidota bacterium | reverse complement strand
GCCGCCAACCGTTGCCTTGCCAACGTGGGGACAAACCTCGTCATCAAATTCTCCCCATTTAGACTAAGCTAATTTTGAATCCTTACTTAACATAAAATGGATGAAAATTAAGTTTTGACGAAGATTAGCCTATACAGCAAAATCGATTTATCCGCCAAATCCGTATCATCAACGTCCACCTCGATCAGATTTTTGCCCGACGCTGGCGATTGGTCTATTACACCATTGAAAGCAACTTTGTATTAGCTGGTTCTCGATTCTCCTTTTTGTTGAAACAAGCCTGCAAGGGTGCAGGCTTGGCGGGCATTTTCGTTCACCGAGAGGATTTTCTGGTTTTTTTGAGACCTTTGCCCCTTGCGCGAGGGGGCGGGCTTTCCCGCAGTCTCCGCTTGTCGTTTCAGGGTGATCCAACTGCTTCCTCATGGAAAGAATCTTGTCCTTGATCCGGTCGAACGTGGACTATGTCCAATGGTCGAACTTTTATGACCCGCTGGTGCTCTGGGCTTGGGCGCAGGCGCAGGCGGGCTTGTGGCTTTTCGTGCTTTTCGCGCTGGTGGCCAGCCGCCTGGTCCTGCCGCGCTCGGACGGCTTCTCGGGCGCCTCGGAAGAGTTCGCGCTGCGGGTGGGCCTGGGTCTGTCGCTGGCGAGCTTGGGGCTGTCGGTGCTGGGCCTGCTGGGGCTGTACCACCCGGCGTGGCTGCTGGCCGCGGGCGGGGCGCTGCTGCTGGCGAGCCTCTGGGGACGCTGGCGCTCGGCCTTGGAGAGCCTGGGCCTGCTGCGGCGGGTTCTGCTCGAAAACAAGGCCTTCTGGCTGGTCATGGCCCTGCTCTCGTTCGCGGCGCTGCTGCCGCCCCGCTGGTTCGACGAGGGCAGCTACCACCTGGTCTATCCGCTGAAATGGGTCGAGGCGGGCGGCATCTACACCGACGCCAGCATGAAGGTCCCGCTGTACACGTTCAACTTCCATGTGCTGCACGTGCCGGGGGCGATGGCGGGCGGATTCGCCCTAAGCCACCTGCTCTCGTGGCTGACGGGCGGGTTGGCCTTCCTGAGCCTCAAGACCTTGGCCGGGAGGCTTTCGGTCTGGGCGCCCCTGGCCGCGATGGCCGCCTGGGCGTTCCTGCTGACGCCCGTGGTGCAGCAGTACCTGGCGCTCTCGTACCACGATGTGCCGCTGATGGCCTTCCTGCTGCTTTCTGCCCACGCGCTGGTGCTGGCCGGGCCGGAGCGGAGCGAGGACGAGCGGCCGCGCTGGCTGGTGGCGGCGGGCCTGCTGGCGGGGATGTTCGTGGGCATGAAGACCTCCGGGGCCTTCTTCGTGCCCCTGTTCTTCGCGCTGGCCTGGCAGGGCCTGGGTTGGCGCAAGGCCATGCCTTTCCTGCTGGTGTTGAGCCTCTTCGGGGGGATGTGGTATTTCCGCAACATCCTGCTGGTGGGCGACCCAATCCCGCCCAGCCTGACCTTCGCCCTGGGCCGGGCCAATCCGTACTGGACCCACGACGACTACCTGTTCCAGATGCGCGACATCCAGGCGCAGACCGACGAGGGCTGGACCTTCTACCTGCGCCTGCCCTGGGAGATGGTCGTCTCGCACGAGCGGGGGCCGCTGCGCTACTGGCCTTTCCTGGGCTACACGCTGCTGTTCCCGCTGGGTATTTTCCTGCTGGGGCGCTGGCGCGAGCGGTCTTCGCGGATCGTGCTGGCGCTGGCCTTTTTCGGGGCCGCGCTCTGGGCCTGGCTTTCGCCCTTCACCCGCTACGGGCATTTCGCGCCGCTGATGGTGCTGGTGGTGGCGCTGCTGTTCGAGGCCGCGCGGGCGCAACTGGGCGGGCGGCTGGGGCGGACGCCCGCGCGGCTGGCCTTCCTGGCCCTGGCGCTGTTCTTCTTTTTCGGCCCCAAGGGCTCGGCCTTCAGCTACTTCAAGCAGGCCTTCGCCTACCGCGTGCCCACCGACAGGGCCGCGCACAACGCCTTCGTGGGCTGGCAGTCGCCGCCCTACCTGCTCGACCTGCTCGACACGCTGCCCGCGCTGGGCCTGCCGCCGCGGCAGCTCTATCTCTGGGGCCTGACCCAGCACAAGTACCACTTCCAAAAGGCCGGCTACCCGGTGGTGGGCGACGGCGTGGGCCGCTTCCGCTTCGGCGACCTGGCCAAGGCCCACGAGCAGGGACGCGCCGCCGAGTTCCTGGACAGCGCCGACTGCGCCTACCTGCTGCTCGACAGGCGCTTCGGCCAGTTCCCCCAGCGGCTGGAAAGCCTGGGCGCGCCCGGCCTGCGCGAGCTGCGCCGCGACAGCTCCTTCGGCCTCTGGACCCGCGAGCCCGCGCAGGCTGGTTTGTCGGATTAGTTTTCCTACCTTTGGGGCCCTGAAAATAACGAACAAGCCGAATGTCCAACGCACTGGTCAAATTGCTGGGTTTCCCGGCCACCCTCATCCACGGCGACACCCTGGTCTGGGATCGCTGGCGCTGGCTGAAACGCCGCCTGCCCAAGTCCACCTGGAACAAGAAGCTGCTCGACGTCGGCTGCGGATCCGGGGCCTTCACCATCGGCGCCGCCCGCCGGGGCTACCACGCCACCGGCCTGAGCTACGACGAGCGCAACCAGCAGGTGGCCGCCGAGCGGGCCGAGCTCTGCGGGGCCTTCGCCGCGGACTTCGAGACCCTCGACGTCCGCGGCATGGACCAGGCCGAGCACCTCATGGAACGGTTCGACCTGGCCATTTGCCTGGAGGTCATCGAACACATCCTCGACGACCAGAAGGTCTTCCACGACATCCACGCGGCCCTGAAGCCCGGCGGCAAGCTGCTGCTCACGGCGCCCTTCCACGGCTACAAGGCCATCATCCCATCCGACGACGGCCCCTTCTGCGAGACCGAGACCGGCTGGCACGTCCGCCGCGGCTACTGGGAGGAGGACCTCCGCCGCCTGGCCACCCACGCCGGATTCGAGGTCGAGGAGGTCAGCTACCTCTCGGGCTTCTTCAGCCAGAAGGTAACGGGCATCCTCTGGCGCCTGCAAAACCGCTCGAAACTGGCCGCCTGGGCCTCCATTCTGCCCCTGCGCGTGCTGCCGCCCCTGCTCGACCAAGCCCTGGCCCAGACCACTGGCTGGCCCGGATACTCCATCGGGCTGGTGGCGAGGAAGAAGGCCTGAGCCACAGGCCTCAATCCATCAGCCGCTTGTAGAGGTAGTAGCGCCCATTGTCCCACACGGCCTCGAACAGGCCGGGATCGAGCCCCGAGTTTTCGGGCTTGGTGATGCCGTGCCGCGGAAACCGCGTGTCGGCCAGGAAGTAGAGGTGCTCCGTCTGGATGCCCATGCGCTCCTCCAGTTGCCGATGGTCGAAGTCCATGGTGGCGCGAAGGCTTCTGCGCTCCCCATAAAGCGCCAGCACGCGGGGCTTCATGAAGACGATGACGGCGTCGGGCGGCGTGTTCTCGCGGACATAGGCCATGGCTTCCGCCGGCTGGGGCTGGCTGGGGCCGTCGAAACCCGCCGAGCGCTGCCTTTCGAGCTGGACGATGCCGCCAAGAGCCGTGGGCAGCATCACGCCAACAAACAATGCCAATGCCACCCAGCGTCCGGCCTTGCCCCATTGGAGGATGCCCTGCCCGGCATAGAGCAGCACGAAGGGAATCCAAGGCAAGAGGTAGCGCGGCGGAGTGGGCTCCCAGAGCAGGAGCACCAGCCCGTGGCCAATGACGAAAAACTCCGCGAGGCCAAAGTTCTTGTAGGCCGAGCGGGCAGCGCCCAGCAGCAGCGCGGCGAAGAAGAAGGGCCGCAGCAGCAGGTTGCCCGTCGCCGTGAGCTGGGCCAGCAGCGGATGGGCTTGCTGCCAGGCGCCCGTGCCTTCAATCAGCTCGTAGGGATAGGGAAAGAAGATGAAAATGTAGAAGAGGTAGGATTTCAGGTTGATGGCCGCCGTCAGCAGCGACTCGCGCCAGTTCATCTGGTCGAAGTAAGAGCCTTGGCTTTCCTGGCCAAAGAGCAGCTTGTCCAAGACCACCACCAGGACGAAGGACAGCACCAGCAGCCCCACCTGCCGCAGGCCGCGCCCATCGAGCAGGCCTTTCCAGTCGCGGACCTTGGCACGCGCCCAAGCCCAGTCGGCCAGGATCGCCAGCAAGAAGATGATGCCTATCGTCCTGGAAATCAACAGATAGCCCGAAAGCGCTCCCAGCAAGACCTGGTCTTGCCAGCGATGGATGCCCCTTTCGCGGTGCAAGACCAAGCCCAGGAGCAGGAAGAACAGGAACGGAATGTCGGACATGACGTGGGCCTTGAGCGACAGCGTCCAAGGATTGTAAACGAAGGCCAGCGAGAGCAGCAGCGCCGCCCCCAAGCCCAAGGTAGGCCGAAGCCAGCGCGTCAGCAGCAGGCCCGTGCCCGCCAGCAGCAGGCTCACCAAGGTGCTGAAGGCCGCGATGCTGTTGCCGAAAAGCCAATAGGCCGGCGCCAGCAGCAGCGAGAAGCCCATCGGGTAGTTGGGCGGGCTGATCACGGCGAAGTCGGGGTTGTAGATGTATCCTGTCTCCGAAAGGGGAATGCCTTCGACAAGGCACTTGGCTTGCAGGATGTAGAGCGCGTAGTCGCCGCCCCAGTCCTCCGCGGTCGAGAAGTTGACCAGCAGCAAGGGCAGGAATAGCAGGGCGTGCGCCTTGTCCTTCCAGGCGGCCAGGGTCAGTTTCGCATCAGGTGTCATCGGGTGAAGCGGTATTTGAGCAAGGTCCAGATGGCCTCGACTCCGTCGTACCATTTGATTTTCTTGCCTTCCTCGACTTTGCGGGGATAGTAGCTGATCGGGAACTCCTTGATGCGGATGCCCCGCTTGGCCACCTTGGCCGTTACCTCGGGGCAAAACTCGAAGCGCTCGCACTTCAGCGGGATGGACTTGAGGAAGGCGCTGTCGAAGACCTTGTAGCAGGTCGGCTCATCGGTCAGGCGCTGACGGTAGAGCAGGTTGGCCACCCAACTGACCAGCCGGCCGCCCAGGTAGAACGACATGTAGGAATGTCGGTTCTTGCTGTTGAGGAACCGAGAGCCATAGACGACGACCTCCTGGCCGGCGATGATGGGCTCGACCAGCTTCCAGTAGTCCTTCGGGTCGTACTCCAGGTCCGCGTCCTGCACGACGGCCAGGCTGCCCGTGATGCGGTCGATGGCCGTGCGGATGGCCGCGCCTTTTCCCCGGTTCTTCGGGTGTTGCAGGTAAACGATCTCCGCTTCGGGATGTCGGGCCATGTAATCCCGGACCTGGGCGTCCGTGGAGTCGGTGGAGGCATCATTCACGATGATGATCTCCTTCCGCAGCTCCACGGGGAAGCGGACGTCTAAAATCTTGTCAAGGATCAGGGTGATGGACTTCTCCTCGTTGAAGGCCGGAATCAGGATGGACAGTTTATGGAGGGTCATTTTTGGGTGCGGGCGAATTGGTGTGGAATGTGGTTATCAGGCATGGCCGGGCCGCGCCCTAGGCCTCCGCGGCGGCGGGCGCGGTGCTCAGCCCGCGGGCGCCACGGCTTTCGACCCAATGGAACAGGGGCAGGGCCAGGGCGAACATCAGCGCGAGGGAAAGCCCGCGGCTGAGCAGGAAGTAGCCCCAGGTCTTGCCCTCGAAGGCGAAGGCTGCCAAGTGGTTGGCCACGAAAATGGCCGGGAAGTGCATCAGGAACAGCGAGTAGGAGCGCTCGCCCAGCCAGACGATGGGCCGCGCCGAGAAGAGCGTCCGCGCGGGCGTCCACGCGCGGGCCAGCACCACCAGCCCGGCGTAGAGGAGACCGAAGGCGGGCGCCACGTTGGCCGGCGCCCAGACCAGCGAGGCCCCCACGTAGGCGCCGCCCAGCAGCGCCAGGCCTGCGCCCTCGCGCGCCGTGAACGGCTGCCCCGCCAGGGCCACGCCCAGCAGGAAGCACGGAAGGTACAGCCCAAAGGTGCTGATGATGTTCAGCGGAAACGGCTCGAAATGGAAGCGCGCCACCTGCTGCAAGCCCAGCGAGACGGCCGTGGCCAGCCCGAAGGCCAGCAGGTGCCCCAGCTTGCCCGGCCGCGTCCGCCGGTAGAGCCACAGCCAGAGGGGCAGTGTCAGGTAGAAGCTCAGCTCCACCTCAAGGCTCCACATCACCGGGTTGTAATAGACCTGGTACGGATCGAAGATGAACACCTGCGCCAGCCAGGCCTCCCAGGCGAAGGGCGCCACCCGCTCCAGCGAAAACCAGCTTGGCCAGGCCGACAGCGCCGCGGCCATCGCCCCCACGAACAGCCAACTGGCCGCGTAGCTCGGTCCGAGCCGCTCGGCCCGCCGCCAGAAGTAGCGCTCGGGCGAGAAGGGCCGCTCGCCCTTGAGGTAGGGCGACAGCAGCAGGATGCCGCTGAGCACGTAGAACAACTGCACGCCCGAGCTGGTCAAGTGGTCGAGCAGGTTGCCGAGCTTCTCCCAGCGCAACTGGTAGAGCAGCACCTCCAGGTTCTTGGTAACCGTATGGTGAACCACCACCAGCCCTATGGCCAAGGCACGAAGCCCATCCAGCTCGCGAATGCGTTGTTTGCCCATCTTCTCCCCGAGAAAAAAGTCATTGGGCGCCAAAGCTAAGGAAAAAACGCCAGACGAAGCCCAACCCCAGCCCCTTGCGCGTCCGGCCTATTTTTCGCACTTTGCGGGCGAAACTTCAAAACTCTGCGCCATGCGAATCGTCCTTGTCCTGCTGCTGGCCCTGCTGGCTTCCTGTTCCGAGCCGGAGGCGGACCGTCCGTCGCGCCCGCCGCTCGACGAGGCCACCTTCGTGAGCGTGCTGGTGGACCTGCACTTCTACGACGCGCTGCTGCTCGAGGCCAACCTCTACGACAAGAACCTCGCGGGCGACAGCACGAGCTACTACGCCCACCTGTACGCCAAGCACGCGATCACCCGCGAGCAGTTCGACCAGACCCTGGCCTACTACAAGGCCCAGCCCGACGAGCTGGTGCGGCTCTACCGGCAGGTGCTCGACCAGCTCAACATGGTCAAGGACGCGCTGCCCAAGCAGGAGTAGGGGCGGCTCAGGGCGCAGCCTCCGGGGCGGGGGCGCAGCAGCCCAGGCAGTCGAGCAGCTTGGCCAAGGCCTTGTGGCGCAGCGAGTAGAAGCTGTTCTTGCCCAGGCGCTCGCAGACGAGCACGCCCTTGTCGCGCAGGATGCCCAGGTGGTGCGAGGCGGTCGATTGCTCGATGTCGAGCCGCAGGTGCAGCTCCGTCACGCTGAGCTTCTTGCCCGCCCGCAGTTGCTGGAGGATGGCGATGCGCATGGGGTGGGCCATGGCCTTGAGCATTTCGGCGGCCGTGGCCAGGTCGGGTGATGGGATGGGGTCCACTTTCATGGCGAGGGTCGTTGTCGGTTTGCCCGGCAAGTTAACGCGCCATTTCTTGGAAAAACATGACAATTCTCATAGTTAGATATGTCGATAAGTCTAGGCTGCGGAGGCGGAGCCGTGGCTAGTGGACGAGCATCTTCCAATGGCCATCTTCGAGCTTGACGTGGGTGAGCGGCGGCTCGCCCTCGGTGGAGTTGCGGTAGTCGGTGATGGTGAAGATGACGCTCTCGGAGACCTTGGCCGCGACCTCGGGGTTGCCGCTGATGGGGTTGGCGCTCTGGTAGAGCAGCAGCCCGTTGGCGAAGGTGCCGTCGGGGCGGTAGGCATAGATGTAGGTCTCGAAGGCGTATCCGTCGAACATGAGGTCGTAGTGGGCCTGGACCAGGAAGCCCACGTCGCCGTTGGGGAAGACCACCTTGCCGACCTTCTGGGCCGAGACCAGGAAGCTGTTGCGCTGGGCGATGCTCAGGGGCGGGGCGCTGGAGCCGAAGCGGACCACGGGCTTGTAGCGGAACTCCTCCAGCCAGCGCAGGGTGTCGTCCTGGTCTTGCTGGTAGGCCAGCTCCGAGGGCAGTTCGAGCCAGGGGAAGTCGTTGAAGATGGAGTCGAAGTGGGCGCAGGGGGCGTAGCGCGAAAGCTGCGTGCCATCGCTGAAGGGCGGAGGCGCGAAGATGTCGATCTCCTCGAAGTCGAAGGTGAAGCTGTCGGAGCGGAGCAGCAGGTAGCCGCTCAGCCCCTGGGCCATGTGCCCGCGCAGGCGCAGGCCCGAGGCGCTTCCCTCCGAGTCCAGCTCGTGCAGGTAGAAGCTGCCGTCGAGGTCGATCTCGCCCGTGAGCAGCACCCGCTGCGGGGTGTTCTCGCGCTGGTAGATGGCGCTCAGCACGCCCCACTCGTCGAAGATGTTGACCCGCACGAGCTCGTCCGGGCGGTCGGGCAGTGTTCCCCGGAACTCGCGGTTGATGCCCACCTTGCCCTCCCAGAGCGCCTCGACCTGCCCCAGGGCGACCTCCGGGGCCAGCAGGGCCAGCAGCAGGGCCACGCGCCAGCCACCCCTCCATGTCCCGCTCCGATTTCCTTTTTTCCGCATCTCGACTTTATTTTTACGAATGGTTCCTTCGCTCGTTGTTCTGCCCGGTCAATTTTCAAGATCCGTTCCGAAAGGCTTCCGTATTTGTGAATGAAGTCCAAAAATACACATTCGCCAGAAAAAAAGTTTTTGGGTACGTCCAACTTTTCGCTCCAATGGCAGGTCTTGAGCATTGGCTTGTCAGGCAAAGGCCCCCGGCGGCAGTTTTGGCTCCGAAGCCGATTCTGCCTAACTTGGCCAGCCCGGAAGCCCACCCAATGCCAAACTTTCGCCATGAGAAAAGCCTTCTTCGCCGATGCCTCGCCGGCGGCCCAACTGGTCTTCACCGCCTTCGTGATGCTCGTCTCGATGGCCTTCTTCCTGGTGCTGGGCGTCAGCCTGGCCATTCCGCTGTTCGGCCTCGACCCCGAGCGCCTCCAGGAGGCCCTGGCGCTCTCGGGCCCCGAGAACGCCGGCCTCTCGAACTGGCTGCAGACCCTCAACGCCATTGGCTTCTTCCTGGTGCCGGCCCTGGCCTCGGCCTGGCTGCTCAGCGCCCGCCCCTGGCACTACCTGGGCCTCGACCGCGCCGCCGCCCTGCCCTCCTGGCTCTGGGTGCTGGCCGCGACCCTGGGCGCCATGCCCGCCGTCAACTGGCTGCTCGAGTGGAACATGGCCCTCGACCTGCCCGACGGCGCCCTCGAAGACTGGCTGCGGCAGATGGAGGACAAGGCCACCGCGGCCACCCTGGAGTTCCTCGACGACCCGCGCCTGGGCGTCTTCCTGTTCAACCTCTTCATGATCGCCCTCCTGCCCGCCCTGGGCGAGGAGCTGCTCTTCCGGGGCGTCTTCCAGCGGGTGTTCGTCCGCTGGTCCGGCAATGCGCACGCCGGGGTCTGGATGGCCGCCCTGCTGTTCAGCGCCATGCACTTCCAGTTCTACGGCTTCGTGCCGCGGCTGCTGCTGGGCTCCCTGTTCGGCTACATGCTCGTCTGGAGCGGCTCCATGTGGCTGCCCATCTTCGCCCACCTGGTCAACAACGCCACGGCCGTGTTCTTCTACTACCAGGTAGCCCTGGGCCGCATGGACGAGCAGGCCAACCAAATCGGCATGAGCGGACAAGGCTCCTGGATGGTCATTCCCTCGGTGCTGATGGTGGCCGCCTCCCTCTGGATGATCCGCCGCGCCGAGGCCCAAAACGCCCGGCGATTCGCCCAGGCCTGATGCCCAATGGCGTTCCAACAACGGGCATCCCGTTGGCTATACGGTTTTCCGCCCAGTTGACCACGCCGGCTCAATGCCGTTTGATGGTCCTGGCCACCTCGACGCCCTGTGAAATCCTGCTGCGGTTGGCACACTGGCGATAACGGATAGCTACTGGCGGAGTTTTCAATATTTTGGTTTGTGTTGCGCCTGCGGCAAGGTAAAAATCAAATTTGCTTCAAATGCCATGTTGTGCGCTTAAATATCTTCCTAATTATCAGATTTAGTGATATAAGTAAGGATTCAAAATTAGCTTAGTCTAAATGGGGAGAATTTGATGACGAGGTTTGTCCCCACGTTGGCAAGGCAACGGTTGGCGGC
>JAIFMG010000046.1 GCA_020048645.1 Bacteroidota bacterium | reverse complement strand
TTGCCTTGAAGCCTCGCCCAACCCCGAAGGGGTGAAATGATTGTAGAAGGCGGATCCAGCCCAAGGAAGAGAACCCCGAAGGGGTGAAATTGTCCTCGTGGGTGATGAAGGGCCAGATTCCTGCGCCGTGCCCTTCGCCCTTCATCCATTTTGCTTTACAAATTCATGGGTAAAAATAAGGTAATAAGGTTATTTTGATTCCGCCAATTGATTTGCTACTAAGGTTTTACCCAGGAATAAGGTCTCATGCCAGGTAGCTTTCAAACTTGATGGATTGCCTTGAAGTGTCTTGTTTTTCGGATTGAACCCCTACGGGGTTTTGGTTCGCGGCGGTTCTCCCCGGATTTTGTCGGCAACTGATGTTTCGGATGTTTCGCCAACGAACGCGAACGGGTTTCACCCTCTAAAGCGATTGGCCCACAAGCAAAAAGGCGCCGCCCCTGGGGGCGACGCCTTTTTGCTTGTGGCGGGAAAGGTTCGGCCGAGGACCTTATTCCGCGCTCTGGCCGAGGCTGATGTTCAGGCCGAGGGCCACCACGAAGGTCTCCTTGAGGTAGGTCTCGGTGGTGATGATGTCGGTGCCCTGGCTGGGTTGGAGGAAGGTCTTCTCGCGCAGGTCGTACATGGTGTAGGAGGCGCCGAGGTTCAGCTCGAAGCGGTCGTTGATGGCGTAGGCGCCGCCGAAGCCGATGGTCGATGAGCTAAGGGCGTTGCTCTGGTCGGTCTGGTAGGCTTGTGCGGGGTAGTTCTCCGTGACGAGGTAGCCGGCGCTCAGGGCCAGGGCGTCCGTCAGGCTGTACTCGAGGCCGAGGCCGAGCTCCCAGGAGTTGTCGTTGATGTACTCTTCCTTGCCGTCCCAGTTGACCGACTTGTCCATGAAGTAGTGGAAGCCGGTGGTAACGAGCAGCTTGTCGATGGGGCGGTAGGCGATGCCGGCCGAGAGCATGGCGGGCATGTCGGCGTTGCTCTTGGCTCCATCGACGAAGATGCCGCCGCTCTTGCC
Organism: Bacteroidota bacterium; assembly: GCA_020048645.1. Lineage (GTDB taxonomy): Bacteria > Bacteroidota > Bacteroidia > Bacteroidales > UBA6013 > UBA6013. Next base: position 9,060 of record JAIFMG010000046.1, on the reverse strand, counting down.
GTCGTTGACGGTGGTCTCGAGCTCGAGGGCGGTGAGGCCTTCGTACTTGAGGGCGATGTCGAGGCCCTCGATGGGGGCGATGTTCAGGCTGAAGAAGGGGGCGAAGCCCATGGCGGACTGCTCGGCGTCCACGTAGCGGTCGGCCGTCTGGGCGTTGACCGAGGCGATGGAGGCCGAGAGGTCCACGCCCGTGGCGCCGCCGACCAGGGTGAGGTACTGGCCGGGCTTCTGGAGGCCGCCGTAGGCCGCGGGGGCGTTGATCATCACGTCCTTGATGTGGCCGAGGTAGGTGTTGCTGGCCGTTACCAGTCGTCCGCCGAGGCCGACCGCGATCATGTCGTTGACGGCGTAGGCCGCGCCGAGCTGGTAGCCGAAGTAGATGGAGCTGCCGTCGAAGGAGATGTCGGCCTGGTAGCCGTCGATGTTGGCGAAGCCGGGGTTCATGCCCGTCTGCTTCATGACCAGGTTGTCGAGCACGCCCAGGCTGCCGCGGAGGGTGGGCACCAGGTCGGAGACCGGCACGGCGAAGGAGGGCAGGCCCTCGGCGAAGACGGCGCTGCCGCCGCCCCCGATGGGCATGAAGCCGAACGAGAAGGCCAGCTTGCCGGTGCTGTAGGCGGCGTAGATGCTCGGGAAGGCCGGGGCCGTTACGTCGCCCATGAAGGTGCTCTGGTTCAGGTTCGGGTAGTCGGACGTGATCTCGCGGGTCTGGAAGATGCTCTGGTTGCTCAGCGAGAAGTGCAGCCCGGGGGCGAAATAGGCCGTGGCCGCGGGGTTGTAGTAAACCGCGTCGAGGCCCCGCGTCGCGTCGCGGACCAGCATCCGGGTGAACATCGCGCTCTGGTTCGTGTTGGTCACGATGCCGCCCGCGATCGCGCCTTGGCCGGCGAGCAGGCCGGCGGCGAGTGCAAGAAGTTTTCTTTTCATACTTTCCGATGGTTTTTTAAGAGGGTTTTGCTTGAATGCTCCAAGCGCCTGGTCTGGGGCTTAGAAGTCCCCAAAATAAGGTTTTTGGCCGATCCGCTCAAAAAAACTTGGAAAGCCCCGCCCCTGGGGCCAAAGGCCAAGGCCCGTCGGCCGTTGGCCCACCCCGCCTGGGCAGGCCAACGGCTTGCCAAAGAGCGGTTTGGCGCGGTCGCCAGCCTGCCGCCGGCCGCTGGCCGGAGCCTCGCGGGCGATGCCGCTGGGCACGCCGGGGATCCAATTGGGGCCAACGTGCTATCTTCGCGGCCCACGAACCGATAAGTTTTTCCACGCAAGATGCCAACCATCAGACTCACCAAGGAATTCAGCTTCGAGATGGCCCACTCGCTCTGGGGCTACGACGGCGCCTGCCGCAACATCCACGGGCACTCCTACCGCCTCCAGGTAACCATCGTCGGCAGTCCGAACCAGGAGCCCGGAAACCCCAAGCGCGGCATGGTCATGGACTTCGGCCAGATCAAGCAGCTTGTCAACCGCGCCGTGGTCCATCGCCTCGACCACGCCTACATGGTCGGCAGTGACGCGCCCCTGGGGGTGCTCCAGACCCTGGGCGAGCTCTTCGAGCGCCGCTACGTGGTCGATTACCAGCCCACCTGCGAGAACATGATCGTCGATTTCGCCGAGCGCATCCGCGAGGTCTTGCCCCCCGCCGTGAGCCTCTACTCGCTGCGCCTCTACGAGACGGCCACCTCCTACGCCGAGTGGTACGCCCACGAGAACCCCTAGGGCCCCGCGCCTGGGGGCCTTTTTGCCTTTTTGTGCTAGATTTGGCCTCGGAAGCTTTCGCGGCAAACCCAAAATTAACTGCGCATGAAAAGTTTGGAAGCCTGTCGGCAAACCATCGAGGAGAAGCTAAAGTCCCGCTTCAGCGACCGGCGCCAGCACCCGGTCAACCTCTACGACCCCATCCACTACATCCTCGACCTGGGGGGGAAGCGCCTGCGGCCCGCCCTGTGCGTCTTCACCGCCTCCGTCTTCGACGGCGACGGACAGGCCGCCGTGCTGCCCGCCATGGGCCTCGAGGTCTTCCACAACTTCACGCTCCTGCACGACGACCTCATGGACGACTCGCCCCTGCGCCGCGGCAAGCCCACCGTGCATGAGCGCTGGGACGCCAACACCGCCATCCTCTCGGGAGACGCCATGTCCATCATCGCCAACCAGCTCGTGGCCGAGGCCCCCGCGCCCGTGCTCAAGACCGTGCTCGACATCTTCTCCAAGACCGCCCTCGAGGTCTGCGAGGGCCAGCAGTTCGACCTCGACTTCGAGGACCGCGACGACGTTACCGAGGCCGAGTACATCGAGATGATACGCCTGAAGACCTCCGTGCTCATCGCCGCCAGCCTCCAGGTCGGCGCCACCATCGGAGGGGCAAGCCCGCGGCAGGCCGAGCAGCTCTACCGCTTCGGCCTCAACGCCGGAATCGCCTTCCAGCTCCAGGACGACTACCTGGACAGCTTCGGCGACGCCAAGACCTTCGGCAAGCGCATCGGCGGCGACATCATCAGCAACAAGAAGACCTTCCTGCTGATCAACGCCCTCAACCGCGCCCAGGGCGCCACCCGCCAGCAGCTCGACCGCTGGCTGGCCGGGCCTGTCGAGCACCACCAGCAGAAGGTCGAGGCCGTGGTGCGCATCTTCCGCGAGCTCGAGGTGGACGTGCTCTCGCGCAAGGTCATGGTGGCCTACCACGACAAGGCCCTGCAAGCCCTCGGCCAGATCGGGCTGCCCGACGAGGCCCGCGCGGTCTTCGAGGCTTTCGCCGGGCAGGTCATCACCCGGCAGGTATGAGCCCGAGGGGCTTTCAAGCGTCTATGGCAAATCTTTTTCGAAATTATGTCGTGAAAAGTTGATGCCAAGTGCCATCCAACGTGATGGATTGACTTGTTACGTCTTCGGTTCTCGCCTTGAACCCCTTCGGGGTTCTGGTTCGTTGCGGTTCTCTCCCCTGGATTTCATCCGGGGCCATTCATGTTCAATCCCATCGGGATTGGCGGAACAGCCCGGTTTTGTCCAAAACGGATGTTTCGGATATTTCACCAACGAACGCAACTTGGCCTGCGCCCGCGGGTTGGGCTCAGCCTTTCAGCAGCCAGGCCAGGGCCGAGGCCTCGTCCTCGAAGAAGCGCGTCGCGAAGGCCCCTGTCGATTCCTCCTCCATGTTCTGCTCGATCGAGACCTGGCTGAAGAGGTCGGCCGAGACCAGCATGGCGACCTTGCGCAAGGGCGTGCGGACCACCCGGGCCAGGATGGTCTCGTTGTTCCAGACCTGGGTCTCGGGCTTGATGACGAACGCGAAGCTCGCGGTGTCGAAGAACATGGCCTCCGGCCGCTCGGCCTCGATCAGCTCCACTTGGCGGAGCAGCTCGGCGCGGTAGGTGGCGTCGTCCATCTCTTCGGTCTCGAGCCAGCTCACCTTTAGGAAGCCGGAAAGCCGCTCGACGCGCTGGTTCTTGCTCTGGTACAAAATCATGGTTCGGCAGGGATTGGGTGCATTGGCCAGTGTCGGGTGGCGGCTCAGGCCTGGGCCTTGGCCTGGTCGGCGTCTTCGGCCGGCGCTCCGGCGTCGCCTCCAGGCTGCGGCTCCTGGTCGAGGTGGGCGAAGAAGCGCTTGTTGAAGATCACGATGAGGATGACGCCCGTGGTGATGTAAACGTCGGCCAGGTTGAAGATGGGGCCGAAGAAGACGAACGGGTCGCCGCCGACAAAGGGCACGAACTCGGGCCAGGTGGTCGTGAAGAGCAAGACGGAGAACAGGTCCACCACGCTGCCCATCAGGAAGCCGGCATAGCCGCCGCCCTCGGGCAGGAACTCGGCCACCCGGCCGTAGCTGTCGGAGAAGACCAGGCCGTAGAAGGCGCTGTCGAGGATGTTGCCCGTGGCGCCCGCGAGGATCAGGGCCAGGCTGGCCAGGAAGCCATTCGGGTAGCTCGAATGGGAGAAGCGCTTGAGCACCACCGTCAGGAAGGCGATGGCCACGACCCGGAAAAGGCTCAGCGCCAGCTTGCCCCAGTCGCCATCGCCCAGCTCCATGCCCATGGCCATGCCCCGGTTCTCGACGAAATGGATCGAGAACCAGTCGAAGACAGGGTGCTGCTGTCCGAGGAACATGTGGGTCTTGACCCAGATCTTGCTGGCCTGGTCGAGCAGCAGGAACACGAAGGCGAAGAGCATCAGGCGGGCGAATTTGGACATGGCTTGGGTGGGCTGTTGGGGAGGATTGTGATGGGCTGGGTCTCGCGGTCTGGGCGAACCGGAAAACGCAGGGGCTGCCGTTTTCTTTTGGCAAAAAAAAGAAAAAACCCGAAGCGTGCCAATCTCCGGGTCTGTGTTCGGGCCAAGAAAAGCCGACGCTCGCCGCGGATCAGTCGCCCCGTGCGACCTTGGCCTCGATGCTGAGGGTGGCGTGGGGCACGACGCGGAGCCTTTCCTTGGGGATGAGCTTGCCGGTCTCGCGGCAGACCCCGTAGGTCTTGTTCTCGATGCGGGCCATGGCCGCCTCAAGGTGCTGGATGAACTTGGCCTGCCTTTGGGCGAGCCTTCCGGCCTCTTCCTTCGAGAGCACCGACGCGCCTTCTTCCATCACCTTGAAGGTGGGCGAGGTGTCCTGGATGTCGTTCTCATCGCTCTGGTTGATGGCGTTGCGGAAGAGATTGTAGTCGTGCCGGGCCTTTTCGAGCTTCTTGTTGATGAGCTCCCTGAACTCCTGGAGTTCCTCGTCCGAGTAGCGTGTCTTTTCTGCCATTGTTGTTGTTGTTGTTGGCGTTGGCGCCGGGTTGTTCAGCTTTTTTGGATTTTGACCATCAGCGCCAGGGTCTCGGTAAGCTCCAGGCGCTTGGCTTCGGGGTCGTTTTCGAGCGCGGGGTCCAAGACCAGCTCGCTGGCCAGGGTCTGCCCGCCGATGTAGTCGCGGTGGGCGTTGACGGCCGGGTCGGTCTCGGGGTGGCTTTGCAGGGCCAGGCGGATCTTGTCGGTCACCTCCAGGCCCATGTCCTTGCGGAGGTTCTGGATGCGGTTGACCAGCTCGCGGGCCATGCCTTCGCGGAGCAGCTCGGGGCTGAGGTGGATGTCCAGGGCCACGGTGAGCTTGCCGTCGGTGGCCACCTCCCAGCCCTCCATGTCCTTGGTCACGATTTCCACGTCGGCCAGCTCCAGCTCGATGGCCTGCCCGTCGCCAGCCTGGAAGCCGTGCCGCCCCGAGGCCTCGAAGCGGGCGATGGCCGCCTGGTCGAGCGCGGCCAGCTCGGTGGTGATGGCCTTCATGGCCGAGCGGTACTGCGGGCGCTGGCCGAGCTGCCGGAAGTTGGGCTTGATGCTCTTGACCAGGATGCCGGTGGTGTCGGTGAGCAGGTCGAGCTCCTTGACGTTGACCTCGCGGAGGATGATGTCCCGCACGGCCTCGACCTTGGGCACGATGGCCGCGTCGAGCACGGGCAGGACCAGCCGGCGCAGGGGCTGCCGCACCTTGATCTTGACCTTGCGCCGCAGGCTGAGCACCATCGAGGCGATGGTCTGGGCCATGTCCATGCGCTCCTCCAGCTCCTTGTCCACCAGGCCCTCGTCGGCCACGGGGAAGTCGCTCAGGTGGACCGAGTGCGCCCAGGCGGCCGGGCAGGTCGAGACCAGGTCGCGGTAGAGCTTCTCGGCGTAGAAGGGCATGACGGGGGCGGCCAGCCGGGCGACGGTCAGCAGGCACTCGTGCAGCGTCTGGTAGGCGGCGAGCTTGTCGGGGCCCTGGCCGGGGCTCCAGAATCGCTTGCGGTTCAGGCGCACGTACCAGTTGCTCAGGTGCTCGATGACGAAGTGCTGGATGGCCCTGGCGGCGGCCGTGGCGTCGTAGTCCTGGTAGCGCTCGTCGCAGAGGCGGATGAGGCTGTTCAGGTGCGAGAGGATCCAGCGGTCGGTCTCTTGCAGGTGCTCGCGGCCCACCTTGGGCTGGTCGGCGCGGAAGCCGTCCACGTTGGCGTAGAGGGCGAAGAAGGCGTAGGTGTTCTGCAAGGTGCCGAAGAACTTGCGCCGGGCCTCCTCGACGCCCGCCAGGTCGAACTTGAGGCTCTCCCAGGGCTGCGTGTTGGTGGTCATGTACCAGCGCACGGCGTCGGCCCCGTGCTGGTCGAGGGTCTTGAAGGGATCGACGGCGTTGCCCAGGCGCTTGGACATCTTCTTGCCGTCCTTGTCGAGCACCAGGCCGTTGGAGACCACGGCCTTGAACGACACCGAGTCGGAGACCATCGTGGCGATGGCGTGCAGCGTGAAGAACCAGCCCCGGGTCTGGTCAACCCCCTCGGCGATGAAGTCGGCCGGGAAGAACTGCTCGAAGACCTCCTTGTTCTCGAAGGGGTAGTGCAGTTGGGCGTAGGGCATGGCGCCCGAGTCGAACCACACGTCGATCAGGTCGGGCTCGCGGCGCATGGGCTTGCCCGTGGGCGAGACCAGCACCAGCTCGTCCACCGTGGGGCGGTGCAGGTCGAGCCGGTTGTAGTTCTGGTCCGAGAAGTCGTCGGCGCGGAAGTCGGCCAGCGGGTTGCTGGCCATGAATCCGGCCTCGACGGACTTCTGGAGCTCGTGCTTGAGCTCGGCCATGGAGCCCACGCAGACCGTCTCGGAGCGGTCTTCGCTGACCCAGATGGGCAGGGGCGTGCCCCAGAAGCGCGAGCGGGTGAGGTTCCAGTCCACCAGGTTCTCGAGCCACTGGCCGAAGCGCCCGGTGCCCGTGGCGGCGGGTTTCCAGTTGATGGTGTTGTTGAGGTCCTTGAGGCGCTGCTTGACGGCGGTGGTGCGGATGAACCACGAGTCGAGCGGGTAGTAGAGCACGGGCTTGTCGGTGCGCCAGCAGTGGGGGTAGCTGTGCTCGTACTTGGCCACGCGGAAGGCCTTGTTCTGGTTCTTGAGCGTAACGGCGATGAACACGTCGGTGGTCTCGTCGTCGGGGCCGAGCTCGGGCGAGTACTCGTTCTTGACGAAGCGCCCGGCCAGGAATCCGGCCTCCTCGACGAATCGGCCCTGCTTGTTGACCAGGGTGAGGGCTCCGACGCCGTACTTCTGGGCCACGCGGGCGTCGTCGGCGCCGAAGCTCGGGGCGATGTGGACGATGCCCGTGCCGTCGGAAGTGGTTACGAAGTCGCCCATCAGCACGCGGAAGGCGTCGCCCTGCTCGGGGCGGGGCATCTCGGGCATGAGCTGCTCGTAGCGGGCCAGCTCCAGGCGCGCGCCCTTGAACTCGCCCAGGACGCGGTGGGGCACCTGCTTCTGCCCGGGCTGGAAGTCCTCGATGGCGAGCGCGTCGTTCTTCTCGGGGAAGAACTCGCGGAAGAGGTCTTTGGCCAGCACGACGCTGACGGGCTGGCGGGTGTAGGGGTTGAAGGTGCGCACCAGCAGGTAGTCGATGTTGGCGCCCATCGCGAGGGCGGTGTTGGAAGGCAGGGTCCAGGGCGTGGTGGTCCAGGCCAGGATGTGTACGTCCGGGGTGTCGGTCTGCGCGAACAGGAAGTCGGAGACCTCGTCGCGCACCAGGCGGAACTGGGCCACGACGGTGGTGTCCTTGACGTCGCGGTAGCAGCCGGGCTGGTTGAGCTCGTGCGAGCTCAGGCCGGTTCCGGCGGCGGGCGAGTAGGGCTGGATGCTGTGGCCGCGGTAGAGCAGGTCCTTGTCGTAGAGGCGCTTGAGCAGGTTCCAGACCGACTCGATATACTGGTTGTGGTAGGTGACGTAGGGGTTCTTCATGTCCACCCAGTAGCCCATCTTGGCGGTGATGGATTCCCACATGTCGGTGTATTCCATCACGGCCTTGCGGCAGGCCTGGTTGAACTCGGCCACGGAGATCTTGGTGCCAATGTCGGTCTTGACGATGCCCAGCCGGTTCTCGACGTCGAGCTCCACGGGCAGGCCGTGGGTGTCCCATCCGGCCTTGCGCTTGACGTGGAATCCCTTCTGGGTCTGGAAGCGGCAGTAGATGTCCTTGACGGTGCGGGCCATGACGTGGTGGATGCCGGGTTTCCCGTTGGCGGAAGGTGGGCCTTCGTAGAAGACGAAAGACGGCCTTCCCTCGCGGGCCTGGAGGCTCTTGGCGAAGGTCTGGTCGGCCTCCCAGAAGGCCAGGACTTCTTGGTTGACCTGGGCCAGGTCCAGTTCTTTGTACTCCGGGAACTTGTGGTTCATGGGGTGGGGTTTTAGCGTGCTCGCCAGGCCGTTGGTTTGCAGGGCCTTCTTGGCAGATGGCCGCGAAAATAAGGTTTATTTTCTAATCCCAAACGTTCGCGCCGGGCTCCCCGGCCTTGGGGCGATGGGCCGCTCGGCCGCGATGGGCCACCCCGCCCAAACGCAAAGCCCGCCCGGCCGCGGTGGCGGCTTGGGGCGGGCTTCGCGGGCCACCCAAGAGGGAGGATCCTCGGCCGCGCGCTTCACAAGGCTTGTCCGGCGCGCGGTGGGCGGCTTCAGAGCGTGAAGGCCCAGACCTGCTCGCCCGAGGCGCTCAGGTGCCGGCACTCGTAGGTGCCCCGGGGGGCCGTTACGCCGGGCCGGGCCTGGGGCATCTGGCCTTCGAGGTTTTCGAACAGTTGGGAGTACTTCTGGTCGTGGATCGTGAAGATCTCGGAGCGCTTGGGCGCGTCGAACCGGAAGAACACCATCTGTCCGCCATGCCGAACCTCGAGGCTCGATTCGGACTGGCTGGGGTTGGGGGTGGGAAGGCAGGCGTTGTCGTCCTGCTCGGCGGGTTTTGGTGCAATCGGGGATTTCATAGGGGAATGGTTTTAAGGTTCGCCTACAAATCTACGACAGGGCCAAAAAACGCGAGGCTACGGTTTTGGGCAAATCGTAGCTCCAAGCCCAGTCTTGATCGCCGCGGCTTGGGGGAAGATGCTGATTTCCATCGGCTTGCCGATCGGCCCGCGATGGCCTTGCCGGGTCCTTCCTGCCCCCGACTGCCGCTTCCTGGCCCGCGGATCCCGGCTGCCAAGACTTTTGGATTCCCTCGGCAAGCGGTCTGAACCCAACTTGGAAAGCGTAACTTACAAATCATTGAATACCAGGCATTGGCTTTTATAAAATTGCAATTAGGTAACTACGTACTTTTGT
>JAIFMG010000166.1 GCA_020048645.1 Bacteroidota bacterium | reverse complement strand
GCGGCGCGGCGTCGAAGAGGCGGAACAGGGGCGGCTTGGGGTCGGTGGCGCGCAGGGTCGAGAGCAGGATGAGCTTGTTGACGCCGGCCACGCGGGCCATTTCCTGGGCCATGATGCCGCCGAAGGAAAGGCCGAGCAGGTTCAGCCCGCCCTGGCGCTCGGGGATCTGCTGGAGCATGCGCAGGGCGTAGTGGCCCAGGCTCTCGATTTCGGAGAGCGGTTCCAGCCAAGGGATGTGGACCAGCTCGATGCCCTTGGGCTCGACGCGGAAGAAGAGGCGGTGGTCGGAGCCGAGCCCGCTGATGACGTAAAGTTTCTTGCCCATCGTGGGGGAAGTTTTTGCGAACGGAAGGGTGGCGGCTCAGGCGGCGCGCTGGTGCGAGCGGCCCAGGGCGAAGCCGAAGACGCTGCCGGCCAGCCCGCCGATGATGTGGGCGAACTCCGAGACGTTGTTCTCCTGGAAGGCCGAGAGGACCTCGCCGCCCAGGTAGAGCAGCAGGATGAGGATGAAGGTCAGGGGGATGCCGCCGTCGGTGGTGTTGGTGAACGAGACCAGCAGGATCAGCATGAAGACGATGCCGCTGGCCCCGAGCAGGCCGTGGGGGAAGAAGAGGATCTGCAGGATGCCGGTTATCAGGGCCGTGGCCAGCATCATGAAGAGGGTGTCGGAGCTGCCGTACTTTTCCTCGATGATGGGCCCGATGAGCAGGATGAACGAGAGGTTGCCCATCAGGTGCTCCATCGAGGCGTGGCCCAGGGTATGGCCGACCAGCGAGAAGTAGTCGGTCAGCCGACCGAAGTCGAAGGGGCGGTTGCCGACCACGAAGAGCGAGCGGGACACCTCGTTCTCGGGCGAGCCGAAGAGGAAGAACACGGCGGTGGCCAGCAGGGAGAAGGTCAGGATGACCGGGGAGTTGTATCGGATGCGTAGTGCCATGTGGGTGGGGAATCTTTGGGGGTGGGTTGGGGCTTACATGAGTCCGGTGGCCCGGCGGAACGACTGGTCCTGCTGCTCGCGGGGGATCATCGCGATGAGCTGGTTGTTGATGCCGCGCAGGGCGGGGAAGTTCTGGTGCTCGGAGGCCTGCCTGCCCGACTCGATCAGGCGCTGGGCGCGGTCGGGGTCGTCGTAGCGGCCCAGGCTCTGCTTGAGGTGCTCGAAGAGGTTGATCTGGTACTCGTCGTCGCGCCAGAGGACCTGGAAGTTGAGCTGGCTGAGCTCGCGGGCGCGCTGGCGGACCTTGGCGGGCGAGGAGTTGAGGAACTGCCCCTCCTGGCTGACGATCTGGTCGAGGCGCTGCTTCTCGAAGGCGTTGCCGCTCTTCTCGATGTTGGCCCGGGCGACCATCTTGGCGCGGGTGTACTCGCCCAGGGCGGCGTCGAGCTTCTTCTGGCGGGCGATGCGAAATACCTGGAGCGACATGCGGCGCTTGACGTCCTCGATCTGGTACCGGCGGTCGGTAACGTCGTCGTCGGTCATGCTTTCGAGCTGCTGGGCCATTTGCCGGGCCTCCAGCTTGAGCTTGTTGAGGCTGGCGGCGGCCTCGTAGTCCTCGCGGCTGGTGGCGGCGGCGATCTGGAAGTCGAGCTCGCGGGCCAGCTCGTCGAGCTCTTCGCGGAGCAGGGCGATGGGCAGGTGCCGCTGGGTGGGCGTGAAGATCTGCTCGAACTCCTGGTCGAGCATGGGGATGTAGGCCAGGATGCGCAGGTCGCGCGACTCGCTGATCTCGAAGGTCAGCTCGACGTCGGCGCCTTGCACGAGGTCCTGGTTGAGCTTGTCGCCCTCGATGGCCATGAAGCCGATGGTCTTGTTGGACTGGGGCAGGGCGTCGGCGCTGCCTTCGAGGACGTTGATGACGAAGCGCTCGGGCGAGCCTTTGCGGATGGTGGAGCGCACGACGCGGTTCTCGGTCTTCTTGATGGGCAGGATGGAGTTCTTCTGGAAGAGCAGGTGCAGCTTGGTCTCGGCCTCGTCGAGGTCGTCGATTTCCATGCAGATGTCCTCGGGCAGGGGCTGGCCGACGATGCTGAACTTGCCCTGGGTGATGGCGATGGGCCCGGCGTCGGTGGGCACCTCGTTGTTCTGCCAGTCGAAAACCCTGATGCTGAACTGGTTGAAGGTGTTGGGCACCAGGGGCAGGTCTTCGGTGATGCGGGCTTGCAGGGGCTTGATGCCCGAGTCGAAGCCGCCGTCGTCGCGGGTGATCTTGTAGAAGAGGTTCTCGATTTCGCCCTCTACGGTGGCCGCGAAGAAGACCTCGGAATCCTTGGTGGCCTTCTCGTAGGCGAGCTTCATGCGCAGGCCGGGCTTTTCGGTGGGGGCGGAGCCCTGGGCGCGGGGTCCGGCCTCGGGCTGGGTGGCGGCGGGGGCGGCGGCCTTGCGGAGCTTGGTTCCGGCGTAGTAGGCCGCGCCGATGGCCACGGCGGTGGTGGGGTCGATGTCGATGTTGACGGGCACGCCCAGGCTCATGCCGACGCTTTCGCGGACGTAGGGGATGTAGGTGGAGCCGCCGACCATCAGGGCGAAGCGTATTTCCTTGGGGGTGAGCTTGTTGCGCTGCACCATCTGGTGGGCCATCTCCAAGGTGCGGCCCACGTGGGGCTTGATCATGTTCTCGAAGTCGGTGCGGCGGAGGGTGAAGACCTCATCGACCTCCTGCCCGTCGTCGTCTTGCATGAGGATCTCGATGTCGGCGGTGGGGTGGGTCGAAAGCTCGATCTTGGCGGCCTCGGCCTTGTGCATGAGCACGTGCCAGGTGGCGTTGTGCTTTCCGGTGGCGCTCTTCATCTGCTCTTCGAGCTTGTGGAACTTGTACTTTTCCTCAAGTTGTGGGATGACCATGAGCTCCAGGATGAGGGAGTCGAAGTCCTTGCCGCCGAGGAAGTTGTCGCCGATGTGGTCCACCACGCGCATCTCCTCGTCGAGGATGCGCACCAGGGCGGCGTCGAAGGTGCCTCCGCCCAGGTCATAGACCAGCCAGTGGCCGTTCTGGAGCTCGAGCTCGGGCAGGCCGTTGGCGTAGGCCAGGCTGGCGGCGATGGGCTCTTGCAGGAGGACGACCTGCTGGAATCCGGCCAGGTGCCCGGCCTCCTTGGTGGCGTTGGACTGCACGGTGTCGAAGGAGGCGGGGATGGTGATGACGGCGGCCTCGAGGGGCGAGCCGTCCTGCACGAAGGTCTTGAGCTCCTTGAGGACCTCGGCCGAGAGCTGGATGGGCGTCAGGACGCGGCCGGCGTTGGCGGACTCGTAGGTCTCGGTGGTGCCCATCTTGCGCTTGAAGGCGCCAAAGACGTTGCGGGGGTCGCGCTGGAGGAGCTCCTGGGCCTTGGCCCCGACCAGGACGCGGTCTTTCCGGAATCCGACCACTGAGGGCAGGGTCTGCCCCCAGGTGACGGGGCTGCGGAAGATCTCGACCTGCGAGGCCTTGAATTTGGCGATGACCGAGTTGGTGGTGCCCAGGTCGATGCCGATGTTGATGGTGTTTTCCATGGTTGTTTCTCGAAGGTGCGGGTGGGAAGTCCGTGCTTGGGTAAGGCTCAGGCGTTCAGGCGTTTCTCGATGACGGCGGCCAGGATCTCGATGGCCACGCGGTTCTGGCCTCCCTCGGGCACGATGATGTCGGCGTAACGCTTGGAGGGCTCGATGAATTGCAGGTGCATGGGCTTGACGGTCTGCTCGTAGCGGTCCAGGACGTTCTTGACCGAGCGTCCGCGCTCGACGATGTCGCGCTGGATGACGCGCATGAGGCGGTCGTCGGGCTCGGCAAAGACGAAGACCTTGATGTCGAACAAGTCGCGCAGGCGCTTGTTGGTGAGCACCAGGATGCCCTCGACGATGAGGACCTTCTTGGGCTGGGTGGGGATGCTTTCGGCGGCCCGGGTGCAAGTCAGGTACGAGTAGATGGGCTGGCCCACGGTCTGGCCGTCGCGCAGGCGGCTGATGTGGTCCACCAGCAGGTCGAACTCGATGGCCGAGGGATGGTCGAAGTTGATGGCCTGCCGCTCCTCCAGGGGCAGGTGCGAGTTGTCGCGGTAGTACGAGTCCTGCGAGAGGACGGCGACCTCCTGGTTGGGGAAGCGCTCGATGATCTTCTTGACCACGGTGGTCTTTCCGGAGCCGGTTCCTCCGGCTATGCCAACTACTAGCATGGGTTCAAAGTTCTGGTTCGTGGGGGGAAAAGTGCTCCAAAAACGGCTTGGAGCGTAAAAATGCACATTTCCCCGCTTTTTCTGAAAACAAAAAGCGCGGCGCCCTCGCGGCCCCCGGCCCGCCTTTCGCCAAGGCCCGGAGCGGCCGCGTCGGCCGGGCTTCCCAGCCTAGGGCGCTTTCCGCGCTTTTTCATGGCCCGGCTCTTTGTCCTGAGCCGCCAAAATCGTAACTTTAGCCGCAAGACCCCCCAACCCAACCCTCAAAAAAAACGACCCAACGATGATCCAACATGTGGTGATGTTCAAGCTCAAGAACGGCTTTTCCCCGGCAGAAAAAGAGGAGAACGCCCTTCGCATCAAGAACGCCCTCGAGGCCCTGCCCGCCAAGATCGCTGAAATCCAGCACTTCAAGGTCGGCATCAACGAGAACCCCTCGCCCAGCGCCTTCGACCTGGTGCTCGTCTCCTCCTTCCGCAATGTCGAGGAGCTGCACGAGTACGCCGTCAACCCCTGGCACCGCCAGGTCGTGGCCCTGATCGACGAGCTCTGCCAAGACCGCGCCGTGGTCGATTACCAGGACTAGCCGCGCCGACCTCCGCTTCACGCCCAAAATCCTCCCTGCCCATGACCCTCCACCCGCTCGCCCTCCTGGGCATCGACTTCACCAGTTTCCTGCGCCTCGCGCCCGCCGACCTGCGCAAGCGCAAGCGCAAGCTCCTGGCCGAGTTCGACCTCAGCCCCGACAACACCCTCCAGCACCAGGGCCAGGGCATCTCCAAGGATGACGCCCTGCGCGTCCTCGAGGAGCTCGAGCGCAAGGTCGAGGAAGGATTCTTCAAAGGCGTGGAGCCCGACGGGCAGCTCGCCCGCTTCCTCGAGCTGGCCGACCTCGAGCTCTTCACCGACCCGCGGCCCCTGCCCCAGTACGAGCACCCCTACTTCAAGCGCCTGCTGCTGCCCTTCTACGCCACCGAGTTCGACAAGGCCTTCCTGGCCGCCTTCCAGCAGAACCTGCCCGAGCGCATGCGGCAGATGGCCCAGGCCAACCTCTTCCGCGAGCCCCGCCACCACGAGCGCTGCTTCCGCGGAACCACCGTCCGCCTGGCCCGCATGGAGGGCGAGCTGGCCGACTTCCGACAGCAGATGAGCCAGATTCCCTTCGACTTCGACGCCGAGCGCCAGGCCCGCATCGACGCCAAGATCCGCGACGAGGTGCGGCCCCAGACCCTCGAGGCCCTGCCCGAGCACCTGGCCAAGGCCAACGGCCGCCTGGCCCTGGTGCTGGCCGCCTTGGCCCTCGAGGTCTGCCAGAGCCTCCACCAGCCGGCCTGGGCGGGCCAGCTTCTCGACTTGGCCCGCGCGCTCAAGCCCTCCTACACCCAGCAGCGCGTCGAGGAGCTCGCCCAGCAGGTCGCGCAGGCCAAGGTCCGCCCCGAGCTCTTCCAGCGCGTCCTCGACGACCCCCTCCTACGCGACTTCCTCAACCACGGCCACCCCGAGCACCTCGAAAGGCCTCACCCGCCCCAGGCCCTCCGTCCGGACTTCCTCGACTTCATCCGCGAGCCCTACCAGCGCCGCCTGGGCAAGCACGCCGCCCGTTGCTTCCGCCGACGCGACCATCTGGCCCTCGAGCAGGCCTTCCGCGGCAACCTCTTCGCCCAAGACGCCCTGCTCGACCTGGCCTACGACCCCACCCGCGCCCTCCTGGCCGAGCTGCTCGACCAGCTCGAGCGCCTGCGCGTGGAGCTCCACGCCGGAAGCCCTTCCCCAGAAGAAGGCCCCAAGCGCGTCGAACTGCCCGAGGCCTGCGCCCCCGAGCTGCTCAACGCCCTGCCCAAGCCCCTGGCCACCCAGCGCGACGCCATCGCCCAGAGCCTCGGCTACCTCGCCCTGTCCGTCCACAAGCTGCTGCCCGGCAACCCCATGGCCGCCGCATGGATCCAGAAGGCCCTCCAGGTCGAGACCTCAGCCCAGGTCCGCCAGAGCCTCGACGAGTACGCCAAGGCCATCGGCGTGGAGCGCCGCGCCCGCGCCGAGCGCCCCGAGCAAGGCCAGAAGGCCGAAGGGCAGCCCAGCTTCACCGACTTCATCGAGCGCAGCCCCAGCCTGCGCCGCTTCCTCGAATCGGGCAACGAGGCCTTCTTCCAGGACTTCGCCCCCGACCCCATGTTCCAGAACCCCATGTTCCTGGCCTTCATCCGCCGCGACTATCTCCAGAGCTTCCAAAAGCTCCTGCTCAACGCCTACCTCGAAGCCGACACCCAGCTCATCGCCAAGATGCACGAGCACAACCTCTTCCGCGACAAGGCCGAGGAGCCCGACTGCTTCACCGCCCTCGAAAAGCGGATCGAGGAAACCATCCGCGACGTCAACCAGCTCGAAGGAAAGCTCCGGACCATCGGCAACCTCGGCCAGAGCGTCTCCCAGCTCACCCTCCAGGGCTTCATGGCCCTTTCCGTCGAGCCCGAGAGCCTCAACGCCCTGCCCGAACGCTTCCAGAACCTCCGCAACCGCCTGGTCCAGGCCCTCTGGAACCTTTCCATCAAGGCCCGCCTGGCCACACAAGACCAGGACCTCCAGGACATGCTCGTCTGCGGCTACGCCCAGCACATCCGCGCCACCGGACCCTTCAGCAAGACCGTCCGCGACTACTGCCAGGCCGTGGGCAAGCTCGGCGAGCCTTTCGACAAAAAAAAAAGCGGGGCGGACCCCTGGGTGCGCATGATGCGCAAGGCCGCCGACCAGGTCAAAAAGTTCTTCTGACCGCAATCCTGCTCCTCTTTCTCCTGTTCATGGCTTTTCTCAGCCGATATTTCACAGGCCTCTGAACTACCACAACCCCTACCGGATCCTGCGGCTCGACCCCGAGCAGGCCCGCGACCCACAGGCCGTGCGCGAGCGCGTGGACGCCCTGGCCGACCGCTTCGCCGGGATGCCCCCCGGCTTCCGCCTCCGCCAGCAGGGCCTCGACATCAGCCTCCGCGAGCTGCTCCTGCTCGCGGAGACCCTGGCCGACCCGGGCCTGCGCGAGTTGCACTGGCAGGTGGCCCTCCGGCCCGAGCTCGAGCGATTCCTCGCGCGGGAAGACCCCGCCGCGCCCTTCGTCCTGGCCGACTGCGAGCTCTGCCTCACCCAGGCCTTCGTCGAGCACCTCGGCCGCGGCTTCGCCTTCCGCTTCGCCGAGCGCTACCGCGAGGCCTGCCGGCAGCGCCAGATGGACCAGCTCGAGGCCATGTCGCGCCTGGTCGAGCGGTACGAGCCCCACTTCCAGTACCAGTGCCTGGCCACCAGCTTCCTGCTGCTCGACCAGCGCATCGCCGGCCTCAAGAGCCTGGCCCTGCCTCCCCGCGGCGGACAGCCCGACCGCGACCAGCTCGACCAGCTCTGGCAGGCCGCCGACCCCCGCTTCTGGAACCTCCTGCCCGACTTCTTCCAGCCCCTGCGCGACAAGCTCGGCCTGGGCATCGGCCAACTGGCCTCCCACCTCCAGAAGCTCGCCCCCGCCAGCCTGCTCAGCCTCCGCCTGCTCGAAAGCGCCGCCCGGCTCAAGCTCTCCGAGGCCGCCCGCGCCAAGGCCCGCGAAGGCTCCGAGCCCCTGCGCCAGGCCTTCACCTGCTGGTTCTGCCAGAGGAACCACGCCCGGCTCGAGTACCACGTCCACCTGGTCCACCCCGGCCTCAACGAGCTCCTCTGGGACGACATGGTCGCCCCGCGGCTGGTCATTCCCTGCGTGGTCTGCGACCGCTGCGTGGCCAGGCACCACGCCCAGAAGCGCCAAGGCCGCCGAAACTGGCTGCTTCTGCCCGCCCTGGGCGCCCTGCTCGGCCTGCTGCTCGGCCAAGGCCTCGGCCTGCCGCTCGCGCTCGCCGTCCTAGGCGCCGCGCTCGGCGCCGCGCTCGCCTGGCGGGGCGGACAGGCCCAGGAGCACCCCAGCCCCACCCGCCTGCTCAACCGCCGCCAACTGCGCCTCCACCCCGACATCGCCCGCCTCGACAAACAAGGCTGGACCATCGACAGCCTCTCCCAAGCGCTGCCCACGCAGAAGCTGCGCATCTGCTAGGCGAAAGGGAACTGGACAATTCAACCATTTGATTTGCAAGCGGTTGGCTTTCAGTTGTTTTCGAGGGTGATATATCCGAAACATCAATTTCCCGAAAAATCAGGTTGTTCCGCCAATCCCGAAGGGATTGAACGTGGATAGCCCCGGATGAAATCCGGGGGAGCAAAGAACCACCGCGAACCAGAACCCCGTAGGGGTTCAATGCGAAAACCAAGACGTGCCCAATCAATCTATCACGTTTGATAGCAACCTGGTATAAGCTTATCCGAATAGGGTAACAAGACCTTATCTTTGGGTAAAACCTTAGTAGAAAGTCAATTGGCGGAGTCAAAATGACCTTATTACCTTATTTTGACCCATGAATTTGCAAGTAGTTCTTCAAAATTAGCTTGCATTAAATTTGAAATCAATGTTCAAATGAACATGTGCTTCTTCTTCATTTCATAGAAAGAAATCACGTAAAAAACTATGTGCCTATGTGTTTATAGACACCCAAACGATAATAAAAAGTAATTTTAGAAACTTGCTTTTGGGAGGACAACCCATAAAAAAGGAAACACAAACTGCTCTCGATCAAAATTTCGTATCTTCGCAATAGACACTCAACCCAGAAACACGATGCTTGTCAATTTAGACAACGAAGTGATTTTCAAAAAAGCCTTTACAGATATTGCTGTATTCAAGGCTTTTGTGCGTGATATTTTAGGCATTGAGGTAGAAGTGGAAAAGATAGAAACCGAAAAGAAGTTTGAGCCAAAAATTGGTTATGTAGATTTTGAGTTAGACATTTTTGCTGAAACTGTTGACAAACGCATCTGCATTGAAATCCAGCGTGTTGAATATGACCACCATTTCGATAGATTTTTGCATTATTTCTTGATGCTTATTGCAGAACAGCAAAGAAGCAGCAAAGAGTATGACATCGAAAGGACTGTTTATGTCATTGTTGTTTTGACCGCGCCCTACAAAATTAGCGAGAAAAACGGTAAGCCCATTTTGGACGAGGTGTTGCTGTTGAAATTGAACCCACAAACTTTACAAGGCGCGATCCGAGAATTGTATGGACATCAATTTGTTTGCCTAAATCCCAACCACCCCAATAGCGAAACGCCAAAGCAAATAAGAGATTGGTTAGATTTGATTTACCAATCTATCCACAGTCCCGAAAGACCTGTTTTGAATATGCAGAACGAGGGCATCAAAAAGGCAATGGAATTGATCAGCTTTGAAAATTTAACGCCCGACGAACGAACAAGAGCCAAAAACAAGGAGGCTGCAAAAATTGTTCTCGCCAAAACAGAGCAACACGCAAAACAGGAAAGAAGTTTTGAAATGGCTCAAATCATGATAGAAAACAATGAGCCTAACGAAAAAATTATGCTCTACACAGGTCTGACCGTTGAGCAAATAGAGCAAGCGCGCAAAGGGAAAGACCAATGACCCTTCTTGACATTGTATTCCAAAGGGGAAATAATGCCAAGCTGCTTTCAAGGGTGATATATCCGAAACATCAATTTCCCACAAAATCAGGCTGTTCCGCCAATCCCGAAGGGATTGAATGTGGATAGCCCCGGATGAAATCCGGGGGAGCAGACACGCCCCGCGAACCAGAACCCCGTAGGGGTTCAATGCGAAAACCAAGACGCTTCAGGGCAATTTATCACGTTTTATGGCGACTTGGTGTTAGTCTGTTGTCGTTCTGACAAGCTCGATGAAGTTTCTGTCAAAAAAAGTGTATAAAGCTGAAAATTTCGGGTTCCTTTTCAATTTGTTTCGCCAATCCCGATACAAATCGCCAATATCTTTCCGATAGGCTTCGATGTTCCCATGCCCGAGCGAGTACCTTGCCTTTCGCAGGCGAATGGCATTTCTCAAATCGTTTATCAGTTCCAACCTCAAGAGGATGAGCCCATCACGGTTCAGACCGCATATGCGGATCGTGTATTCCAGCCTCTTGTCATTCGACAAAAGCCTGCCTGCGGTGGTGAATATCAGCTTCTCATCAAAAAACGACTGCTCTTCTTGTTCAGGGTTGACCAGCAAAGGCTTTTCGGAAGCGTCCAGCTCCTTGATGATTCCTTGCATTTGATCGATTGGGCAATCCGCGTATTGGCTCTCGTAATCAGCCCTGTTTCCTTCAATGTCAAAGCAGCTTCCTTTTGCGCTATTGCATGACCCACAAGCAAGTAGCAGATTGTCCCAATTGAAGGCCAACCAAAAGTAGGAGGTTGTAGAAGAACATCTTTTCGAATCCGGATTGCTACTTTTCGGACGGTAATGCTCAATATGTTTGGGACTGTTCAACAGCGTATCTTCGCAGTAGGCGCATTTGTCGTCATAAAGGATCCTCAATGCTTCATAGACTTCTGCGGACTTGTAATCGGAGTTGTTCGAAGGAAACGAGCGCGCTTCTTTGCTCGACTCAAAGGTTTCTCTGCACTTTTTGCCCAACAAGGACGCAGGCACGGATGCGTCTTTTTTTATCGCTCTCATTCCATCCTGATTTTTTCAAATTCCTCCTCAATCATCTTGAGAACCTTGTCATCGTTCAATTCCGGCACTTCTTGGATGGATTTTGAAATGGCTTGGTGGATCTTTTGAAAAGGATAATCATCGGAGCTGACGCCTTGTTGCTGGATGCCCGAGGTCGTGAAACTGTCCAATCGCCACAGCATCGACGTCAGTAGGCTGTTGGCCGTCATGTTCAGAGGCTCGTCGTAAGGCTTGACCAGCTTTGTGATGCCCTCTTCTTTGTAGAGGCGGTATATCGCAGCGTCTTTTGAGGCCCCAAGTATGACGATGGGGCTATGGGTTGTAAATATCCACTGGATGTTCGGGAACGTGTCCCGGAGCTTTTTGACGATCGAGAACTCCCAGCGCGGATGAAGGAAAACACCGATTTCGTCAACCAGGACGATGCCCTTGTATTGCTTCAGGTCCGTCGCGGAGGGCTGGTTGCTCGACAACCTGCTGATCAAATCGCACAGCCAAATCAACGTGCTGCGATAGCCATCTGACAAATGGCCAAAGCTAACTTTCGTTCCACGTTCGATAAAGACAAATTCTCCATCTTTGGTCTGTTGGATTTCAACCCTGTTTTCCAACAAGTCTGTCAGCAGGCCCATCGCGGTTTCCAGTTTTATCGTGCCGATTCCTTTCAGTTCTTTCCGTTCAACTTCTTTTAGCCATTGGATCGGATTCGTCAGGGCCGCGTCGAAGTCAAAAAGCGTGAGGTAGCCGCCGTTGTCGGAGTCATTTTGGTGGCTATGCCTCAGCCGGCTCGCTCCATAGGCGTAAACATTCTTGTTGATGCTTGTCATGGGGTGGTTGTAGAAATATTGGTTTCCCACCACATCTTTCGTCCGAATTTTGAAATCAGCGTATAGGTTTTCGGTGATGTACTGGTTCAAAAATCGGCTGTTCAGGCCACGGATGGCCAAGAGTATCGCCTGGAGCAGCAGTGTTTTTCCATCTCCGTTCTCACCCAAAAAATAGATTTCTTTCTTGTCGCCCAAATCAGAAACGACAAGGTCTTTTATCCCGAAATATTGGCGGATGACGATTTCTTGGATGTATTCATTTTGTTCGTTTTGAATCCGTTTCAACGCCCTTTCCAACAAAAAGCGGTACGAGCAATTCGCGATGTCCAGTTCTTTGTGGTCTCCGGGATCGAATGTCTTTCCTTCTAGCTCCGTTTTTTCCTTCAACAGGTTGTAAACCAAAAAATAGCGATCCAGCTCTCTTTTTCGGTCCTGGACAATCTGCGGATGGTTCAGCCCTAATATTTTGATGGTTATGTTGGCGCGCTCAATGTCATTTTCCGTAGCCTCGGGGTTGGGAATGAGCCAGAGGTTTTCATCATCAATGCTGAAGTATCTGTCAAAGTCATAATCGGTTTCTGACGGATTCAGCATTTTGTCATCGTATCGTCCGCCTTTGGTCATCTCGACATAGCGATCGACCGCGAACAAGTTGTCCCATTCGTCGGCAAGTTCAGGACGGAGGGATTTGGGCACAAACCTGTCAATCGCCGCGAAGCGGGCATCCATGATTTTTTTATCGCTGTAACTGCAATGGTAATCGGTCGATTTCAGCAATTCCTCCACAATTTCTTTCGGATGGGTTTTGCTGTTGAACCAATCAGGCTTGCTAATTTTGTTGATTTTCAGCATTTTGTAAGATTTTATCGTCTTATGGATTGTTGCCAAAAAGTAAATTGCCGCAGCGAGCGCCGTTGGCAACGTCCGCAGTCCAGTCGCGGGCGCCAGGCTCGCGTTGCGCGCCCTCCGCGCCGGACGCCGCAAGATCCGTGCGTGCAATTTACGCCGCGCCGCGCAAAGTTCCAAATCCTTGGCGGGCATTGTGTTGATGCTGGAGCTTGTCGAAACCGAGAGATTGTGCCGCGCGGCTTTTGTCCACTTGGCTTTTGTGGACCTCCGCGCATGGGAAGACGGCAAAGGCTGGGCAGGCCGCCTGCTCGGAAAACGGTCCTTGGGGCAAAAACAGGGCTAGGGCCGCGGCATCCGGGCCCCATCCCAACCGGGCGGAGGTCCCAGCCGATGGCCCGGGCCGGTTGGTCAGGCCTTTTTGCGGGGCTTGGCCTTGGGCTTGGGCGGGGCCGAGGGGGCGGCCTGGGCCAGTTCTGGGCGCAGGAAGCGGGCCGTCTGGCTGGTGGGGTGCTGGCTGACCTGCTCGGGCGTGCCTTGGCAGACCAGCAGGCCGCCGCCGCGTCCTCCTTCGGGGCCGATGTCGATCACGTGGTCGGCCACCTTGATCACGTCGAGGTTGTGCTCGATGACCAGCACGGTGTTGCCTTTCTCGACCAGGCGGTCGAGCACCTCCAGCAGGATGCGGATGTCCTCGAAGTGCAGGCCCGTGGTGGGCTCGTCGAGGATGTAGAGGGTCTTGCCGGTGTCGCGCTTGGACAGCTCGGTGGCCAGCTTGACCCGCTGCGACTCGCCGCCCGAGAGGGTCGTCGAAGGCTGGCCCAGGGCCACGTAGCCCAGGCCCACGTCGGCCAGGGCCTTGAGCTTGGGCACGAGCGCCGGCACGCTGTCGAAGAAGTCCACCGCCTGCTCGATGGTCATGTCGAGCACGTCCGAGATGGATTTGCCCTTGTAGCGCACCTCGAGGGTCTCGCGGTTGTAGCGCCGGCCCTGGCAGTCGGGGCAGAGCACGTAAACGTCGGGCAGGAAGTTCATCTCGATGGTCTGCCAGCCGCCGCCGCCGCAGGTCTCGCAGCGCCCGCCCTTGACGTTGAAGGAGAAGCGCCCGGCCTTGTAGCCCCGCACCTGCGACTCGGGCAGCTTCTCGAACAGCGCGCGGATCTCGTTGAACAGGCCGGTGTAGGTGGCCGGGTTGGAGCGGGGCGTGCGGCCGATGGGCGACTGGTTCACCTCGATGACCTTGTCGATGTGGTCGATGCCCTCGATCGTGTCGTAGGGCAGGGGGTCCTGCACCGAGCGGTAGAACTTCTGGCTGAGGATGGGATGCAGGGTCTCGTTGATGAGCGTCGATTTCCCACTGCCCGAGACGCCTGTGACGCAGATGAAGGTCCCCAGGGGAAACTCCACGTCGATGCCCTTGAGGTTGTTGCCGCGGGCGCCGGTGATCTTGAGCGATTTGCCCTTGCCGGCGCGCCGCTGCTCGGGCACGGCGATGCCCATGAGCCCGTTGAGGTAGCGGGCCGTGAGGCTGTCGCTGGCCAGGATTTGCGCCGGGGTGCCTTGCGCGACGAGCCGCCCGCCGTGCTTGCCAGCCTTGGGCCCGAGGTCCAGGACGTGGTCGGCGGCCAGGATCATGTCGCGGTCGTGCTCGACCACCACCACCGAGTTGCCGATGTCGCGGAGGTCCTTGAGGGCCTTGATCAGGCGCTCGTTGTCGCGCTGGTGCAGGCCGATGCTGGGCTCGTCGAGGATGTAGAGGACGTTGACCAGTTGCGAGCCGATCTGGGTGGCCAGGCGGATGCGCTGGCTCTCGCCGCCCGAGAGCGTGCGCGAGGAGCGGTTGAGCGAGAGGTACTCGAGGCCCACGTCGATCAGGAAGCCGACGCGGTCGCGGAGCTCCTTGAGGATTTCCTGGGCGATCTTGGCCTGCCGGGCGTCGAGCCGCTCCTCCAGCCGCGCGAGCCACTGGGCCAGCTCGGCGATGTCCATGTCGGCCAGCTCCGAGATGGTCTTGCCGCCGATCTTGTAGTGCCGGCTCTCGAGCTTGAGGCGGCTGCCGCCGCAGTCGGGGCAAACCTGGTCGCGGAAGAACTGCTCGGCCCACTTCTCAGCCTTCTTGGAGCTGTTGTCGGCCACGGCGTCCTTGACGATCTGGCATACCCCGGCGAAGGGCAGCTTGTAGCTCGAGCCCAGGGGCGAGCTGCGCAGGGGCAGCTTGTCGGGCGTCCCGTGGAAGATCTTGCTGCGGCCTTCGGGCCCGATTTCGGCGAAGGGCGTGTCGAGGGTGAAGCCCAGCTTTTCGCCAAGGGCTTCCAACTGCCAGAAAACCAATGAGTTGGAATACTTCCCCAAGGCCAGGAGCGCGCCTTTGCGGATGCTGAGCGAGGGGTCGGGCACCAGCAAGTCCGGCTCCACGTCGGTTATCTCGCCCAGGCCCTTGCAGGTGGGGCAGTGGCCCATGGGCGAGTTGAACGAGAACGAGTTCGGCGCCGGCTCGTCGTAGGCGATGCCCGTGCTGGGGCACATCAGCGTGCGGCTGAAAAACCGCGACTGGCCGTTCTCGAAGTCCATCACCACGACGGTCCCCTTGCCCATCGACATGGCCAGGGCGATGGAGTCCTTGAGGCGCTTGAGGCTGTCGTCCACCACGAAGATTTTGTCCACCACTACTTCCACGTTGTGCGTCTTGTAGCGGTCCAGCTTCATGCCGTTGGTGATTTCCATGACCTTGCCGTTGACACAGACGCTCAGGAAGCCCTTCTTGCGGATCTGCTCGAACAGCTCCTTGTAGTGGCCCTTGCGGCTGCGCACCACCGGGGCCAGCACCAAGGCCCGCCGCCCCTGGTACTGCTCCTGGATCATGTCCACGATTTCCGTGTCGGAGTAGCGGACCATCTTCTCGCCCGTGTTGTACGAGAAGGCCTCGCCCGCGCGGGCGAAGAGCAGGCGCAGGAAGTCGTAGATTTCGGTGATGGTGCCCACCGTCGAGCGGGGGTTCTTGTTCGTGGTCTTCTGCTCGATGGAGATCACCGGGCTGAGGCCCGTTATCTTGTCCACGTCGGGGCGCTCCATGCCGCCCAGGAACTGCCGCGCGTAGGCCGAGAAGGTCTCGATGTAGCGGCGCTGCCCCTCGGAGTAGAGGGTGTCGAAGGCCAGCGAGGACTTCCCGCTTCCGCTCAGGCCCGTTATCACGGTCAGCTTTCCGTGCGGTAGCGAGACGTCGATGTTCTGGAGGTTGTGCTCGCGGGCGCCGAACACCTCGATGCTCTCCTGCGCCCAGTCCTGTTCGTATGCCGAGTTTTGCGTGTCCATTGCCTTGTCGTCGCGGTTCCGGTGGAAGTTGTTTTTTTCAGGGTCCGGGTTTATTCCGGCGTGCCCATCATGCGCAGCAGGGCGTCGCGCAAGGGCTTGGGCATGAGGCCGAAGCTCTTTGCCAGCACTTTGTTGGACATGCCATGCACGGCCACTCCCTGCCCGCGCGACAGGGCTTTGTAGCCGAACTCGGCCACCGAGCGGGCCGAAGCCACGGGCAGCCGCTCGAGCGACTCGACGCCCCGCATGTTGGCCACGTCGAAGAACTCGCTCTCGGTGGGGCCGGGGCAGAGCGCCGTGATGGTCACGCCCTTTCCGCGGGTCTCGTTGTCCAGGGCCTCCGAGAAGGCCAGCACGTAGGCCTTCGTGGCCGCGTACACCGCCATCACGGGCGAGGGCATGAAGCTCAGCACCGAGGCCAGGTTCAGCACCCGCCCGCGCCCCCGCGCCAGCATGTCGGGCAGGAAGGCGTGCGTCATGCGCGTCAGGGCCTTGACGTTCAGGTCCAGCATGGTCTCCAGCTTGGCCCACTCTTGCCGGTGGAAGAGCTGGTAGTCGCCCATGCCGGCGTTGTTGACCAGGATGCCGATTTCCAGGCCCCGCTGGCGCGCGAAGGAACGCAGGTTCTCGGCCGCGTCGGGCAGGTTCAGGTCTTGGGCCAAGTAGCTGACCTTCACCTTGTGCTGGGCCTCGAGCTCGGCCTTGATCTTTTCGAGCCGGTCGGCCCGCCGCGCCACCAGCAGCAGCGGGTGCCCATTTTCGGCCAGCACCTTGGCCAGCTCCAGACCGATTCCACCAGAAGCCCCGGTTACCAGGGCAAGCGCTTTTTCTTGCATGTCGTGTTTTTTTCTTCGAAGGGCCGCGAAGATAAGCATTTGAAACCAGTCCGAGGTCCCCCGGCCCCATATCGTCCGCCCGCAGCCCTGGCGCGAGGCCGGGCCGCCGATGCCGATCCCAACGGCCAAGCTCCCCGACGGCCCGCGCGGGGGCGAAAATTGCCCCGGCGCTGCGCAGCTTGTCCCCAATGTGCTTTCTTTGTGGAGCCTAAAGCTGCTATTCCGCCATGAAGAAAACCTTGCTTACCTTGACGCTGGCCTTGGGCCTGGGGCTGACGGCCCGGGCGCAGTCGTACTGGCTGCCCATGCACGAGGACGTCTCCATCCGCTACGAAAGCCACCTGATTGACAAGACCCGCAACTTCCACGCGGGCATGAAGCCCTACGCGATGGGGCGCGAGGAGAAGTTCCGCATCGACTCGCTGCTGTTCCTGGAGACCGGCCTGGACCAGCTCGACCGGCTGGCCAGCCGCGACTTCCTCGACCAATGGTGGGGCGATGGCGGGCACCTGGCCGTCAACCCCATCCTGACCAGCTTCTTCGACTTCGACCTGACCACGGAGTTCAACCCGCACGAGTTCCTGGCCGGGGCCGCCGCGCAGGCCAGTTGGCGGAAGTTCAGCCTGGGGGCCAACCTGGCCTTCATGGCCCACGCCTACGAGGAGTACGAGCAGCCTTGGATGCGGCGCTCGGGCATGATGCGCTACTATGGCCGCCCGGCGGGCCAGAGCGGCCAGGCCCAGCTCTTCCCGCTGCTCGACGCCGCCCTGAGCTACCGGCCCAACGCGCATTTCGCCTTCACCCTGGGCAACGGCAAGCACCACATCGGCCACGGCTACCGCTCGCTGATGCTCTCGGAAAATGGCCCGACGATGCCTTTCCTCAAAATCGAGACGACGGCCTGGAGGCTCAAGTTCGTCAACCTGCTGGCCCGCACCCGCGATTTCGACTACCACGCGGGCGACTGGCTGCTCCGGCCCAAGTGGATGGCCTCGCACTGGCTGAGCTTCAACGCCACCGACCGCCTGAACCTCTACCTGTTCGAGACGGTCATCTGGAGTCCCTCCGACAGCCTCCAGCGGCCAGGATTCGAGCCCAACTACTTGAATCCCTTCGTGTTCTATCGGCCCGTGGAGTATTCCATCGGCTCGCCCGACAACGTGCTGCTGGGCGCCGGCTTCGACCTCAGCCCCTTCCACAAGTTCCACTTCTACGGGCAGTTCCTGCTCGACGAGCTGACCTTCAGCAAGCTGTTCCGCCACCAGGGCTGGTGGTCCAACAAGTTCGCCTGGCAGTTCGGGGCCAAGTGGTACCAGGCCTTCTTCGTGGAAGGGCTGTTCTTGCAGGCCGAGTACAACATGGCCCGGCCCTACACCTACTCGCACCTGAACTCCACCCGGGCCTATGGCAGCCACTTCATGCCGCTGGCGCACCCGATGGGAGCCAACTTCCACGAGCTGGTGGGCACGGCCCGGGTGGACCTCGGCCGCGTGGGCGTCAAGTTCAAGGGCTACCACCTCTGGTTCGGCGACGAGCTTTCGGACAGCCTGACCGTGGGCAGCAGCATCTACCCCAGCTACAATACCCGCATCTCCGACACGGGCAACTACGTGGGCCAGGGCGTCTCCACGACCCGCTACCAGGCCGAGCTGAGCGGCAGCTACCTGCTCAACCCGCGGCTCAACCTGGAGTTCGAGCTCGGCGTGGGCCTGCGCATCCAGAAGACCCTGGGCGAGATACAGAACTACTTCCTCTACGCCGGCCTGCGCACCAACATCTTCAACGAGAACCCCTAGAAGCCGTAGTTGATGCCGGCCCGCACCACCGGGTTCTCGATCGGCGAGTCGGGGTCGAGCAGCACGTCGTAGAGCACCGAGGCGTGGGCCGTCACCCGGTCCGAGAGGCGCTGCCGGTAGCCGGCGCCCACGGGCAGGCTCATCTGCCAGCGGCGGGCGTAGCTCGTCAGGCCGTCCACGTTGGTGGCCCATTCGACGTTCATGACTCCCAGCTCCACGTGCGCAAACAGGTTGGGAATCGGCTCGATGCGGGTGTAGAAACCGCCGCCGTAGGAGTAGAAGACCGGGGCGTTGTTCGGGTCCACGTAGGAGATGAAGGGCGAAAGGCCGAAGTCGAGGAACTTGTACCGGTAGCCGACCACGGGCGCGAAGTCGAAGTAGATGCCGTTGGCGAAGTTCAGGCTGGTGTTGCCGCCGGTGTACATCTGCCCGAAGGCCCCTTGCGCCAGCAGCAGCGCGGCGCCCAGCAGGCCCGCCAGGCGCCCGCCGCGATTGGTTTTTCTTGCCATGTGTTTTCGTTTTGGGGTGGAAAATGTGTCGCCCCGTGCGGCCCCTGCCGCGTCCGGGTCGGGCCGATGCCCTTTTGCGCGAAGATACCCAAGCCCTCCGAAAAGCGGAGGGCGTCCGCGGCCTTGGCCGGGACGCCCTCGCGCGTGACTTTGGGAATGGGCGGCTCAGCCGTTCTTTTCGAGCAGCGAGCGCAGGCTGACCTTCTCGGCCAGCAGCGAGCGCAGGCTGTCGATGGGCACGCGGGTCTGCTCCATGCTGTCGCGCTCGCGCAGCGTTACCTGTCCGTCGTTGAGCGAGTCGTGGTCCACGGTGACGCAGTAGGGCGTGCCGATGGCGTCGTGGCGGCGGTATCGCTTGCCGATGCTGTCCTTCTCCTCGTACTGGCAGGCGAAGTCGAACTTGAGGGTGTCGAGGATCTTGCGGGCCAGCTCGGGCAGTCCGTCCTTCTTGACCAGGGGCAGCACGGCCAGCTTGACGGGGGCCAGGGGCGCGGGCAGGCGCAGCACCACGCGGTCGGCCTCCTCGGCGTAGGAGGCGGCCAGCACCTTCAGGAAGGTGCGGTCCAGGCCCACGGAGGTCTCGACCACGTAGGGCACGTAGCTCTCGTTGGTCTCGGGGTCGAAGTAGCGGATCTTCTTGCCGGAGAACTTCTCGTGCTGCGAGAGGTCGAAGTCGGTGCGCGAGTGGATGCCCTCGACTTCCTTGGAGCCGAAGGGGAACTGGAACTCGATGTCGGTGGCGGCGTTGGCGTAGTGGGCCAGCTTCTCGTGGTCGTGGAAGCGGTACTTGCTGTCGCCCAGGCCCAGGGCGCGGTGCCATTTCATGCGGGCCTGCTTCCAGAACTCGAACCACTCCATCTCCTGCCCGGGCCGGACGAAGAACTGCATCTCCATCTGCTCGAACTCGCGCATCCGGAAGATGAACTGCCGGGCGACGATCTCGTTGCGGAAGGCCTTGCCGATCTGGGCGATGCCGAAGGGGATCTTCATGCGCCCGGTCTTCTGGACGTTGAGGTAGTTGACGAAGATGCCCTGGGCGGTCTCGGGGCGGAGGTAGAGCTTGCTGGCGTCCTCGGCCAGCGAGCCGAGCTGCGTCTCGAACATGAGGTTGAACTGGCGCACGTCGGTCCAGTCGCGGGTGCCCGAGATGGGGCAGACGATGCCCTCGTCCTCGATGATGCGCTTGAGCTCCACCAGGTCCGACTGGTTCAGGGCCTCCACGAAGCGCTGCGTGAGCCGGTCGATCTGCTGCTGGGTCTCGAGCACGCGGGCGTTGGTCTCGCGGAACTTCTGCTCGTCGAACTGCTCGCCGAAGCGCTTGCGGGCCTTTTCCACCTCCTTGGCGATCTTGTCTTCGAGCTTGGCCCGGTGCTCCTCGATGAGCACGTCGGCCCGGTAGCGCTTCTTGGAATCGCGGTTGTCGATCAAGGGGTCGTTGAAGGCGTCCACGTGGCCGGAGGCCTTCCAGGTGGTGGGGTGCATGAAGATGGCCGCGTCGATGCCCACGATGTTCTCGTGCAGCATGGTCATGGCCTGCCACCAGTATTGCTTGATGTTGTTCTTGAGCTCGGCGCCGTTTTGGCCGTAGTCGTAAACCGCGCTCAGTCCGTCGTAGATCTCGCTGGAAGGGAACACGAAGCCGTATTCCTTGGCGTGGGAGATGATCTTCTTGAAGATGTCCTGGTCTTGTGCCATTCTGTTCTGGAGGTTTGTTGTTTGGGCCGCCCGAGGGGCCAGGCCGCGAATTTAGCAAAGCGCGGCAAAGCCCAGAGCCACAAGGCGCGGGGCCCGATAAAAAAAGCGGTCATTGGAACGTTTTCGCGGAACGGAGCCCCCCGTTCGCCACGGGGCCAGCTTGCCGCGCAGAAGAGGGCGAAGGGTCGCCAAAGGCTCACTCGAAGCTGATGGGCAGGACCATCTGGTGCGAGACGGTGTCGTACTCGGGGCGGGTGGTGGTGGTGGCCTTGGCGATCAGGTGCCGGTTGCCCCAGAGCTCGCCCACGTCCACGGGCGTGTCGAACACGCCGTCGCGGTCGATGTCCATGCTCAGGCGCGTGCCCTGGCGGGCCATGTCCACCGTCCCGGCGCGGTCGTACAGGAAGAGGCCGTCCGGCGGGGCGCACGGAACCCTGCCCAGCCAGGCGTCTTCGGCCGAAAGGCTGTCGTCCTTCGAGAGGAACAGGTCCAGGTCGTAGTAGCCGATGGTCCGCTCGGGGTCGTATTCGGCCGTCCACGAAAGCTCGAAGCGGTCTTGGATGAAGCGGCTGGGGCTGGCTTCCAGGCTCAGCAGTTCGATGTGGACGATGGGCTCGGTCTGGCAGCCGCCAAGGGTGGCCAGGGCCAGGACGGCCAGAAGTTCGCGTTTCATCATGCGGAAGGATTTGGGGAGAGGGAGGAACTCGAGGCGCAAGATCGCGCTTTTGAACGACATAACGCTCCGCCAGCCGAAAAAGCACCCGCCCGGGCCGGAAAATCGCCACAAGAGAAACGGCGCCCGCTTCCCCTGCGAAAGGGAGCGGGCGCCGTTGGTTCAGGGCGAAGGCCTAGGACGACAAGCGTGCCGCGGCCTCAGCGGCTCACTCGTAAGAGCCCATCTTGAGCATGCCGACCTCGAAAGGCTTGAGGAAGCGCCATTTGCCACGGGTCAGACCCTTTTTGGTCAGGCCCGCGAAATAGACACGGTCCAGCTTTTCGACTTTGTAGCCGAAATGGTCGAAGAAGCGGCGGACGATGCGGTTCTTGCCGGAGTGGATCTCGATGCCCAGTTGGGTCGGGTCTTCCAGGTCCGAGTACTCGATGCGGTCGGGCTTGAAGAAGCCGTCTTCCAGCTCGGCGCCTTCGATCATGCGCTGCAAGTCCTGTTCGTTGACCCTGCGGTCCAGGTTGATCTGGTAGATCTTCTTCTTCTCGAAGCTCGGGTGCGTCAGCTCGCGGGTCAGCTCGCCATCGTTGGTGAACAGCAGCACGCCCGTGGTGTCGCGGTCGAGGCGCCCTACCGGGTAGAGCCGCTCGGGGCCGCTGTCCTGGAGCAGGTCCATGACGGTGTGCGTGGCGTTCGGGTCTTCGGTGGTCGTGACGTAGTCCTTGGGCTTGTTCATGACCACGTAGATCATCTTCTCGGGGAAGAGCTCGCGTCCGCCGTAGCTGATCTTGTCAGTGAGGCTGACTTTCACGCCCAACTCCTTGACCACAACGCCGTTGACCATCACGCGTCCTCCCTCGATGAGTTTGTCGGCCTCGCGGCGCGAGCAGACTCCGGAGCGAGAGATGAACTTGTTGAGCCTCATTTGGCCGTTCTCGTCCAGCGCCTTTTCCAAGGGGATTTCGCTGCCAGACGGCGTGCGCTCGCGTTTCTCGGGACGGGGGCGGTAGCTGTCTTCGCCACCGAAGCGGCTCTCGCGGTCGAACGGACGGTCGGAGCCGCCTTCGTCGCGGCGTCCGTAGGGACGGTCGCCGAAGGAGCGTTTCTCGCGGTCGAACGGACGGTCGGAGCCGCCTTCCTCGCGGCGTCCGTAGGGACGGTCGCCGAAGGAGCGTTTCTCGCGGTCGAACGGACGGTCAGCGCCGCCTTCCTCGCGGCGTCCGTAGGGACGGTCGCCGAAGGAGCGTTTCTCGCGGTTGAAGGGACGGTCAGCGCCGCCTTCTTCGCGACGGCCGTAGGGACGGTCGCCGAACTCGCGTTTTTCGCGGTTGAAGGGACGGTCGGAGCCGCCTTCCTCGCGACGGCCGAAGGGACGGTCGCCGAAGGAGCGTTTCTCGCGGTCGAAGGGACGGTCAGCGCCGCCTTCCTCGCGACGGCCGAAGGGACGGTCGCCGAACTCGCGTTTTTCGCGGTTGAAGGGACGGTCGGAGCCGCCTTCCTCGCGGCGGCCGTAGGGACGGTCGCCGAAGGAGCGTTTTTCGCGGTTGAAGGGACGGTCAGCGCCGCCTTCCTCGCGACGTGCGTTGGGACGGTCGCCGAACTCGCGTTTTTCGCGGTTGAAGGGACGGTCAGCGCCGCCTTCCTCGCGACGTGCGTAGGGACGGTCGCCGAACTCGCGTTTTTCGCGGTTGAAGGGACGGTCAGCTCCGCCTTCCTCGCGGCGTGCGGGGCGGTCGCCGAACTCGCGTTTTTCGCGGTTGAAGGGACGGTCAGCGCCGCCTTCTTCGCGGCGTGCGTAGGGGCGGTCGCCGAAAGAGCGTTTCTCGCGGTTGAAAGGACGGTCAGCGCCGCCTTCTTCGCGGCGTCCGCCGAACTCGCGTTTTTCGCGGTTGAAGGGGCGGTCCGCGCCACCTTCGTCGCGGCGTCCGTAGGGGCGGTCGCCGAAGGAGCGTTTCTCGCGGTTGAACGGACGGTCGGAGCCGCCTTCTTCGCGACGGCCGTAGGGGCGGTCGCCGAAGGAGCGTTTCTCGCGGTTGAACGGACGGTCGGAGCCGCCGTCGTCGTTGCGTGGCTTGTCTTCGCGGTCTTGGCGTTCAGCCTTGAAACCGTCGTTTTCGTTTTGTTGGGGTGCGTCGGAACCTTCGGAAGGATTGGCCGCCTTGAAGGTCTTGGGGCGGTAGGTGTCCCTTTCGGGGCGGTGTTCCGGTTTTCTCTCGCGGGGTTGGCTCGAGTCGTTGTGCTCGAATCCGGAGAAATCGTGCTTCACTTGGTCATGGTCGTCGCGGTTGGGCCTTGCCACCGGGGCGTCCCCTGCTTTCTTGAAGGTCTTGGGTTTGTAGGTGCCTTCGGGTTCGCGGCTTTTTTCCTGACGTTCGAACTCTGCGTCGTGGCCGCCGAAGCCATCTCCGCCGCGTGGGTTGCGGCTCTTGAATCTGTCTGATCTGCTCATGGTTGAAAATTGGAATTTCCTAGCCTCACGGGTAGGTTTTCGATGAATGGATGAAAAAAAGAATTGACTCACGCGAACGTCATGGCCGTTCCGCCGCTGCGGAAGGCCCTCAGAAAAAAGGCACATGTAAGGCGATGCCCCCAAAACAGAAAAGCGCCAAACCCAGACTGTCCTGCGTTGTTTCAGGAAAGCCAAGGCCACGCGCGGCTTGTGGGGCAATCAGTGTTGTAGGGTTGGGTCCGTACTTCGCAGCGGTGCCTCGATTCTGAAGATTCATAGGATGCGTTCGATGGGCATTTTCACAAATGCGCCGCGAAGATAGGCTTTTTCATGATAGCTTGTCCATCCCGAAATATTTTTTTGAGAAAGCCTCGCCGCGCCGGAGCCGAGAAGCTGGCGGGCCATTGGAGAAGGCTTCCGTTATCGCTGTTGTCGGGAAATGGAGCCAGGCCGATCGGGAAAAACTTGCCAGCGCCGATCTTGAGGCCTCCTTGGCCAAAGCAGCCCGCTATTCCCGATTGCCCTTTTGGGCCAGGGGGGGCGTATGCCAAGGGCCTTTGTCTGGCTGGGCATCCCCCCGCCCGGATGGGTTTCCGCCCCGAAAATCCTGTAAAACAGTTTTTTCGGACGGCGCGTCCCAGCGGGCCAGGGTTTGGGAATGTCGGTCGAATAATCCTAACTTAGGGCTTTGAAACCTTCAAACCCCGAAAAATCAACCCGCGATGCAAAACCAGAAATTGATAGAGTTCGCCCAGAGAATGGAGCTGTTCGCCGAGCTAAGCCCCGAGGAGCTGGACGCCATCGTCTCGCTGTTCCGGCCCTGCGAGTTCAAGCCCCAGCAGATGCTCTTCGTGGAGAACACCGAGCGGCAGGCCGTCTTCTTCATCAGCGAAGGCGCGGTGGAGCTGTTCAAGACCAGCCCCTACGGCGACGAGCGGCGGCTGACCTACTTCAAGCCCTTCGACTTCCTGGGCGAAGGCAGCCTGGTGGACAACTCGCCGCACTCCACCAGCGCACGGGCCATGACCGACGTCAAGGGCTACCTGGTCTACAACAAGGACCTGCTGCGCCTGTTCGAGTCCAAAGGCGGCCTGGCCGTGAAGGTGCTCACCATGCTGACGCGGGTCATCTCGCGCCGGATGAGCCGCTCCAACAGCAAGCTGATCAACATCTCGGAGCAGTACACCTCGGGCAGCACCCGCCGCGAGCACGACCTGCTGGGCTACCGCGAGGTGCCCGCCGAGGCCCTCTACGGCATCCAGACCCTCCGGGCCGTCGAGAACTTCAACATCAGCGGCGTGCCCCTGGCCTTCTACCCCGTCTTCATCCGCGCCTTCGCCATGGTCAAGAAAGCCGCCGCCAAGGCCAACCGCGACCTGGGCCTGATCAGCGACGAGGTAGAGGAGGCCATCTCGAAGGCCTGCGACGACCTGATCAACGGCAGGCACCACAAGGAGTTCGTCGTGGACATGATCCAGGGCGGCGCCGGCACCTCCACCAACATGAACGTCAACGAGGTCGTGGCCAACCTGGCCCTCGAGTACCTCGGCCACAAGAAGGGGCAGTACAAGCATTGCCACCCCAACAACCACGTCAACCTCTCGCAATCCACCAACGACGCCTACCCCACGGCCGTCAACCTGGCCCTCTACTTCAGCAACGAGAAGCTGATCGAGGTCCTGCTCGAGATGATCGAGTCCTTCCGGGCCAAGGGCAACGAGTTCGCCCACATCATCAAGATGGGCCGCACCCAGCTCCAGGACGCCGTGCCCATGACCCTGGGCCAGTCGTTCGAGGCCTACGCCGTCACCCTCGAGGAGGAGATCGACCGCCTGCTCTACAACGGCGGGCAGTTCCTCGAGGTCAACCTCGGCGCCACGGCCATCGGCACCGGCATCAACACCGAGCCCGAGTACCTCGAGAAGGTCATCGGCTACCTGCGCGAGGTGACCGGCCTCTCGGTAACTTCTGCCGTCAACCTCATGGAGGCCACCCAGGACACCAGCGCCTTCCTGATGTACTCCTCTTCCGTCAAGCGCCTGGCTGTCAAGCTCTCCAAGATCTGCAACGACCTGCGCCTGCTCTCGTCGGGGCCCCGCGCGGGCATCGGCGAGATCAACCTGCCGCCCATGCAGCCCGGCTCTTCCATCATGCCCGGCAAGGTCAACCCCGTCATCCCCGAGGTGGTCAACCAGATCGCCTTCAAGGTCATCGGCAACGACCTCACCGTAACCCTGGCCGCCGAAGCCGGGCAGCTCGAGCTCAACGTCATGGAGCCCATCATCGTCCAGAGCCTCTTCGAGTCCATCGAGATGATCAAGAACGGGCTGCGCACCCTGCGCTACCGCTGCGTGGACGGCATCACCGCCAACGAGGAGCACTGCCGGCGCCTGGTCATGAACAGCATCGGCCTGGTGACGGCCCTCAACCCCTTCCTCGGCTACGAGGTCAGCACCCAGGTGGCCAAGGAGGCCCTCGAGACCGGGCGCGGCGTCTATGACCTGGTCCTCGAGAAAGGCCTGCTCTCGAAAAGCCAGCTCGACGAGATCCTCAAGCCCGAGAACATGATCAGCCCCCGGAAGTTCAACATGGGCGTCTAAGCCCAACGACCCCGCCCGGCCCGGAGCACGAACTCCGGGCCGGGATTTCCAAGCATGAGCAAGAAAACCAAGGACTTCATCCGGACGCCTTTCTACCCGGGAGGCAGCAAGGCCCTCGAGGCCTTCGTCAGCGAGCGGCTCGTCTATCCGGCCGAGGCCCTGCCCCTGCACGTCCGCGGCACCGTGCTGCTCCTGCTCGAGATCGACAGCACGGGCAAGGTCCTCAAGGCAAACCTCCGCAAGAGCCTGCACCCCGCCTGCGACGCCGAGGCCCAGCGCGTGGCCCTGCTCCTGCGCTTCGAGGCGCCCCGCAACCGCGGCATCCGGCTCGTGGCCACCCGCCAGCTCAAGATCCGGTTCGAGCCCCCGCCTCCGGCACCGCCCGAGCCGCCGCAAGCCCAGCCCCAACCCGTCGAGATCGTCTATCACTTCGTGCCCGCGAAGGCATGATAACAAGTTGCTTTCAAAGGTGAAATATCCGAAAGCAAGCTCGGATAGGATGCCAGGGCTACGCCCCTCATCGAAGGCACGGGCTTCGCCTAGAAAGCCCTGAAGGGGCTTCCTTCCTCCCTACGGAGGCAAACCCTGGCTCGCGGATCCACCTTGTGCAAGCCACTTTTATGTCCAACGGATGAGGAGTCCTTCACAATATTCGTTATCTTTGCTAAAGTAATTAAAAAAAACAAAAATGGAACAAGTTATAAATGTTACATATCCAAAGCAACTCGCATTTTCTTTAAAAATGCAGGACAATGAATTCATTCAGGAAATGCAAAAACTTGCGATAATAAAGTTGTATGAATTAGGAAAAATATCTTCGAGTATGGCAGCAAAAATTCTGAATTTGACAAGAGTTGATTTTGTCGAATTAATAAATAAATATCAAGTTTCTTTTTTTTCGTATGCATCAGAAGAAGAACTACTAAACGATTTAAAAAATGCGTAAAATAGTTTCAAATACAACACCGATAATAACTCTATTGAAAATTTCAAAATTGGAATTACTTCAACAGATTTACGGACAGATTATTATTCCCAAAGGAGTGTACGAAGAAATAGAACAAGGAAAGGATAAGCCATTTTATACAGATATATGTAAATTTGAATGGATTACAATACAATCAATAAAAAACAAAGAACCCATAAAATATTTACGTGACTTGGATAAAGGAGAAGCCGAAGTAATTGTTTTAGCAAACGAATTACAGGCAGATTTAGTGATAATTGATGAAAGATTGGGACGAGAGTTTGCCGAATATTTTAATCTAAAAGTAACAGGAACAATTGGCGTTTTGTTAAAAGCAAAAGAATTGGGTTTTGTCGAAAAAATCAAACCGTTAATAAATCAAATGATCGACAGCGGAATTTGGTTAAACAAAAAATTGATAGATAAAATTCTAAATATTGCGAATGAATAAATGATTGAAAACAAAGAAGTTGCTAACATATGCAAGGGCGTTCATCGCTTTTTTGTTGACAGATGTGCGTAACTCAAACTTTTGTGCAAGAAAGGAAGTTTTTTGGCAACTCGAACATTCTACTTTCAAAACCCACAAAAAAAGCAACGCCGCCTACCATTTTCCGTTATCGCCAGCATCCACCCCACAGCAGGATTCCACAGGTCGTCGAGGTGGCCAGGGCCATCAAAGGGCATTGGGCTCGCGTAGCCAACTGGGCGGAAAACCGTAGCGCCAACGGGATACTCGAGGGCTTCAACTCGCTCTTCCAGGCCGTCAAAGCCAGGGGCTACAGGAAAACTGAGACCATCAAGGCGAACATATCTTGACCGGATGACTTCGTTGTGCCCGCATAAATGCTTTTTGCTTTGCCCACACGCTCTCGTAATGATGCCAAAAAAGGTTCTTTACAAGAGCGAGTGGTAGGCAAAAAGGATTGATGCGAGCAAAATATAGCTTTCCGGTCAATAAGCACCTGCTTTCCTCCGCAGCGGTTGCCTAGCATACCGCCCACGAGGTCAAAAAAAATCGCCAAGACGCTTGTTTTTTCAAAGTACAGTTTGTATCTTTGGGCATCGTCAATTTCAAACCCCGATGATCAAGCTCCCCTTCAAAACTGCGGATGTCCAGGGCCAAAGCCGGCAGCCAAACTTCCCAAACCTGTCGATTCGAATTTTGACGGATTGGCGCGGCTTCTGGAGCTGTGCATAAAATTCGTACTTGCACAATAAATTATAAACATTTAAAATTTGATATTATGAAGAAAGTATTATTTTTGTTCTATTCCTTAATAGTGGGACAAAAAGAAATGCTTACATTGCACCATGAAAAAATACGAAGCAATATTGGCCAAGATCGCGGG